>DATBXT010000165.1:0-17214 GCA_036514115.1 Gemmatimonadaceae bacterium
GATGTACGCCGGATCATGCGCCAGCGCGATCTCATCGATCGTCGCGTGTCGTCCCTCGAGATGCTCGATAGAATGAAAGAGCTCCGGGTCTTCGCGCAATGCACGAGTGATCGCGCGCAGGCGCCCGACGTGCTCGGGATGCCCCCAGCCCGTGTCGTGACGGCCGCAATCGCTATGGGAGATGAACGCGGCCCGCACGGGCGGCGTTATTCTACCGGTCGCCGGCGGCGGTCGGTAATCAGGAAGGTCGAGCCATCTCTCGCCGCTGTGGACGAAATGGGAGCGTTTTCGTCAAGGATTTCGAACCCATTCAGCTTGACCACGTAGTCGTCGTTCGGCCAGACGTTGGGGTAGAGCTCCCTCAGCGCCAGCTCTTTCAGGCTCTTCACGGAGGCCGATGGGTCGGCGTCGACGCGGATAGCGTCCCAGGCCTCCAGTACCTGCGCCCTCAGGCGGATCACCGGGCCGGTTCCCGACCCGAGCGTCAGGGCGGTCGGCTGCGCTCGGATCGCGTTTACGAACGGCGACGTCTGGTTCATACGCCACCTTCGGTCGTAACCGCGAATGGTACGGGCGCGAGAGTCGCCAGAAACCGCGCGACCTGCTGATCGAACAAGTAGGTCGAGCCTGTGACGCGGGTGGCGCCACCGGCCGGGATTGCCGCGATGACTATCTCTTCGCCACCCTGCCCGCGGAGCGTGACGTGAGAGACCGATTCCTGCTCGGGGAATGCCGCGTAAATGCCGAGCTGCCGCGAAAAGAAATCCTTGGCTGCCTGCAGGACCTCTGATGGACTGTCAGCTGTCGTGGTTTCCTGCAGGGTTCGATTCCGTGACATTGATGCTCGGTCAAAGGTTTTGTGCGGGTTCGTGCAATCTAGAACTCGCCCCTCATAGCTACAAGCCGACCGCACGGCGGTCGGCATCTTGCAAGTCCGCGTGCGAACCTACCCGAACAGGAAGACAAAAATGTTGACGAGTAGATCCGTGCTCTGCGCGGTGGCTCTCGCCACCGCTCTCGCAGCGTCCAGCCAGGCTTCGGCTCAGACTGCCTCCCAGCGTCGCGCGACCGCGACGCCACAGCTGTCGGCTCCGACTTACCAGCCAGAGTTCGGCACGATGTGGACCTTCGACGCTCCACCCATCGACTACTGGCGTCGCACTTACGGATTCGCGCCGGATCAGAAATGGCTGGACCACGTCCGCCTTGCCTCGGTCCGTTTGCCTAACTGTTCCGCCTCCTTCGTCTCGGCGCGCGGGCTCGTCATGACAAATCATCACTGCGGCCGCGAGTGCACCGCGTCGTCTTCCCCACCGGATTCCAATTACATCCAGACGGGGTTCGCGGCACGAACGCTCGCCGATGAGAAGAAATGCGCCGGACTTTATGTCGATCAGCTGCAATCGATTCAGAACGTGACCGACAGGGTGCGCGGCGCCATCACGGGAACTACTCCCGCAGAGCAGGCATCACAGCGTACGGCGATCATCAATCAGATCCAGACAGAGTGCAATCAGCAGACTCAGCTCAATTGCCAGGTTGTCAGTCTCTACCAGGGCGGGATCTACTCCATTTATCGCTACCGCCGGTTCAACGACGTCCGCCTGGTGATGGCACCCGAGGGCGACATCGCGTTCTTCGGTGGAGATCCGGACAATTTCACCTACCCGCGCTACGATCTCGATCTGACGCTGTTGCGCGTTTACGAGAACGGCCAGCCCTACAGCCCGACGGACTATCTCAAGTGGAGTCCGGCCGGTGCGACGGAGAACGAGCTGGTTTTCGTCGTCGGCAACCCCGGTTCGACGGGCCGCCTGAATACCATCGCACAGATGGAGTATCTGCGCGACGTTGGTTATCCCGCTTCTCTCGCGGCGTACAAGCGCGCGCTGGGGATCTACTCGGAGCTGGAGCGCACAGATACGTCGGCGGCGCGGCGTTATCAGAACGATGTTTTCGGAATCGCCAACTCCCAGAAGGCGGTCACCGGCTATCGCGCGGGCCTTCTCGACACGGCGAGCATGGCGAAGAAGCGCGCCTTCGAGCAGGAGCTGCGCGCTCGCATCGCCGCAGATCCGAAGCTGCAGGCGCAGTACGGCGGAACCTTTGACGCGATCGCCAACGCGCAACGAGAGCTGGCCACGTTCAGCCCCCAGCTTCGTTACTACGGCTTCGGTGGCGGATCGACTCTCATGCAGCTCGCGGCCGGACTGGTTCGCGTCGGCCTGTTCGCGAATGCCCCGGATTCCGCGCGCCTGCCTCAGTACCGTGGTGCGGGCCTCGAGAACATCAAGAGACAGATTGTCGCTCCGACGCCGATCGATACCGCGTTCGAGCGGATGGCCATCGCCGCGCAGCTTCGCGCCGCGCAGAGTGAGCTTCCCGCCAACGATCCATTCCTCAGTCTCGCACTGAGCGGGCAAACTCCAGAAGCGCGCGCAGCAGCTCTTGTCCGCGGCACGCGCATCACCGATCCGGCATTCAGACAGCAGCTGGTGCAGGGCGGCGCAGCGGCGATTACCGGTTCGACCGATCCGATGATCGTACTGGCCAGGCAAATCGATCCGTTGAACCGAACGCAGCTGGGGAGAGCAAACGCTCTGAACGCGATCATCGCCGCCAACAGCGAGAAGATCGGTCAGGCGCTTTTCGCGACGTACGGGACCGCGCTGCCGCCCGATGCGACGTTCACGCTGCGCATCAGCGACGGGCTGGTAAAATCATTCCCCAGCAACGGCACTATCGCCCCATACAAGACGACTTTCTACGGGCTGTACGAGCGTTCAGCTGCGTTCGACAACAAGGAGCCATTCAAGCTTCCGGAGCGGTGGGTGACCCGAAAGGCCAACCTCGATCTCTCGACGCCGTATGACTTCGTGTCGACCAATGACATCATCGGCGGCAATTCCGGGAGCCCGGTGATCAACAGGAACGCCGAGGTGGTCGGTCTGGTATTCGACTCGAACATTGAAGGCGTGTCGAACCGATTCATCTTCTCGTCGGCGGTGGGTCGCACGGTGAGCGTGCATTCGCGCGCGATCCCCGAGGCGTTGCGCAAGATGTACGACGGCGCGCGGATCGCGGACGAGCTGCAGGGGCGCTGACCGCTCGTTAGTTCGAGATCCCGGCGCAGGTCAGTCGGGAAGGTATCGTCTTCGGAGCAGAGTCCTCACCCGGCCGTCGATTGTGCGCGCGATAGCGCGCACTGTCGACGGCCTTGCTTGCGGATGCTCCTCCGACGACACCCTCCCTCCTTCCCTGTCCGTGATCCCGGAAGGGCGAGTGGGCCCGTCCGCAGCTGGTCGCGCTCCGACTTGCTTCCGGGCGGGAATAACGCTCTAGGCGAGCGCGTGCTTTTTCTGAGATCTCGATCGGGAGAGGCTAGGGGTCCTCGTAGGCGACTTAAGCGAGTGACCAAGGAGACAATCAAAACGCGAGCACTACCGGGCAATTAGCTCCACGGCTCGGAAGATCAGGCGGGTGCCGAAGTGCAGCGACGCGATAGGAACGCGCTCGTCATTTCCGTGCATGCGCTCCTCATCCGACTGCTCCATCGGGAACGGCAGCACTCCGTAAGCTTTGACGCCCAGTCGTCGCAGGCGCGCGCTGTCGGTTACGCCGGTGCTGAGGTAAGGGACCACGGCCATTGCGGGATCGAGCTCGCGCGCGGCGTCGGCGATCGCCTGGAACATCGGAGATTCCGGGTCCGACGCGGGTGCTTCTTCTCCACGGTGGGTGATCTCGAGGCTGACTTCGGGCTCCGTGATCGCTGCGCGCATGCGCTTCACCACGTCGTCCAGTGACTGACCCGGCAACGTCCTGACGTTGAAATCCGCCGTCACCAGGTCGGGGATAACGTTGACCTGTTTGCCGCCGCGCAGGATCGTCGGCGAGATGCCATTCCGGAGCACGGCGTTGAACACGGGAGTCTCAGAGAGAATCTTCGCCGCTGCATCGCTGGCCGCCCCGTCCCCGGTCACCAGATCGTGCATGGCCTTCTTCTCCCGCGCATTCGGCCAAACCTCCTTCAGCCGCGAGAAGAACAGGCGCGTTGTGTCCGTCAACGTGATCCGCTCAACGTGACCCGAGAGCTGGTTGAGCGCACGGCCAAGACGAAACACAGCGTTGTCTGCGAGGGGAATCGCCGCATGCCCCGCGCTGCCGTGGGCGACGAGGGTGACGACGTGGGAGATCTTCTCCGCGCTCTGAACCGCGAGGTAGGTCTTGCCGCCTTCGATTACGCGCGTTCTGCCGCCCTCATTCAGCGCAAACTCGGCGTCGAGCAGTTCGGGATGATTGGCGATAAGCCATCCCATCCCCCACTCGCCACCCGCTTCTTCGTCCGACGTCGCCACGAAGATCACATCTCGGGACAGCTTGCGGCCCGAAGCCGAGAGACTCCGCTGCAGGAGCAGCATCGTCATCAGATTCGCGGCAAGCATTCCCTTGTCGTCGATCGCGCCGCGACCGTACAGATAGCCGTCGGCGACATCTCCAGCGAAAGGATCGTGGGTCCAGTGAGCGCGCTCCACGCTCACCACGTCCATGTGCGCCAGAAGCAACACCGGGCGCTGCGCGCCCGTTCCAGGAATCTTCGCGATCAGCTGTGCGCGATTGCTGGTCGGCTCCAAAAGCGTCGTGTCGATTCCCTCGGCGGTCAGCGCGGCCTGAAGGTACAGCGCGAGCGGCAGCTCATTGCCCGGCGGGTTGGTGGTATCGAACCGTAGGATCTCGCGCAGCCGCGACAGCGTCTCGGCTTCGACGGCGGCCCAGTCAGGACTCAAGCAACGACTCGATCTTCCGCGCGAGCGGGTCGAATGAGAGTTCATTGACGCCCGTCCGCGCGGCGATTTCGTCGGCGTTCTCTCTCTGACCCTGCGCGAACAATTCCCGAGCGATCCATGGGCCGGCGGACGGGTTGCGAAACCAGTCCACATCGAAGCGCGACGTCAGCTGCTCATTGAGTATCGACTGCAGCTGCCATGCTCTCAGATATCGCGCTGAGTAGTATCGAGGATCCACGTCCACGAAGGCGTCGGCGCGATCGTACTCGAACCCGGTCGCCTCGCTGAGCAAAGACACGTAGAGATCAGGAAGCGAGGACCATTCCAGCTCGCCGCTGTAAAGCGTTCTCTCGTAAATCAGCTTCGCGCAATAGCGGCGCAGAAAGTGAAGCTCCTCGAGTCCGGCGCTGCGCAGAAACCTGCCAACCCTGTTGGCGCCCAGCTTCGAGTACCGCAGCAGCCAACCTTTGTCCTGCATCCGGTGATCGAACAGCATCGCATACGACTCGGTGACCGAGTTGTCGCCCAGCCAGCGAAACTCGAACGCGTAATCAGCGCTCGCGTAGCCAAAATGGAGCGCGTGTCCGAGCTCGTGAAGAAAAGTGTTGTAGTCGCTCTGCCCACCGTGTGGACGCAGCACCAGGTAGACTTCTTCCGGGACGCGCACCGGAGAGCAGAAGGCGCGCGATCTCTTCCCTTCCCGATCGCCCAGGTCGAAGACAATGCGCCCGTCGGCCGTGGGATCGATCCCCATCTCCTTCACCTGCCGCCGCATGGCGGCTTCCATCTCGCGGCCGGGAAACGCGTCGTCGTACTCGGAGGCACGGAAGAGTGCGAGCGCGTCCGAGCGCTTCGCCTCGGACGGTTTGATGCCCAGCGAAGCGCGGAGGGCCTCACGGATAGCGTCGTCCCACATCGACCTGGTATCACGCAGAAATCGCTCGCAGCTCGCCGCGAGCGCCGTGAGCGAGATCCCGGTGACCGACTCGAACGAAGAGTTGTAGTCTCGAGCGATTCCCAGCGACTCGATGTACTCCTTCTCGCGCTGCAACCGCTCCAGCCGCAGAGGAGCGTGCTCCCTGGTGACCAGTTTTGCCCTCGCCGCATCGAGCGACAATCGCGCCGCGCGATCGCGGGTGTTCGAGATCTCGATGGGCACCGCCTGATATTGGATCATCCGGCCGTCCGGAGTGTGGACGACGGCGCTGCTCTCCCACTCGATTTCCCGTTCGTCCAGTGCGGCGAGGGGTTTGGCCGCCTGCGACTCGATCTCCCATTCGAGAAGGAGTCTGGCCGAACGCTTCTCTTCTGACCCTTCGGCGGCCGTCTGGAAAGCCTCGAGAGTCAGCTCGAAGGCTTCCTTCCCCAGAACTCTTGCGTACTTCTCGTAGATCGGCTGGAGGTCCGCCGTTTTCTTCAGGCCGGCGTAGGCGAGGTAACTCTCCCGGGAGATCGCTTCCATGAACGCCTGCCCCTCACCCCGCAGGCGCCGAAGATCCAGATCGCTCACTGTGCCAGGTTGCGCTTCAAATAGTCCTTGAGCTGGCCGGCTTCAACCCGCTCCTGCTTGAGCGTGTCGCGATCGCGAACGGTCACGGTGCTGTTCGTCAGCGACTCACCGTCAATCGTGATCCCGAACGGCGTACCCACTTCGTCCTGTCGGCGATATCTGCGGCCGATCGCGCCGCTGTCGTCGTAGAAGATCGGGAATGATTCCCTCAGCTCGTCCGCTATCTTGCGGGCCATCTCGGGCATCCCGTCTTTCTTGACCAATGGGAAAACGCCCGCCTTGATCGGCGCGATCGAAGGGTGTAGTCCAAGTACCGTTCTTCCTTCCGACTCGCCTTCTACGGCCTCCTCGCGGTATCCATTCACGAGCACTGCCAGCGTCGTGCGGTCGGCGCCGACCGAGGTCTCGACCACGTATGGCAGGAAACGCCGGTTGTTCGGCTGGTCGAAGTACTCGAGCTTCTTCCCGGAGAACTGCTGGTGCTGTGTCAGATCGAAGTCGCCGCGGTTATGTACGCCCTCGATTTCCTGAAATCCGAGCGTGCCGCCGAAGTCGAACTGCACGTCGAACGCGGCGCGCGCGTAATGTGCGAGCTCTTCTTTCGTGTGCTGATGGAACTGGAGTCGGTTCTCCGCGAGCCCGAGGCTGCGGTGCCAATCCATTCGCTGCTGCTTCCAGTACTCGAACCACTGCATGTCGGTGCCCGGCTCAACGAAGAATTGCATTTCCATCTGCTCGAACTCGCGCGTCCGGAAAATGAAATTCCCAGGCGTGATCTCGTTGCGAAACGCCTTCCCGATCTGGGCGATACCGAACGGGATCTTCTGGCGCGTCGACTGCTGGACGTTGAGAAAATTCACATAGATGCCCTGCGCAGTCTCGGGCCGCAGATAAACCACCGCTGCCGAGTCCTCGACCGGGCCCATGAAGGTCTTGAACATCAGATTGAACTGACGGGCCTCGCTCAACGTCCCCTTCATTCCGCACGCGGGGCACTGCGCGTCGGGGGTGCCGGGCGTCCCCTTGATGCGCGGATCGTCCGCGCGAAACCGCTTCTTGCAATTCTTGCAGTCGATGAGCGGATCGACGAATCCGCTCACGTGCCCGCTCGCTTCCCACACGCGGGGGTGCATGAGGATCGCCGCGTCGAGGCCCTCGATGTCGTTGCGAGCGCGCACCATCGCATGCCACCAGCGATCCTTGAGATTCTTCTTCAGCTCGACGCCGAGCGGCCCGTAATCCCAGACGGATCCGGTGCCACCATAAATCTCCGACGACTGGAAGATGAATCCGCGCCGCTTTGCCAGCGACACGAGCTTGTCCATCACATCAGGCTGATTGGGCATTCGGGAAAAGTAGTCAGGCCGGACGCGGTCCGCCGCCGTTCTCCTACGTATCGAGCTCCGCGCTCAGCTTCGGCTCCGCCGGGGCGCCCTGGCCGAGGAGACGCGCGACTATTCTGTCGCCATGGTAACGGCCGTTCTCGATGAACACTTTGTTCGCGTCGTATCCGGCAACCACGACGCCCGCGATGAATACACCCGGAACCTCGGTCTCCAATGTTTTGGAGTCGTGCGCGGGGATTCCGGTCTTGGCACTTATGGGCACACCGCAATCCCGGAGAAGATCGAGCCTTGGCGCGAATCCGGTCATGACGTAGACGCGATCCGCTTTGATGCGATCATCTCCGCTACCGCCGAGAATTACTTCAGTTGGCGTAATCCCCGTCACGCGGCTGTTCCATTTCGCCGAGATCTGTCCCTCCTTCACGCGATTGGTGAAGTCGGGGAGAACCCACGGTTTGATCTTCTTGTCGAATGTCGGCCCAAAATGAATCAGCGTCACCCGCGCCCCCGACCGCCACAGGTCCAGCGCCGCCTCGGCGGCCGAGTTTCCGCCGCCGACGACGACGACATCCTGCAGAAATGCCTCGTGACCCTCGCGATAGACGTGAGTGACGTGCGGCAGATCCTCGCCTGGAACGCCCAGTTTGTTCGGTGAGCCGAAGTAGCCCGTCGCGACGACTACCGCAGGAGTTTTCGTCCTGCGCTCTTCTCCCGCAGCGGTCCGGGACAGGACAGTGAAGTTGCCCTTCTCGCCCGTGATCGCGGTCACTCGTTCGCGCTGCCGCAGCGGAATCTGGAAGTAGGTGACAACCGATCGGTAGTACGCCAGCGCATCACGACGCGCCGGCTTTTCGGTGGCGATGACGAAGGGCAGTCCGCCGATGGTCAGCTTCTCGGCCGTCGAAAAAAATCTGACATACGTCGGATACGCTTCAATCGCGCTGACCGCGACGTGACTCTCGATGACGAGAGGCCTCAGCCCGGCGCGTTGGGCGGAAACAGCGGCGGCCAGACCGCACGGGCCTCCGCCGACGATCACGAGGTCCGCGTCGTTATCCATCGTCAGCGCGATTTCAGACGCCTACGACTGCGCCCACAGGAACTGCCCCTTCCACACCGATGATCTGATCGCGACGCGTCCCCACACTCACGTACGTGATCTGCGTCTCGACCAGCGATTGGATTCGATCGAGGTAACGGCGCGCCTGGGTCGGAAGATCAGTGAGCGCCCTCGCGGCAGCAGTGCTTGACCGCCAGCCATCGAACCACTCGTACCTCGGCACTGCCCGCGCGAGGAGATCGAGATCGCCCGGAAATTCGTCGTAAAAGTCGCCACCGACCTCGTAGCCGGTGCAGAGTCCAATTCTGTCCAGGGTGTCGAGCACGTCCAGCTTGGTCACGGCAAGGTCCGTCAAGCCGTTCACGCGTGCAGCATAGCGAACGACAACTCCATCGAACCAGCCGCAGCGTCTTGGACGTCCGGTGGTTGCGCCGAACTCGTTCCCCAGCTGGCGCACCCGCGCACCGAGAGCGTCGTCGAATTCGGTCGGCAGCGGCCCGTTACCGACGCGCGTCGTGTAGGCTTTCACGACACCGATCACCGAATCGAGCTCCTTCGGGGCGATGCCCACGCCAGTCGCGGCTCCGCCCGACGTTGTGCTGCTCGAGGTGACGAACGGATACGTGCCGTGATCGATGTCGAGCAGCGATCCCTGAGCCCCCTCCAGGAGGACAGCCGCTCCGCCCACGATTGCGCGGTGGATCCTGAGCCCGACATCCTCCGCCAGCGGCAGCAGCCGCTGAGTGAACTGCTCGAGTACGCTCAGGGTGTAATCGACGTCCGCTCGCTTATCGCCGGAGATCGCGAGTTGAATGTTCGCATGAGCAACTCCGCGCTCCACCAGCTTCCTGAGACGCGCGGGGTTGCGAAGGTCCAGCACCCGTATTCCCCGGCGTCCGTATTTATCCTCGTACGCGGGGCCGATCCCCCGGCCCGTGGTTCCGATCTCCTTGCTCGCCGAGCTCTGCTTGTCCACGAGCTTGTGATACGGAAGAACGAGATGCGCGCGGTCGCTGACGTACAGCCGCCCTTCGACATCGATGCCGTCGGTTACCAGCTCGTCGATTTCGGCGAACAGTGTCTCGACGTCGAGCACAACACCATTGCCGATCGCACAGCGAACGCCCGCATGCAGGATGCCGCTCGGAATCTGGTGAAGAACGAACGATTTCTCGCCAATGTGGACGGTATGCCCGGCGTTGGCCCCGCCCTGATAGCGAACGACCCAGTCTGCACGCTCGGCAAGCACGTCGACCAGCTTGCCTTTGCCTTCATCTCCCCACTGGGCGCCGACGACGACGATGGTACGCGTATTGGAATCAAACATTCAGGGCGCTGGAAAGCGGAAAGGAGCCGGGATCGCAGGGCGAAAAAAGCAAACGCCCCGAGAGCTTCGGGGCGTTGGTTCAATCTACGTTTCAGACAGGTCGTGTCAACGTTGGGCGGGGGGCGGAGGCGGCACCTCGTCGACCACGCGTGGCGGATCGTCGGGGCGGACGACGCTTCTGATCGGCAATACGACCGTAAATGTCGATCCGTGACCGAAATTGCTGGCGGCGAAGACGTGACCGCCGAGCGCGTCCACCAGTTTACGGGTAATGCTCAGACCCAGGCCTGTTCCACCAAACTCGCGTGTGCGGGACTGATCGACCTGCCGGAAATCCTCCCATATCGACTCGAGATCGGCTTCGCGGATGCCGATGCCCGTATCCGTGACGTCGAAGCGAAGATCCTCTTCATCTTTCATCACCGTCACTCTGAGCTCGCCATGGTGCGTGAACTTGACTGCGTTGGACAGCAGGTTCAGCAGAATCTGCTTCACCTTCGTTCGATCGGTGTGCAGGACCAGAGCCTTGGAAGGCAGCTCCACGTTGAATCCGAGCTGTTTTTTCTTCACCAGTGGCTCGATCTGCTGCGAGATCTCCGTCATGATGTCGCCGAGAGTGACATCGTCGAGGTGCAGCGGCATCCGGCCGGCTTCGATCTTGGCGAGATCGAGGATGTCGTTGATGAGCGCGAGCAGGTGTTGCGCCGCGCCCTGGATGCGGTTGAGGCCTTCTTCCTGCCGCGGAGTCAGGTCGCCGTAAATGCGATCCAGCATCAGCGACGCATAGCCGATGAGTGCGTTGATAGGCGTGCGAAGCTCGTGCGACATGCTCGCCAGGAATTCGGACTTCAGGCGGTTCGCTTTCTCTAGCTCGCGCGACTGCCACTGGAGGCGGGTGTTCTGTTCGGCGAGATCTGCCGTCGCGGCCTGAATGCGTTCCTCGAGCTGACTCGAGAACGTCTTCAGCTCCTCGTAGAGACGCTCGTTTTCTGCCTGCTCGGTGAGATCGTGCAGCACGGAGACGATCGCCAGCGGCTCACCACGTCGATTGAGAATCTTTCCCGATACGACTTCGACGGGCAGCTCGACGCCGGTTTCCGGGATATGGAGCTTCATCTGCTCGCGGCGCGCCAGTGAAGGGCTGATGGTGAAGTCGGAAATGAAGGTGGTGAACTTCGTATCGTTCGCCTGGATCATCGCCGCCCGCTCCCAGCTCTCGCTGTCGTCGGACTCGAACAGCTGCTCCGCTTCCTTGTTCATGAGGATGATATTGGAGCGGTCATCGGTGACGAGAATCGGGTCGGCAACGTTCTCGAGAATGAGATTGAGCCGGTCGCGCTCGCGCTTGGCGTCGATCTCCGCCAGCCTGACGCGCTGCACCTGCCGCTCGAGCTCATTCGACGCGCGACGAAGGTCAGTGACGTCGCGAAGCACTGATACCGTCGCCCCGCCCTGAATTCCGTGCCCCGAGCTAAGCGGGTGGGTGAGGACCTCGAACAGCAGATCGGTGCCTTCGTCGGGATCTACCAGGTTCAGCTCGCGTGAGCCAGCCGTTTCTTTCGACCCCATCGCTGCCTTCGAAAGGTGCGAAGTGAAGAGCAGGTTGTTGATTTCGACCGCTCGCCTTCTTCCCTCGGAATCCTTATCCGTCGTCGAAAGGAGATGTTCCGCGCGCTGGTTCTGGACCACCATCTCCTGATCCGCATTGATGATCACGATCGGATCCGGCAGCGAGTTCATGATCGTCGTGAGCATCTCGCGCTGCTGGTCGAGGCGTCCGGTGGAGAGGCGGAACTCCTCTACAGCGGCCATTCGCGCCAGTACCGGACCCGCCAGCGCCGCCGCGTGCATCAGCGCGTTGAGCAGCTCGTCATCCACGCTCGCCTCGAGCAGGACCACGCCACCCGGCGCATGCCCCAGCTTGCGCCGGCGGTCTACACCGGCGTCGCGCCTGATTGCGCAGCCCGGAAGCTGGACGGCCTCCAGCTCCGAGTCGGTCAGTATGTGGGGCGCGCCACGGAACTGCGGCTGAGGAAATGGGATTGCGGTCCACTCGCCAAAGGGCAGTCCAGGGAGTGGAGCAACGCCATCGCAGCTGATCGAATGCAGGGAGAGCGCTGACAGGGTCAGCGGGTTGGCGAGATCCTCCGTGGGGACGGAGATGTCTGAGGCCGGGGTCTCGAAGCCGACACTCGCGGTACTTACCAGTTCGCGCGGCGGGCTATCGAGCGTAACCGCCAGCGCACGCCGCGCACCTACAATATCCGCGAACTGCGCCAGCATGAAGGTGGCGGCAGTGCGGAAATCGGGCGCCTCGGAAATAGCGGAGAGAAGCTCAGCGAGACGCTCTCCGCTTAACAGCGGCTTGGAGGCTACCGCTCCGGTCTCACGCTTCGAGTCGCTCAAGCCGCCGCTTCAGATCAGCATTCTCCGACCGCATTCGCTCGAGCTCCTCGGCTCCACCCTGCGTCAACTCGCGCGGGCGTGACACGGGAGCCGACAAGCCGACAGCTTCGGAGTATTTGAGATAGGTGTCGATGGAGGCGACGACGATGCGCGCTTCCACGGTCGCGAGCTCGATGCCTACGAGCGAGACGCGAACCCATGCGTCGATAACGATGCCCTTGTCGAGTACGCGATCGAGAACATCGATTAACGAGCTCCCGCTCGGGGAACGTTCAACTGCCATGTCGTGACTCCTGTTGACTTGCTGCCGAGGCGGTTTGTGGTGACGGTTGAGAAATCGCTGGCCTGGCGTGGGTGCTCAGGCGCGGATCCGTTTTCCACCAGTTCAAGCCGATTTGCTCTGCCTTGTCGATGGAGCAGATCAGAAGGCGAACCTGAATGGTGAGCAGCTCGACGTTGGCGAGATTGATCTTGATGTCGCCGACAACGACGAGGCCCTTGTCGAGCACGCGGTCGAGAATGTCGACGAGCCCGTAGGTGCGCGACGGGGATACTAAGTCTGCCAAGCAGTGGTCTCCGTTCGGCTGGTGTGCCGGGTTATCGTAGCGTGCCTAGGGGGCCCAGATCTATCTGCAGATCCTCGTCGGTCAGACCGAAGATGCCCTTCATTTCCTGCATCCGGTCGTTGAGGCGCAGCAACGCGATGCCGAGCTTCTCGATCTCCGCGTCACTGAGGTGCCCCCCCTCCATACGCCGAACTGCCTGGTGCTCTAGGACCTTACGCAATACCTCAATCAACGTCAAGACGAGCTTGGCGAGCCCGTTCTCCACTTTGTCGGGATCCGTATTAAGACGCGGTGGCAAACCGGGAGCAACCGCCTCCAGCGGGGCGATCTGCACATCTTTCGGGGCCGGCAGCGATTCCACGACCTGACTCTCCATCGTCGAGCCCGAAGACGGCGCGCGCGCCCCTGCCATCGGCGCTGACCGCATCGCCGGATGCGACGACGCAGGCAGCGAGGACCGACTCAACGCCGTCTCGAGCGCCGTGAGCAGCAAACCGAGATCGAGCTTGATGAGATCAATGTCCGCTACAGCCAGCATCACCTCTCCCCTCAGCACCACGCCTTTGTCGAGGATGTGATTGAGGACCTCCGAGAGCTCGATGCGCGGGGGGCCAAGGACGTCGTCGATGCTCACTGGGACCTCTCACCGACGAAGTGATACGGTGGCCAGGGGCCCGTGAAGTCGAACCTGAAGCCAGACCGTTCGTAATTGTTGACCATTGCTGTCAGCTGGCGCTGGAACTCCACTACCCGCGGAGCCGCGACGAGAAACGATGCATTGAGAATCGCGCGGCCCTGCTCGCGCGCCGCGCCAGAGTTGACGGGCTGCTCGCGAATCGCATCCATCGACGCGGTCCGGAGTGCGTCGTAAATCTCGCGCGCGCCGTTCGTTGCGAAATCGCGACCCGCATCCCTGCGCAGGTTCTCGATCTTCCGCTCCAGCAGATACTTCTGACCCGGAGATGCGCGACCAGCTTCTTCCTCGAGCGCTTTGAGCTCGCTGTTCTTATCGATCAGGCTCTCCTTGAGTACCCCGGGCTGAACATACACGCGGACGATGAACTCGCGACCGCCTGATATGCGCGAGAAGGTTTGCTCCATCTCGCTCTTCCGTTTCGTGAGCATCGCCTTCACGGCTTTCGCGTCACGAAACAGCGTCCACATTGGAAAGGGAATTACGGGACCGTTGTCCGATGCCCATGTCAGCACCCGGTCGTGTGCAGTAGCGCGCTGGCTGACCCATTCGACGTCGGCAGTGAGCGTATCGACCCTGTCGGGAGCGTAATCATTTGAGCTGACCCCAGTGGCCAGCGCCGCAACATCATCGCCGAGAATGAGCGAGACGGAGCCGCCGTCTATGCCTGTGGGGGCGGTGCTCGTCTCCAGAGAGGGCCGAACCACGCCGTAGACGTAGCACAGTCGCTCGATCATCAGGCTGCGCTGAACGCGCTACTCTGACTCGTCGCTGCCGGCAACACGCACAGGCCCGCCGCCAATCGACATTCCGAGTTTCTCACGCCACTCACGCACCTCGCGGAGCCGGCGCATGATCTCCGCCTCCTCGCGAACGTAATCGGCGTCGTCGATCTCCCCCATCTCGAGCTTCATCTGCAAGGCCATCAGGTCTTCCTTGATGGGGGTATCGTCCGTGAGCTCCTCCTTCACCACGCGATCGACTTTGTCGAGCGACCACTTCGCCCCCCAGACAGGGCCGAGGAAGGGTGCGAGAAGTATGTTGGTCAGAAGTCCCATGATCAGGCGCGGCTCAGGTGGCCTTCTCGAGCTTCAGCTTGATGTTCACGAAATTGTAGGGCGGCCACGGGCCCGTGTACTTGAAGGTAAGCAGATCTTCGTACTGAAGACTGATCGCCTTCACTTTCTCGTCGAACTGCTTCTCGTCCTTGCGATCGACGAGGAACGCGGCGTTGAGAATCATGCGGTCGCCGATGACCTTGTTGCTCCGGCTGGCCGCGGAAACGTCCTTCAGCTGCTCGTGGACGTCGGTGACGTAACGATTGCTGGCCTCTTCCATCGCCGCTTCCACCAGCCGGCCCAGCTGCATGCGCGCGAAATAAGTGGACGATGCCGCGTTGCGCGTGATTTCGTCTTTCAGTCGGCGGATTTCGTCGTTCTCGCGCTCGATCGCCGCTACGACTTTGTCGCGATCCCACAGGATCTTCAGACCGAACTCGATCTTGTCCTGCATTTTGTCGAGCACGTCGGTGAAGGCCTGGTAGGTCGATCTCAGCAGAGCCGTTACGTCCTTCTCCGACCGGAACACCGTCCCGAATGACATCGGTATGAGCGTGAACTCGCGCATCACGGTCTCGTTGACGAACTCGTGCGCCAGGACGTTCTCGCGCGTTGGATCATAGATCACGATCGGGGTGTCGCTGACGACGGCCGCGAGATCGTTGTGGTTCACGGTATAGACGCGTGAAGCGCTGCCGATTCCGATCTCGCCAAACTCGCGCGAGCGATCGTTACGGATGATGCAGTACACGTACTTCCCGTCCGCGGGAGCGGATTCGGTGGCTGCGCTGGCACTTTCTGCTGTCATTGGGTGGGTGTGGGGATCAAAAAGTTATTTGGCGGCCGCGATGAAAATCCAAATACCGATCGTGAACCCTATGCCGATCTTGAGACCGGTGGAAACGACTCTTCCGATGAGGGCGCCCTTGGCCACGCGAGTGGCATCACCAGCAGACGATCCACGCGTGACTTCGGCAATGAGCGCTCCCAAAAAAGCGCCGACGAACGCGCCGATTACGGGGCCAACGATCGGAACCGGAAAACCGACCATCGCGCCCACCATGCTCCCAATTATGGCCCCCCAACCAGCACGTCGCGAGCCACCATACTTACGCGCGTATTTGCCAGTCAGGGAAAATTCCAGCAGTTCAGCAATGAAGGCCAGAACTGTCACCGCCACAATGCTCACCCAGCCGATCGGGTCGCCCTTCACGATCATGTTATACGTGACAGCTGTCGCTACCATGATCCAGAGACCGGGCAAGCCAAGCACGATCAGAATCAGGGAGAGCGCGATCACGCACACCAGAATCAGCAGGTACATCAGGCTAGTTCCTTGGCTAAAGCAGAAAGAAGGACGCTCGCTTCCGCCGCGCCCTTCCCCGTAAGCGCATTGGAAAAATCGCGCCGCGTGTGAATGCGCGCGAGCGTCGCGAGCGTGCCTCGGCTGATCGTTACCGCTTCCATACCTCGATCGGAGAATGGGATACTGTCCGTCAGGATCCCGGGAATAAGCCATCCAACTCGCAGGCGCAAGCCGAGGCCTGCGCCAATGCGCAGAGCGCCGTCGCCGAGGCGTTTCGGACGGGCAGTCGTATACATCGCGCGCCACTCGCCAACATCGTCTACCGTATCGCAATTCACAACTACGTCTTCCAAGTGCGCGGTAACGCACCATGCGCGCGCGCCCGCAAGTCCCATTTCCTCGGCGCTCGTGATGAGAACGCCGAGGTCGCGCGGAGCCGAAGCGGATTGTGCGGCGAGGATGGCCGCCACCACGCCGGTCGCATTGTCGACCGCGCCTGGCGAGCCGTTGCGCACGAAGCAGCTAACACCGGGAATTGCGGCTAAGACTGCCGCTGCTTGCAACGCATCCCAGACCCACTTTCCTCCATCCGCTCCGGCCAAGGACAACAACACCGCAACAATCGTCAGAGCGCCGACGGTCGCGACCGCAATCGTGCCGGCGATGCGGATCAGCATCGGAACCGTCTGCGATTTCGAGTCGAGGTGCGCAACGAGCCAGACGCGTGGCGTGCCACGACGCGCCTCCAGATTGACCGATCTCGCTCGCTGTGACGGAAAAGACATTATCCATCGTCGCCTGGCGTAGCCGTCCACGAGAAACAACATCGCGGCCAGAGCGCCGCCGATTGTCAGCGCCATGAGCGGATGCCCCTCATTGGCCGTACGCGCCACAGCGATGATTGTTGCAGCGGACACCACCGTGGAGAGCGGTGGGCCCCATTTCGCCGGCCACTCCGAGTAGTCGAAGGGGAGTTCGCGGCAATCGAATCCACTCGAGCTGAGCTCGGCGGTGCAAACGGCGCGGGCCCGTTCTTCGCCGGTCGTCCCCGCAAATCTCGGCGTCTCGCAGAGCTTGTCGACCAGAACCTTCGCCCGCTGGACGAGCTCAGCGTCGACCATCGAACGCGGCTATGCCAACCCCATCTTCTGGCGGAC
>DATBXT010000166.1:0-7378 GCA_036514115.1 Gemmatimonadaceae bacterium
CCTACGCCGTCGCCCTATCGTCCGATCTCCTTCCCATGCGATTGAGCAGATAGCCGGCGACGAACATCGCTCCGCCGACCAGGACCGTGAGCGTGCCGATCGACATCTCCGCCGGAACTACCAGCCAGTGGTTTATCCGCGAAAAGATCGCAATCACGAGCACCGTCGCGCCGAACGCCGCGAAGATTCCACCTACGCCCATCAGCGCTGCTACCAGTCCTGAACGCATCAATTCCTCGGTTGAATTTCCAACGAATGATAACGGATCTGGCTAACGGGCCGGGGTGATGACGATGTTGCGGTACTCCACCGGGCCGTGATCGCCCTGCAGGTAGATCGGACCAGGCGCGCCCTCGTTGCTGTCGATAGCGCCGCCGGTGATGCCGGGAATCTCGCGATTGCAGATCACCTGCTTGCCGTTGGCGACTACAGTGACCATGCGGCCGACGAGTGTGATGTCGTACGTCTGCCACTGGCCGGCGGGAAGGGCGGCGATTTCAGTCGGTGTGATGAAGCCGTAGACACCGCTGAACCGATGCGAGTAGGGCTCGCGTCCATAATCGTCCTCGATCTGGACCTCATGTCGCCCGCGTAGATAGACGCCGCTGTTGCTCTCCTTTGGGTAGCGGAATTCGACGTGCAGCTTGAAATCGTTGAAGGTGCGTACAGTCCGGAGATTCACGCCTGACTTTGGGCTGGTGAGAACGCCGTTCCTGACCGTCCACTGATTGTTGGCACCCATCGGCTGCCAGCCGTTGAGATCGTTCACGTCGAGAAGTTTCATTGGCTCGCCCCAGCGCGGCGCATTCGCGCGGAATAGTCGCGGCGCGCGCACGCCCACCCAGTTGCGAGTGGTGTTGTCCGGGAAAGTCATCGAGCCAACCAGAGTCTCACCACGCCGGCGGAAGACTACCCGCAGATCTCCGTCACCCGCTTCCCACTGATGCGGCACCGCGAACCGCAGCGAGTCGCCGTCGGGAATGATCTGCGAGATGGGTCGCACGCTGCCCACGATTCCAACGATTCTGCCTACCATTGCATCGCGGCCGGAGGTATCGATCTCCAGCCACGACGGCGCGGTTCCCGTCGGGGTGGTGATGGTGATGTCCCACCGCCCGATCAACTTCACGTCGCGCGGCAGTGGCGCCGACGAGCGCACGCCTGGGGAGGTCGCAGCGCCTGACGCGAGCGCGGCCAACAATAAACCGAGAACTCTAGTCATGTGATATTGATCCTCAGGCGTGTCCGGCCCATGCGGGTTTACCATCGTAGGGAATGCAGGGATCGTAGCGGCCCGGCGCTTCGACATACCGCTGCGCCTGGGTCATTCCGATCTCGGACGTGAAGTATCCGAGCAGCGCCAGCTCCTTCATCATCCGGAAATACTTATTGGGTGGCTGATCGACGATCTGCGTCGCCTGCGTCGACTGAGGCTCAGGCTTCCCCTGCTGCCTCTCCGTCAAAAATGCATCCGATTTCTTCTTCGCTTCGGCTCTCTGTTTCGTGTTGTAGTCGAACTGCTCCTTGTCGAGAGCCTCGAGAAGTGCGAGACGTTGCTCAGGCGTCGCCTGCATGAACGACTTCCCGCCGTTCTTGTCCTTGCTCGCCTTGTCGAGCGCCTTCATGCCGTCGCGGAAGATTTTCTCGTCCTCGGGGCTATAGGTGTCGCGCACCATTAACGCCATGAAAGCGCCCGTTTTCGCGGCCTTCGCGCCGGGCGTGCTCGTCGTCGGCAGGATGGTATCGGCGATCTCGTCGAGGTACGCGACGTCGTCGTTGGTGAAAGCCTCACCACCGGTGGCGGCAGGCTTCTCGGTGTTGCAGCCGGTGATCCAGGCGGTGCTTCCAATCAGCGCCGCGCCACCCAGCAGCGCGCTCACCCGGAGCACAGCCTGCCGGCGCGTAATCATCTCGGGCGTGTCGAGGACTGCGGTATCCTTATCCGTCATTGGTAGGCTCCGATCAGATGTTGCGGCGTTTGAGCTCGTTCACCGCGAAGTCCGCGGCGCGCGCGGTGAGCGCCATATAGGTGAGCGACGGGTTTACGCAGGCGGCCGACACCATGCACGACCCGTCCGTGACGAACACGTTCTGCGCATCCCACACCTGGTTGTGCGAGTTGAGCACCGACGTCTTGGGATCGCGTCCCATGCGCGCGGTACCCATCTCGTGAATTCCATCGCCGGGGAAATAGCCGGCGTCGTAAACCGTAACGTCCTTGACGCCGGCGGCGTTGAGCAGCTCCGCCATGTCGACCTGCATGTCGCGACGCATCGCGTGTTCGTTCTCACCCGTCGCGCAGTCGATCGCCAGCACCGGCATGCCCCACTTGTCCTTCTTGTTCGGATCGAGGGTGATCTTGTTGTTGTGATTGGGCAGCATCTCGCCGAACGCCGTAGCGCCAATATTCCAGCCACCCGGCATGGCCATCGCATCCTTGAACTTGCCACCCACACCGAGCTCGGCGACGGCGCGTCCCCAGTCGTCGCGACCCGCGCCGCCCTGGTATCCGAAGCCACGCAGATAGCCGCGCTTGTCGCCGAAGAGATTTCTGTAGCGCGGAATGTAGAACCCGTTGGGGCGACGGCCGAAAACGTACTTGTCGTCCAATCCCTCGAGATTTCCCTGCGCGCCGGCGCGGAAGTGGTGGTCCATCAGGTTGTGACCCAGCTCGCCGGAGCTGGACCCGAGCCCGCCCGGCCAGACATCGGTGGCGGAGCGCATCAGGAGCCAGGTGGAGTTGAGTGTGGACGCGCAAAGGAAGACGACCTTCGCCTTGTAGTCCATCATCTCGTTGCTCAGCGCGTCCATCGCGCGCACTCCGGTCGCGCGCTTTGCATTCTTGTCGTACAGGACTTCACTCACGATCTGATATGGCTTGAGCGTCATTCTGCCGGTCTTCGCAGCGTGTGGAAGCGTCGATGACTGGGAGCTGAAGTACGCGCCGTAGGGGCAGCCGAGCCAGCATGCGTTTCGATACTGGCACTGGGTGCGCCCATCGTGGTTCTGGGTGAGATTCGCCGAGCGCCCCGGGATGATGCGGCGGTGCGGTCCGAAGATCTTGTTCGCCTTGTCAGCGACCATCTGCTCGCCGCAATTCAGCCGCATCGGTGGCAGAAACTTCCCGTCGGGAAGTTGTGGCATCCCTTCGATGGAGCCGTTGATGCCGGCGTGGGTCTCGACGTAGTCGTACCACGGCGAGATCTCGGCGTAGCGAATGGGCCAGTCGACGGCGACGCCTTCCTTCGCGTTCGCCTCGAAGTCGAAATCGCTGTGGCGATAGCTCTGTCGCCCCCACATGAGCGAGCGTCCGCCGACGTGATAGCCGCGGAACCAGTCGAAGCGCTTCACTTCGGTGTACGGCGAATCCTTGTCCGATGCCCAGTAGTCGAGATTGGTCTCGTTGAGCGGATAGTCGCGTTTGAGGACGGGGTACAGCTCCTCCATCGCCCGCGTTCGTCCGCCTCGGTGGGGATACTCCCACGGGCCCTTGGTCGCGTTCACGTAGTCCTTGATGTGCTCGATGTTCTTTCCACGCTCGAGCACGAGAACCTTGAGACCTTTTTCGGTGAGCTCCTTTGCGGCCCAGCCGCCGGAAATTCCGGACCCCACTACGATTGCATCGTACTCCTGCGTCTGCATCTGGTCCTCGCTATGAGTTCAGAGATAAGGACGGGCGACGTTTTCTCTTCTGATTCGACTGCAGTGGCGGACCGAATATGCGACAAGGTGCGGGGAGGCATCAAGCCGCGTCGGGCGCTCTGCAGTAAGGTGCGGTTCACACTGGCTTCGGTGGTGCGACGAATCGCCCTGACTGACGCTCATATGAATGCGCCACCTCGAGGATCCGCCAATCGCTTCCCGGCAGGCCGACGAACGAAATATTGCCGGCAGGCATTCCATCGGCGCCGAGTCCCGTCGGCACCGACACTTCTGGAAGACCGAGCCAGTTGCCGTAGCCGAGCGTGGTGCGGATGTCAGGCCACGGATCGACGACGCGCGGCGCGGGGAAAGGCATCGTGGGGTAGATCATCGCGTCGAGACGTTGAGCGCGAAAAGTCTCGGCGAGCTGGGCGACCACTTCCGCTCGTGAGCGGGCGAACGAGAGACTGGCAGGATCCCGCTCGTATGGTTGGACGATGAGCTTCGCCATTTCAGTCCAGTCCCTGGGCAGAACGTCGTAGAACGCTCGATACGCAGCCAATCCGCGCTCGACGTCAGCGCGCGGATTACCGCCATGCGTGGCGAAGTATCTGTAGAGCGCGTTCGCGGTTGCGGCGGGCGAGTTGTGGTCGATTGCCACGTCCCCTCGCGCCTTTGCCGCATCGGCGAAAAGAGCTCTGACATTCGCGCGTGTTACCGTCGGCACGCTTGGCTCGACGATCGCGCCGGCAGACTCGAGATCCGCAACAGCGCGATCGAACACCGACAGCGACTCGGCGGTCATCTGGGCGCGCGGAACGTGGAATTCGACGAGACCGAGACGAGCTCCGCGCAAAGCGTCATCGCGCAAATTGGCGAGTGCTCCGCGCCTCCATGCCGTGACAGTGGCCAGTCCGTCTGATGGGTCAGCGCCGCCAATTGCATCGAGCAGCAACGCCGCGTCGGCGACGTGTCGCGCCAGCGGACCGTGGGTGTCGAGATACGGCCACGTCGGAATTACACCGGTGCGGGGAACGACTCCGAACGTCGGCTTCATTCCAACGACGCCGCAGAATTGCGCCGGAATACGGTTCGAACCTCCGTCGTCCGTCCCGACCGCAGCGAATGCAATGCCGCACGCCACCGACACCGCGGATCCCGCGCTCGATCCACCCGGCGTCTTTACGCCCGTCGGGTCATAGGGGTTTCGCACTTGCCCAGTGCGCGAGCTCGTCCCGTTGCCGTGATACGCAAAATCGTCCGCCGCGGTCTTCCCGAGCACGATGGCGCCGGCCGCGCGCATCCGCGCAACCTCGATAGAGTCATCGCGTACCGCGTCAGGAAAAAGCCGAGACCACTCGGCGTTGGATCCGGTGGTGGGGAGTCCGCTCATGTCGTAGATAGACTTGGCGAAGACAGGAACGCCGTCGAGCGGGCCGCGAAGCTGGCCTCGCCGTGCCCGCATGTCCGACTCGCGCGCCTCTTCGAGTGCGGTGTGGGACAACATGTCGATCGCGTGCAGCGCCCCGTTCCAGGCCGTGGCGCGATCCAGGGCCGCCTTCGTTACTTCAACCGCGCTCCAATCACGCTGGACGCGTCCGGCCTGATACTCGACGATGTTGCCCGCGAGTGGTTCGCTGAGCACCGCCGGCCAGCGAATGAGTGGAATGCCGAAGAGCGCGCTCAGCTCGAGGATTGCCTCGCGGCGGGAGACGCCAACTTTCCGCATCAGTCGACGCGCACGATGGCGAACCCGTCGTAGCCTTTGACACCCACGGTTTGAATCGCCGTCCCGCTCACCCGCGTGTCAGCGGCGAGCTGCTCGACGAAGCGGCGAACGCCCTGCACGCTGGCGTCGGTGCTCTGCGGATCGGTGACGGCGCCCTCACGCACAACATTGTCGACAACGATCACGGTTCCACGGCGCGAAAGTTTGAGTGCCCACTCGAAATAGGTCGGGATGCTTTGCTTATCGGCGTCGATGAATATGAAGTCGAACGAACCAGGGCGCTCGGCTGCGAGGCGAGGGAGTGTCTCCAGCGCATTTCCAACAACGAGCTCGATCACATCCTTCAATCCCGCCCGGACAAAGTTGGACCGCGCGACGTCGGCGTGTTTCTCATCGATCTCGAGAGTGACGACTTTGCCGCCGGATTTTAATCCGCGCGCCATCCAGATCGTGCTGTATCCGCCGAGTGTGCCGATCTCGAGTATGGAGCGGGCGCCGATGATCTGCGCCAGGATCTGGAGGAGTTTGCCCTGGTTGGGGGAGACGGCGATCGCCGGCAGTCCCGCGGCTGCCGTTGCCTCGAGTGCGTCGTCGAGGATCGGATCCCTGGGGAGCAGACTGTCTGAGAAGTAGCGATCTACTTCCGACCATTGATCTTCAGTCATTTTGATTTCAGGGAAATCCGATAGCGCAAACTCTCGGCGCCGCCGTAAGCGGCGGCCTTGAAGAACTCCTCGACCACTTCGCCTCCGTTGGCTTCGATCACCCGTCGTGACGGAAGATTGTCGGCGTCGGTGGTGAGCTCGACGTAATCGAGCCCCTGTTTGATCACATCGACGAGCAATAATCGCAAGGCGAGCGTCGCATATCCCCGCCGGCGCTTCCACGGTACGACCGAGTAGCCAATGTGGCCCAGTACGTATGGTGGAAGCTCTGACGTTCCCGCCTGCCAGCGGAATCCGATGGCGCCGCAGAATTCTCCGTCCCACATCCATCGCGAGTAGCCGGGCAGTCGGGGAACCGTGGTTCCGTCGGGAAGTTTTACGGGTGCGCCACGGCCTTCGGGATCAACGAGGGAAGCGACGAAGTGCTCGGGATCCTGGGCGATCTTGACCAGCGCCTCCCCAGCAGCCTCGGGCCGGAGGTTATCGGGCGACCAACCTTGCTCGAGGGCGTGGATGTAGCCGGGAAGGTAACGGCGGTCGGGCCAGACTAACTCCATTCAGCGGTCGTTATAAGCAAAGTGCGCGCATATCGATGCCTGCCGACGGGGAACGGTACCACTTTTTGTGCGGGGACGTCTTATGGCAAGCGGGACACTGCGTCCACACGAACTGAGCCTCGCAGTGAGGGCACTTTGCGTGAGTCGCAAAGGTGTCGAAGTCGCCACCGCATCCATCCGGCCAGCACCGCCATTGCAGTCCCACAGGTGGAGAGAACGAGCAGAATGGACAGGCGATCCCCGGGCGGCCGGAAGAAAATTCTGCAGGGGGACCGAAGAAGGCTCCTACGCGATTGATGGGCATCGTCCCAATAATGGCAGATCGCCTGGGGATATCCCGCCGACCTTTAGGCCATAGAAATGTTTTTCGGATGATTCTTGCTCCACTCAGTTTAAAATTGAGAGATGAATATGCACGTGCCGAAATCTTCAAGGCGAACGCGAATCATCGGGTACGCCTGCGGCCTCGGCGCGGGCGCAATCTGGGGCACAACTGGACCGTTGAGCACTGCGTTGTACGCAGAGGGCGCGGCAATTTCGGCCGTGGGATTCTGGCGACTCCTGCTGGCAGTAGTCGGTCTCACTATCTACGGATTCTTCGCCCGTGATCTGTTCAGGATCGACAAACGCGGAATCTGGCTGATCATGGTACTTGGAGGCGCGCTGGTCGCACTCTTCGAGGTGCCCTTCCAGTACGCGATCGCGGGGCTGGGCGTCGCGCCCGCCGTCGCCCTCCTCTACACCGCGCCCGTGACCGTTGCCATCGCCGGGCATTTCATCCTCCG
>DATBXT010000167.1:0-4329 GCA_036514115.1 Gemmatimonadaceae bacterium
CGCAGCAGTAACGCCGATGTCCTTGGCAGGCTCCGTCGTGCACGACACGCGACATATCTGCGCGTTCTTCAACGACGAGGACGAGGAGTACCGCGTCTTGCGGCCGTTTATCAGCGAGGGGCTCGCAATTGGCGACAAGGCCATCCATGTCGTCGGCGCGGATCACTCGGGTGATCATCTGCGACGTCTGGTGCTGTCGGGAATCGACGCGGGCGGAGCGACCGAGCGGGGTCAGCTCGAAATGCGGAGCGCCGCAGACACGTACCTGCGAGATGGACAGTTCGACATCGATCGCATGCTGGCAGTGTTCGAGCGGCTTGCCAGCGGGAACGGGCCACATGCCTTTCCGCGTAGTCGGATCGTGTGCCAGATGGACTGGGCCGCTGGGAGCCGATCGTTGATCGATGCGGTGATTGAATTCGAATCGCGGGTGAACGCGTTGTGGCGCGATCACGATGATGTGGTCATCTGTACGTACCGTCTGGACCAGTTTCAAGGCGATGCGGTGATTGATATTTTACGAACGCATCCGGCAGTGATCATTGGCGGGATTCTCCAGCGCAATCCGTTCTTCATTCCTCCACAGCAATTCCTTCGGGACCTCCGCACCCGGCGAGCAGCGGAAGACACCGCGCGGCGGGATGGTGCGATGTGACGAATCCATCCGATTCGTCACCAGAAGAGCTCGTGCGGCTGCGTGGATGCCTCAACGATGTCGTGAGCGTGATGGGGCTGCCTGCGGTCTGGGGCGGCACAGAACCGCCGCAGATTCTTGCAACCCTCATGGACGCGCTGTTCGGGATGCTGAGACTCACGTTTGTAGTGATCCGGCTCAGCGATCCGGACGGCGGGCCGCCGATTGAGCTGATGCGGATCGCTTCGCCGTTCGAAGGAACGCTCCGCGCGCAAGACCTGACGGACGCTCTCGGCGTCCCCTCCCCTGGCCGTGACCGCCCTCCGGAGTGGTTACCGAGATCGGAACTGCGAATCGGCGATGCGCATATTCGCGTCACGTCGGTTCCACTCGGCGTGATCGGAGAGAGCGGCTTTGTAATAGCTGGTTCGCAAAGAGACGACTTTCCTGCTGAAACCGAAGCAGTCGTACTCCAAGTCGCGGTCAACGAAGCGGCAATGGGGCTGCAACAGGCTCGCCTTTTGAGCATGCAGAAGCGCATCGCGGCCGATCTCGATGCACGTGTGGCACAACGGACGGCGGAACTTGCCGCGGCCAACCGCGAGTTGACGGTCGAGGTCGCGGAGCGACGCCGCGCAGAAGCGGAACTTCGCGAAGGTCAACGTGAGTCCCGGTTGACCATCGACACGATTCCGGCGCTTGTCTGGGCCGCCCGTCCAGACGGCACCGCCGAGTTCTTCAATCGGCACTATTTGGAGTTCATCGGGCTCTCGGCAGAGCAGGCGGCTGGGTGGGGGTGGACGGCGGCGGTCCACCCCGCAGATGTGGACCATCTCGCCGTCGGGTGGCGGCGGATTATGGCGTCCGAAGACTCGGGCGCCGTCGAGGCGCGGCTGCGGCGATTCGACGGATCGTACCGGTGGTTTCTGTTTCGCGCCAATCCACTGCGCGATGACTCCGGAGCCATCGTCAAGTGGTACGGGACCAATTTCGACATCGAAGACCGGAAGCGGGCGGAGGGCGCGATTGAGACGCGCGAACGCGAGCTGCGCCAGATGACGGAAACGATTCCGGAGATGTTGTGGAGCGCGACGCCGGATGGTGCGATCGACTACTGCAACCTCCGCTTCCTCGAGTACACGGGCATCTCGGCGCAGGATGTCACCGGCGCCGGATGGCAGAAGACGATTCATCCCGAAGATGCTGCACGGGCGGCGCCAATCTGGAGTGCGTGCATCGCCGCCGGCATTACATATCGGGTCGAGGTCAGAACGCGTCGTATCACGGATCATGCCTACCGCTGGTGTGTCGTCACGGCACTGCCGCTCCGCGACGAACGCGGACGGATCCTGAAATGGCACGGAAGCGTCATCGACGTCCACGACTGGAAACAGGCGCAGGAAGAGCTCCGCCGCAGCGAAGCGCTTCTCGCAGACGCTCAGAGAATCAGTGCGACCGGCAGCTTCTCGTGGCGGGTGGACACCGACGACATCACCTTCTCCGACGAGCTCTATCGCATTTTCGAGCTGGGGGCGGGTTCCGCGATCAGCCTCGAGCAGATTGGCGCCAGGGTTCATCCTGACGACCGTCCTATGCTCTCGCAATTCATTGCGCAGGCTCGCGGGAGCGCTGGCACCCTTGCCTACGAACTGCGCCTGCTGATGCCGGACGGCCGAATCAAGTACACGCGAACGCACGGGAACGTCGTGCACCATCCGAATGCGCCGCGGGAGTGCGTCGGTGCGATGCAGGACGTGACGCAGCGCCATCTATCGGATCGGGCGCTCGACCAGGCGCGGTCGGATCTCGCGCGCGTGACCAGGAGCATCACCGTTGGAGCACTGACGGCATCGATCGCGCACGAAGTCAATCAACCGCTATCGGGCATCATCACCAACGCCGGCACCTGCGTGCGCTTGCTGACGGCCGATCCGCCAAACGTCAATGGCGCTCTTGACACGGCTCGCCGCACGATTCGCGACGGGAACCGCGCGGCCGATGTGATCGCTCGCTTGCGAACACTCTTCACCAACCGGGCCGTCACGGCTGAAGTCCTGGATCTCAACGACGCCGCGCAAGAAGTGGTCTCGTTGCTGTCAAATGACCTGCAGCGAAATCGCGTGGTCCTGAGGACGGAGCTGGATGGCGATCCACTTCTCGTTGCCGGAGATCGCGTGCAACTTCAGCAGGTGATCCTGAACCTGATGCGCAACGCCTCAGACGCCATGACTGACGTCGAGGATCGTCCGAGGCACCTGGTGATCCGAACGGAACGCGACGACCCAGACCGCGTACGGCTGACCGTAGAGGACGTTGGTACCGGCCTGGATCCTGTGGCCGCTGGTCGATTGTTCGACGCGTTCTATACAACCAAGAGGGACGGAATGGGAATCGGACTGTCCGTCAGTCGGACCATCATCGAAAGACACGGTGGCCGTCTGTGGGCAGCGTCGAACGAAGGGCCGGGGGCGACGTTCGCATTTTCCATTCCATGTCAGCCGGACGACGGGTTCGCTCGTGTCGGCTAGACGGCAGTCTCGTTCACGGCGGGTGCAACCCGATACTAAAGTCTGATAGACGCTCGTTCCGAAAGGCGCGATCCTTCAGTGGTGATCAACCGTCGGCTCGTCACCGTCGTCGACGACGACGAATCGGTCCGCGAGTCGTTGCCGGATTTGCTGCGGCATTTCGGCTTCGACACGCAGACCTTTCCGTCCGCCGAGGCCTTCCTCGAATGTAAGGCGGTCGCCGAAACCAGCTGCTTGATCCTGGATGTCGGACTGCCCGGACTGAATGGCCCAGATCTCCTCCAGGAACTGTTGCGTCAAGGCCACCGCATCCCGACCATCTTCATCACAGCGCAAGGTGACCGATCGCTGGAGCCACGTCTCATCGCGCGCGGGGGAATCGCCTGTCTGTTCAAGCCTTTCGGCGACACGGACCTATTGAATGCGCTCACGGCCGCGATGGGAGGAAGTCATGATGTTGTCGACCCCAAGCAGTAGGATGGATGTCGTGGCTCCGCCGAACGCAACCGCGACGGTGTTTGTCGTGGACGACGACGTCTCGGTCCGCGAATCGCTCGAGTTGCTGATCTGCGCCGCCGGGTGGCAGGCTCTCACATTCGATTCAGCGCAGGAGTTCCTCGCACATCCCCGCCACTCCGGGGCCTGTTGTCTGATTCTGGATGTCGCGCTTCCTGGGCTGAACGGCCTCGAACTCCAGGAGCAAATCCGCGAGCGGACTGACATGCCGATCATTTTCATCACCGGGCACGGCGACATCCCCATGAGCGTCCGCGCTATCAAGGCAGGGGCCATAGAATTCCTGACGAAGCCGTTCAACGACGACGTTCTCCTGAGGACGATTCAGGAATGCGTCGAACGCAGTCGGGTCGTGTTGCGCGAGCAGGCGGACATGCGCGTTCTGCGGGGGCGCTATGACTCGCTGACCCCGCGCGAGCGCGAAGTGATGGCATTGGTCGTGACGGGATTGCTGAACAAGCAGGTCGGAGCGGAGCTCGGAATTAGCGAGATCACCGTGAAAGCCCACCGCGGTCAACTGATGCGCAAGATGCAGGCGGATTCTCTTGCGGCCCTCGTCACGATGACCGCCAGGCTGAAGCTCGGGACGGAAGAGCTGATCTGAGACTCGATCGATACCATCGTCCAATAGATCAGCGCCGCCGCATGGCG
>DATBXT010000168.1:0-9936 GCA_036514115.1 Gemmatimonadaceae bacterium
CTCGCGCCGTCCGGATGTCTGCCCGACCAGGTACACGTCTCCGGTAAACCGCGCGTGAAAAGTCTGAGCTGCGTCTGGGTCGATGGTATGCGGCTGAACGGCGTATTTCAGAACCGCGTCGGACAAAGCGTCGAGATAGGATGCGACGATTGCACTTGGCTCCCGGGTGCGCGCCGAATCGATCGATGCGCTCAGTGCTCTTTGCGTAAACGGGCGCTCGAGAACGGCCAGCTCACCGAGCGCACCGCGGGCCATCAACGCGTCGACGTATGTGTACGCGATGTCATCGAGTGGCACATAAGCCGACGCCTGCGCCTGCAGCGCTACGGGCGCCATCAGCCAACACAGTGCACCGAGAAAGCAAAAAGCGCGGATCGCTGGACGTCTGATGAAACGCTCCGTCAACGGTACCAACTATCGAACTTCAGTTTTGGCGTGAGCTCGAGAGCCGGGGCAGGGAACCGGTAATAGCTAAGCGTGCGTTTGACGCTTCGCCACAACGGCCACTGGCCGGGAAGCTTGTCGGGATCGAAGTCGAGCGAGAGAATGATCTTCCGCTGGGCCGTCTGCACTCCGCCCGTGGCCGGGTCGACCCAATCGGTAATGGAGTGCCCGACCGAGAATCGGACGAACGACGGCCAATAACGCTTCGCATCGTCCGGCAGAAGCCGGTTGACGTCAGTCGAGAACCAGTAAGTCTGCCCGGAATAATCGAGCGACGGACGAAGCTCGCCGGGAATGGTGCCGTTCTCGGTGTTCTTCAGCGCCTGGGTCTTGTGATACGAGAATGTCGGCTTGACCACCTTCCACGACGGACGCAGTTCCTGCATCACCGCCAGAGCCTGGCCCGTCGTGTTCGCGATCATGTCAGCGTAGGAGAAACCATACTTGGTGAAATGCCCGTCGAAGATCTCGATCTGGAGCTGAAATGCCGCCGCGTATGCAGCCGCCCAGAAAACCGCTTTCTTCTTGCTGACGCACGCTTCTCTCAGGCCCGCGTACCCTACCCGCGTCAAGTGAAATCCGCCGAACATGTGGCCGAATTTGTCCTGATCCCGAAACCACTGGTTCCAGTCGGCGTGGAAGAAGAAGTGATCGGATCTTTCTCCGGACCACCACGCCTGCTTGAAATAGTGATACAGATAAGCGTTGACGCCAACGAACGCCGTTGCCACTCCCGTGCGGACGGCGGTGAGCTGACCCGGCGTCAGGGGGCACCCCGGGTTGGGCAGCGTCACAGCGGTGTCGCGCGCGGGATCGCCTTCCACTCCCGTGGTGACTACCAACCCTGCGGGTAATTCGGGAGGAGAGTCCTGCGCCACACCCACCTGATGCACGGTAGAAGCGCACACCAGCAGTGTGGCGAAACGTCGTTTTATGTGGTGCACACTTCTCCGTTTCGGAATTGATCGCTACGCCGTCGGCAGCTCCGGCCTGCTACTGGCGTCGAACAGGTCGTAAGCCTCGATGACCTCGTCGATACTCACCGTCGCCGCGCCCAGCTTCGCAACCTCTACGCCCGCGGCAAAATTCGCGATCACCGCCGCCTCCGCGGGTGTCGCTCCTGCCGCCAGCATCGTCGCGAGGTACGCCGTTACCGTGTCTCCGGCTCCCACTACATCGTAAACCTCGCGCGCGGTGGTCGGTACTCTCCCGACCTCGCCATCAACGGAAATTAGCGCCATGCCCGCTTCGCCCAGCGTAAGAAGCAGGTGCTCGACACCCAACCGCTTCAGGGATTCCGGGAGAGCCTCAGGGTGCTCGATATCGACCGCGGCGCCGAGTGCCGACTCGAGCTCGCGACGATTCGGTTTGAAGATCGTGGCTCCTTCGTACGAGAAAAAATTCCGGTACTTGGGATCGACCACGACAGGAATCTCCCGGCGCTTCGCCGTCTGCATCGCCGGAGCGATCAACGTAGGAGTGAGCACGCCCTTGTTGTAGTCCTCGAGCACCACTGCGTCCGCGTTGTCTATGGCGCGAAGGGCGGCGTCGATCAGGCTCGTCACCTCGTCACCGGTGATGTCGGCGTCCTCCTCTTCGTCGAAGCGAACTACCTGCTGCGACCGGGCGAGCACGCGCGTCTTCGTCGTCGTCCGCCTGCCGATGGTCACGACCGAGCGCGCCTCGGAGCCAATGTCGCGCAGCATGGTCTTGATAACCTGGCCCTCCGCATCCTCGCCCACCGCACAGACCAGATCGCACTCGGCGCCGATGGCGGCCACGTTTTGCGCCACGTTCGCCGCGCCCCCCAAGGCCAGCTCCTTGTCGCGGATGCGAACCACCGGAACCGGAGCCTCGGGCGATATGCGATCGACATCGCCCCGCAGGTACACGTCCAGCATCGCGTCGCCGACGATGGCGATCCGGGTGTTGGCCCCAGCTTCGAGCAGTTCGATCAGCCGGTCACGAGAGATGGTTTCAATCATGATTGGTTGGACTGTTGAGGATTACGGGTCCAACGATAGTGACTCCCTCGCCGCTCGAACCCCTCCGTGAAAAGAAAACTTAAGCCCCAAAAAAAGCGAAAACAAAGGGGCCTGCCCCTTGCCCAATCGGGATCTGCGGGGATACGCTCCGCACTCACTTTCACGCGCCTCTTTTGATTCTAGAAAGATTCAACGACGCGGCGAAGCGCGGGGTCTATTCCCTCCAGGAATTCTTCGTTCTGGCGGGCAAGGCAATCGGCTTCATCTTCGTCAAGCCTTTCTATGCCACCGATCTGTTCCAGCAGATGGATGCCATCGGCGTCGGCTCTATCGGCATCGTGCTGCTCACCGGATTTTTCACCGGCATGGTGCTCGCGCTGCAGTCGGCCGTGCAGCTCGCGACGTTCGGCGCTACCGACTATATCGGACGCCTCATCGCGGGCTCAATGGTGCGGGAGCTCGGACCCGTCCTCGCCGGACTTATGGTCGCTGGACGCGTCGGCTCCGGCATTGCGGCGCAGCTCGGATCGATGCGCGTAACCGAACAGATCGATGCCCTCAACACTCTGGGCACCGATCCGATCAAGAAGCTGGTGACGCCACGTGTGCTGGCGTCGCTGATCATGGTTCCCGTCCTCACCGTCATCAATGACTTCGTCGGCATCCTCGGCGGGAACGTCATCGCAAAGTTCTACCTCGGTAAACCGTCGGCGCTTTACTGGAAAACAGTCTTCGAGCAGCTCCTCTCCAGCGGTTTCACACTTCATTTCATCCCGAACGATTTCATCCAGGGGCTCTCCAAGCCATTCGTCTTCGGCGGAATCATCTCGCTTGTGGGATGCTACTACGGGCTCAAGACGACCGGCGGGACGGAAGGTGTGGGCGTCGCCACCACACGCACGGTCGTGACGGCCAGCATCCTCATTCTCGTCGTCGATTATTTCCTTACCCAGATCCTTCTCGCGGTCTTCCAGCCATGACGGACGAAGAAGATCGCCGCAGGCAGCAGGGTGAGCGACGTCATCCCAGCGAGAAGGATGAAACGTCGATGCCAAGGCGTGCCCGTGACTCGAGCCGCGTCCGTGCCGCGATTCGCACCGAGCTCGAGGAAGTCGCCGAGGAGTCGCCGGGTGCCTCGACGGAGACGGCTGCGCTTCCGCGCGTCATCAGCGTCGAAAACGTCTACCTGGCCTTCGAGTCGCCGATCCTGGAGAACGTGTCCTTTACCGCCCGTGCAGGTGAGACGGTCGTCGTCGTTGGAGAGTCAGGTACCGGTAAGTCGACCATTCTCAAGCTTCTGCTTCGCCTGTTGATTCCGGATCAAGGCCGGGTCGCAATAGACGGGGAAGACATCACCCACCTCACCTTTGACGACGCGCTCAAGGTGCGGCAGAAGATGGGAATGGTGTTTCAGGGCGCGGCCTTGTTCGACTCGATGACTGTGTACGAGAACGTCGCTTATCCGCTGCGCGAGCATACGACACTGCCCGAGGACGAGATCGAGGCCCGCGTGCGTGAAAAGCTGCAATTCGTGGATCTCGAGCCGGACCGGGTGATGGACCAGGTGCCGTCGGAGCTTTCGGGTGGAATGAAGAAGCGCGTCGGCATCGCCCGCGGTCTGGCCAACAATCCGGAGATCATGCTTTACGACGAACCAACATCTGGTCTCGATCCACTGACTACTGCTACAATTACGTACCTGATTCTCAAGCTTCAGCGGGAGCTCGGCGTCACCAGCGTCGTAGTTTCGCACGACATCAGGTCCGCCTTTCGTATGGCGAGCAAAATTGCCCTGCTGGCTAATCGTCGCATCGGGTTTTTCGGAAGTCCCGAGGAGATGACAGCGAGCGACGACCCTTACATTCGCGAATTCCTTGGCGGATTTTGATTAGCCGATGAGACGATCTTCGTTCATAACGTGGGACCAGTTAAAGGTTGGCGCGCTGATACTCGTCGCGCTGCTCATTCTCGGTTTCGCCGCCCTCAAGCTGGGGCAAGCGGGAAATCTTTTCGGCAAGCGATATCAGCTGGTCAGCTTTGTCGGTAACGCCAGCGGACTCCGCATCGGCGGCCCCGTCACCGTCGCCGGTCAGCTCGCCGGCAGCATCAAGGACATCCAGTTCCTGCCGCCGGACGCCGACACCACCCGAAACCTGAAGCTGATTGTGGAAGTGAACTACGATCTTCGCGATCAGGTGCGTCAGGATTCGCGCGCGAAGGTCAAGACCCTCGGCCTCCTCGGCGACAAGGTGTATGATATTTCGGTCGGCACACCGCGCCATCGCACCCTGGTGAATGGCGACACGCTGATCGTCGTCCCCGCGCTCGACTACGAGGCGGTAGTGGTCCAGGCTGGGAACGCGATCACCCAGGTCGTCGATCTCACCCGGGATCTGAAGAAGGTCGTCACTGGCATTAACAGCGGCGAGGGAACTCTTGGCCAGCTCGTAACCAATCGGCAGCTATACGACCAGCTCAACTCGACGCTCACCGGCACGAGCCGCCTGATGGCCCGGCTCGAGAATCCACGTGGCACCATCGGTCGCCTCCTCGACGATCCATCACTCTACAACAGCCTGAATCGCACCGTTGCCTCTGCAGACACTGTGATCTCGCAGATAAGTCGGTCCAATGGCACCGTCGGCAAGCTGCTGCGTGATGACACGCTTTACGTTCACCTGGTGAGCGTCGTCGCCCGCGCTGATTCTTTGGTGGGCTCGATGTCCAGCGGAAACGGCACGATGCAGAAGCTCTTCACCGACCAGCAGCTCTACGATCAGCTCGTGAAAACCGTCACCGAGTTGAACAACGTCCTGCTTGATGTGCGGCGCGATCCGAGGCGGTACACAAAGGACATGATACAGGTTAAGCTGTTCTAGACTGGCACCGGAGTCGCGTACGGTAGTTGACGCAGCAAAAAATGCATAGCTACGACCTTGATGTTTCGGTTACCCGCGGCGACGTCACGGAATCGGTTCACCGCGTACATGCAGCGGTAGTTGGTGAAGGAGAAGAGCTGCTGGGAAGCGCACGCGATATCGACGCCGTCACCTTCTGGCGGTCCTGCGCCAAACCCTTCCAAATAATTCCCTTCCTCAGCTCGGGTGGTTTCGACGCCCTTGGCTGGGGCGACGAACAGCTCGCAGTGTCCTGCGCGTCGCACGGCGGAGAACCCGAGCATGTGGCGATCGTCGGTCGGATGCTCCAGGACATTGGCCTGGAAGGAGGCGACCTCGCCTGCGGGCCTCATGACCCGTCGTCCCAGCGCGGGGCCAAGATCGTCCGCGAATCCGGCGAGCGCCCGACGCGTCTCCACAACAACTGCTCCGGCAAGCACACCGCGATGCTGGCAATGGCGCGCAGGAAAGGCTGGGCCACGCGCGGCTACGAACGACGCGAGCACAACGTGCAACGCGCGATCCTTCACGAGGTTTCGCTCTGGACCGGGGTCCCCTGCGGGAAAATCGTGCAAGCTGTGGACGGCTGTGGCGTGGTAGTGTTCGGGATGAGCCTCGAGAGTATGGCGCGCGCATACTCACGCTTCGCCGTTGCTGCCGCCCGCGGCGAGGAATATCCGGGACGCGTTGTCAACGCGATGAGCAAGCATCCATTTCTTGTCGGAGGATCCGACAGGTTCGATTCCGCGCTCATCGCCGAGACTCAGGGCAGGGTGGTCTCGAAGGTCGGGGCCGAGGGCGTCCATTGCGCGCTTCTTCCCGAGCGGGGGATCGGAATCGCCTTGAAAGTGGAAGACGGCAACCAGCGCGCGCAGTGGCCGGCGCTGCTCCGGCTGCTTCAGGAGCTCGACGCCCTGCCGGATCCGCTTCCGCCGAAGCTCCGTGAGTGGATGCATAAGCCCGTCAAGAACACCCGCGGCGAGTGCGTTGGTGAAGTCGCAATGCGGGTTGACGTAGCCTGATTGCACCGGCGGCAGGTCGATGACGATCGGACCATCCGCTCGTGATACGGTTGCTCCAATCGATGCCGGCCTCAGACACTTGGTGAGGATCGCCGGCGCGATTGCAGGCTCGCCGGAGGGCCAGATGAGAGCAACCATGTCCGAAGCAATCGAAGAAGTCGATCATGCGGCTGTAGAGGAGATCATTCTCCAGTCGTACCTGTTCGCCGGCTTTCCGCGCACGCTCAACGCCGCGCGCGCCTGGCGCGCGGTCTCGCCGGAGCCCGCTCCCGAGGCCGACAGAGATGACCTGCCGACGGACCTGGAGAGCTGGCGCGAACAGGGCGAAGAAACCTGCGCCGTCGTCTATGGCGACCACTACGAGAAGCTTCGACGGAACATCCGTGCGCTGCATCCGACGCTCGACGAGTGGATGATCGTCGACGGATACGGTAAGGTTCTTTCAAGGCCGGGTGTTGACCTGCGGACGCGGGAGCTATGCGTGGTTGCGGCATGCGCCGTTTCGGGACAGCAACGTCAGCTTCACTCGCATCTCCATGGCGCGCTGAACGCCGGCGCGTCCGCGAGTGAATTGGCTGCCGTTCTCGACGCGCTCGCCGATCTCATCTCCCGGGATGACCTTTCACGGTACCGTCAGCTATTACAGAAGATCGATGTTCATCGACAAAGCGCTAATCACAGTTGAGGGCGGGACCGGCGGGTCGGGCTGCACTTCATTCCGCCGGGAATGGCGCACGCCCATGGGTGGGCCCGACGGCGGCGACGGTGGGCGCGGCGGCAGCGTAATCGTCCGCGGCGACTCGAACCTGGCGACGCTCCTCGACTACACCTACCGGGACAAGTGGGTGGCCGAACGCGGCGAGCACGGCATGGGCGCCAACAAGAGCGGTCGATCCGGCTCTGATATCGTCATGCCGGTCCCACCGGGTACCATCCTCCGCGATGCGGACACCGGCGAAATAGTCGCCGAGGTGCTGGACGACGGCCAGGAGATTGTGATCGCGCAGGGTGGCCGGGGCGGGAAGGGAAACTCGTTCTTCGCTACCGCCACCCATCAGTCGCCACGCGAGTGGCAGCCCGGCGAAGAAGGCGTCGTCCGCCGGATCGAGATGGAGCTCAAGCTGATCGCCGACGTGGGTCTCGTCGGTCAGCCGAACGCGGGGAAGTCGACGCTGCTTTCGGTGATCTCGGCGGCTCGCCCAAAAATCGCCGACTATCCGTTCACGACTCTCCAGCCGAATCTTGGGGTGGTCCAGCTGACCGATCACCGCACCTTCGTCGTCGCCGATATCCCCGGAATCATCGAAGGCGCGCACGAAGGCAAAGGCCTCGGCCTCCAGTTCCTGCGGCACATCGAACGGACCCGGATTCTGGCCTTCCTGATCCCCATCGATGCCATGGACTGGCAAGCGGAATACGATCAGCTCCGAGGAGAGATCGCCGAGTATTCGGCGGATCTTGCCGCCAAGCCGCATTGCGTCGTGTTCACAAAGATGGACCTGCTCGGTGAGCCTTACGCGCCGCCGATCGAAGCCCCCGATGCGTTTGGCTTGTTCGCCGTAAGTGCGCCCGCTCGCGAGGGACTCGATGCTCTGACCGCGGCGTGGTGGACCGAGCTCCTGCGCCTGAGACAAAACGTTAGACCCGAAGATGTAATCGTAAGCCTGCCATAAGCTTGGATGCTATCACTTCAAGCTTCCCCGACTTTGTCGGAGCTGCAGATTCACGTCTGGCAGAAGGAGGTGTCGGAGTATCCGAAGGAGCTGCTCGATCTCGCGCACCCGCCGAGCGAGCTCTATGCAATCGGACGTGAATCGGCTCTAATCGGGCCGCGCGTATCGATAGTCGGTACTCGGAATTCGACGGGATACGGCGAGCGGGCGACCCGGACTCTTGCTCGGTCCCTGGCGCGGGCTGGTGTGACCGTCATCAGCGGCATGGCTCGGGGGATCGACGCGGCCGCTCATCGCACCGCTCTCGAGGAAGGCAGCGCGACCGTCGCCGTGCTCGGAACGGGGATCGATGTGCCCTATCCGGTCGGCCACCGTCATCTCCACCGAGCCATCGCTGAGAAGGGTCTCGTTCTGTCGGAGAATCCGCCGGGAGCGAAGGCCCAGAAGGGTTCGTTTCCGAAACGGAATCGGATCATTGCCGCTCTCGCGCCGGTGACGATAGTGGTCGAGGCAGGCTTCCGGAGTGGCGCGCTCAACACAGCCTCGCAGGCTCTGGAGTTGGGTCGGACGGTGGCGGCGGTACCCGGTCCGATCGACTCGGAGCAGAGTCGAGGCTCCAACCAATTGCTGCGTGACGGCGCAGTCCTGATCGCCGAGCCTGACGACGCTCTGGCATTGCTCGGAATATCCTCGCCTCTCGAGAAAACACCGCCGCCGACATTGCCCGACTCCGAACAGAAAGTCTGGGACGCGATCAAAGGTGGATTCGTCCAAACGGACGCCCTTCCGGCCGCGACCGACCTGAGCGTGGCTGAATGCCTCGCCGCGATCACATCGCTGGAGATCCTGGGCCTTGTAGAGTCCACCCTCGCCGGCGAAATCCGGCGGAGGTAGCCTTCCCGGTATATTCAGAGCGTGGCCATTCCCCACCTCTACGTTCACGTTCCGTTCTGCGCCCGGCGCTGCTCCTACTGCGATTTCTCGATCGCGGTCAGGTCGACGACACCCGTCGACGAATACGTCGTGGGCTTGAGAAAGGAGCTGGCCGGCCTATCCCACGATCTCGACGGGTCAACGCTGGACACCGTCTACCTCGGAGGAGGGACGCCCTCCCGACTCGGAGGCGCCGGTATTGGGGATGTTCTGCGTATTGTCCGAGACCATGCCGATATCGCTCGCGGCGCCGAGATAACCATTGAGGCCAATCCAGACGACGTGAACGACGTCGCGGTCGCGCACTGGGTCAGCGCGGGCGTCAACCGGGTGTCACTTGGCTCTCAGACCTTTGATCCTTCCGCGCTGGAATGGATGCACCGCACCCATACAGCCGAGCAGATAGGCGCTGCGGTCGAAATGCTCAGGCGCGGCGGCATCACCAACATTTCTGTCGATTTGATCTTCGCCCTGCCTGGCCATCTCAATCGGTCGTGGACTCGCGATCTTGATAAGGCTTTGGAGCTGGCTCCGAATCATCTCTCGCTTTACGGGTTGACGGTCGAAGCGCAGACGCCGATCGCGCGCTGGGCCAACCGCGGTGCGAGCGTCCAGGGCAGCGAAGAAGAGTACGAGAAGGAATTCCTCGAGGCGCACCAGACATTGTCCGACGCCGGCTTCGAGCATTACGAAGTGTCGAACTTCGCGCGCCCCGGCTTCGAGTCACATCACAATTCCGCATACTGGACCGGCGCGCCTTATGTGGGTGTCGGTCCGTCCGCGCACTCCTTCGACGGATCGACCCGACGCTGGAATGTTTCGGCGTACGCCGATTGGCTGCGGCGACTCACCGCCGGTAAGCCCGTGGTCGCGGGCGCTGAATCGCTCACCAGCGAGAACCGCGACGCGGAAGAAGTGTATCTCGGACTGCGCACCAGACGCGGCTTGGCTGTCTCGGATGCCCATGTCCCGGGGGTCCGCC
>DATBXT010000169.1:0-7200 GCA_036514115.1 Gemmatimonadaceae bacterium
AATCTCCTCAACACCTACCGCCGCGCGGAGGCCGATCCACTCCCTTTTGCGCGAGTGACCATCGAGTACCAAGAGACTTCCATCGCCGTGACCGCCAATGACGAAGGTTTCTTCAGCGGCTGGATCGATCTGGTCACGCCGGTTTCCGGCGACGGTGAATGGAACGAGTACAAGGTATGTCTCTTCGAGACCGTTCACCCCGAAATCAAAACTCCAACAGCGAAAGGTGAGATACTAGTTCCGGCGGCGACTGCGCGCTTCGGGGTGATCAGCGACATCGACGATACCGTCATCCAGTCGCGCGTCTCCAACTTTCTCCAGGCGGCACGGACAGTAATGCTCGGCAATGCACGTACGAGACTGCCGTTTCCGGGAGTGGCTGCGTTCTATCGGGCTCTCAGAGACGGCGTTGGCGGCGACGAGAAGAACCCGATCTACTACGTCTCCAGCAGTCCGTGGAACATTTTCGACGTCATCGCCGAGTTCATGGACATCCAGAAGATTCCCCGCGGTCCGCTGCTGCTTCGCGACTGGGATCTCGGGTGGGAAATGCTGGCCGCCTCGCGCCACGTGGACCACAAGGCCGCCGCGATTCGGAACATCATGCAGCTGCATCCGGAAATGCAGTTCATTCTGATCGGTGACAGCAGCCAGCACGATCCGGAGATCTACCGCCAGATCGTCGGTGAATTCCCGAATCGGGTGAAGGCGATCTACATTCGCGATGTGAGCGCCAACGCCGAGCGCTCGGCGTCAGTGAAGAAACTGGCGGACGAAGTGCTCGCCGCAGGCTCGGTACTGCTTCTCGCGGAGAACTCACTTGCAGCCGCGAAGCACGCGGCGGAAAGCGGGTGGATCAAGAGCGAAGCGTTGCCGGAGATCGGGGAAGAGAAGCGGGCGGACGAAGGTCGCGATTCGACTAAAGTGGCGGCGCCCGACGGTGGCGAGCCATCGACCGGAAAGGCGCCGGTCGTCATTGGCGATCCCAAGGTCTAGACGGCCGCGACGTTCGGAAGCAGCCTTCTCCAATGGCTTCGAAGAAAGAGAAAGGGGAATTACTCACGATCGACGGGCGCGAAGTCCGCGTCACGAATCCCGACAAGCCGTATTTCTCGCGCGACGTAAAGCTCTCCAAGCTCGACGTCGTGAAGTACTACATGGCTGTTGCGGACGGCGCGGTTCGCGGCGCGCGCGACCGGCCCAACATGTTGAAGCGTTTCGTGGATGGCGCGGAGAAGCCGCCGTTCTACCAGAAGCGCGCGCCGGATAACAGGCCGGATTGGCTGAGGACGGTGACGCTGTCGTTTCCGTCCGGTCGGACCGCCGAAGAAGTCGTCGTCGACGATGCCGCGGGTCTCGCCTGGATCGTGAACCTCGGCTGCATTGAGCTGCATCCACACGCGGTGCGCACGAACGACCTGGATCATCCCGACGAGCTGAGGATCGATCTCGATCCCGGGCCCGGCGTCGAGTGGGACGACGTGCGGAAGGTCGCGATGGAAGCGAAAGCGCTGCTCGAGGAGATGGGATTGCGCGGCTGGCCGAAGACGAGCGGGTCGCGCGGGATGCACGTCAACGCGCGGATCCAGCAGCGGTGGAGCTTCACCGAGGTGAGGCGCGCCGCGCTGGCGTTCTCGCGCGAGATCGAGCGTCGCGCGGCAAAGCTGGCGACGTCGAAGTGGTGGAAGGAGGAGCGGCACGGCGTCTTCCTCGACTACAACCAGAACGCCAAGGATCGCACCACCTGCTCCGCGTACTCGATACGCCCGCTTCCCGACGCGCGCGTCTCAGCGCCTTTGCGGTGGGAGGAGATTGCCGACTGCGATCCCGCCGATTTCACGGTACTGACGATGCCGGCGCGACTGGCGAAGATCGGCGACCCGAACGAGGGGATGGACGATGCCGCCGGGTCGTTGGAGCAATTGCTGGAGCTGGCCGCGCGCGACGAAGCTGCCGGACTCGGCGATGCGCCGTGGCCACCGCACTTCCGGAAGATGGAAGGCGAGGCTCCGCGTGTCGCGCCATCGCGCGCCAAGGGCGCAGCGAAAACGGCGACGAAGGCCGGCGCGAAGGCGAAGAAGAAAACTACCGCGAAGCCACGAACGAAGATGCCGTTGATCGTCGTCGCCAACTCGACCGACAAGGAGGCGGCGCTCGCAGGTCTCGAGCGCTGGAAGGCGCGTCATCCCCGAGCGGCCGAGCATCTCGCTGTCGACGACGTTCTTGTCGATTCGATGCGCGGGCGGTCAACGACGTGGACGCGGATTCGTGTCAATCTCCGCAACGTTCCGGAAAAGATCAGGCCGCCGCAGGAAACCCCCGATCCCGATGACGATCCGACCCGCGCCTGGCGCGAGGCTCGGACGAAGGCTCGCGGCTAGCGCCTTAAGAGCGGCTCGCGGGCGTGCCACTCATGGCGAATGTTGCGCATGACGAGCGCAGAATCAAAAGCGACCGAGCCGGACGGAAATCGGTTCGAATCCTCGAAGAAGCTCGACGCTACGCGCGAGACTGCGAGCGGCTCAACGCGCCAGCCGAAGCTGCGAAGCTCGAGGCCATCATAGACGCCAGGCCGCGTGCTGTCTGAGTAGCCAAGTGCACCTTGCTCGAAGAATGCGGAAGCGTCGGCGACAGTACGGAAGACAGAGCTCGCGGGCATCGCCGATGCGATCTCACCCTCCACCGCGACGCGAGTTTGGCCATCGCCGCTTCGGAGCGAGACCGCATAATGTCCGTCGCTCTCGTCAACGGCGAAGTCCGCAGCATGATGAACACCCGGGAAAATTCGACCGCCGAGCCAGCGATTGAGTCGCGAAGTCGAATCACGACGCGGGATGTACACTCCGGCGCGCCGAACGCCGTTCGCGTCGGTCCACTCAACGGCGATCCGGTGAGCCGCGTTCTCCGAGCTCAGACCGAAGACGGCGGGAACCGTGTCGGGCACCAGGGCGGGACGAATCCCGGAGAGGCGGATCAGGCAGATGCCGGCAATGGCTTGCCCGCCGACCAGCTGCGGCTCGAATGGTGGCGGCAGCATACGTCGCATCGCACTCGCGTCTACTCGGAAGTTGACGAGGAGCCGACGCTCGATTCGACCGCGAATGACCGGCAGCTGCATGCGCTCTCCGATGGCTCTTTCGTCAGTGTATGACGCGTCTCCACTGCTCGAAAGGGAAGATCAATCCGAGCGCCCCGCCGATCCCCGCGCCCCACGCCGCGCCGACTCCCGCCGCGTGCCAGTCGGTGCCGTAGTGCGGCCCACCCGATCGGTTCGGATCGTTGAGGATTCCGAAAAGAATCGCGCCACCTATCGCGCCGCCAACCGCCCGTTGGATCATACTCGCCGCGGGCGACACTCCGTGACTGACATCGAGTCGTCTGACCGAAGCGCGCGGGATCGACAGCTCCCCGGCCGTTCCGGGGACGACAAGTCGCAGGACTCCGCCATCGACCGATTCCACAGTGCCGCGTAAAAGCTGTCTGTGATCGGGCTGTTGGTCCTGACGAGCCGGTTCTGGAACCCATACCCGGACTCTGGTGCCGGGCCGAACTTCCTCAGGGAATTGAGCTAGCGCGACGTGTGATGTCGCCAACAACAGACCGGCGACGATGAGAAGTCTCATTCTAGTTCTCCGTTTTCGTTGGCGAGGTCTCCATTCGCTCCTCCAGAACCTTCTTCTCGAAGCGCTGCGCCTCGCCGATGCGTTCCACGTTCAGTGCGATCGAGTTCAACGATTGCTCGAGGTGATCGATCCGCTCGTTGGCTTCTCCGGCCGCCAGTGTTTCCCGCTCCGCGGGAGAGCTGTTGAGCCGCAAAAGTCCATACACGCCCGCACCGACCACCAATAATGCGACGTGCGCGAAGGCGTGCATCGGCTCGCCCACAACGATGGCGTAAACCGCGCCGGCAGCGTTAATGAAAAAATAAGCCGCTGCGGCAATGCGCCAGAACCTGGAGCTTCTAGCCATTATGACTCCTGACCGGGGTTACATCCCTACGAGTCAAATCGACCAGGGTTTCCCCTGCGGCCTACCCGAACAATGACTTGACGACGAATAAAACGTTAGCCGGACGCTCGGCGAGACGGCGCATGTACCAGCGGTACCACGCAGCTCCATAACTGATCAAGGTTTTCACCGTGTGCCCTTCGCCCACCAGCCGGCGCTGCGCCGAGTCACGGATCCCGTAGAGCATGTGGACCTGGTACTTGTCCTTCCCGACGCCGAGCTCGGCGGCGCGTTCGCCGATACGGACAATCAGCCCAAGGTCATGGGTGCCGAAAATCGGAAGGCACTCTCTGCTCTGCGCCGCTTCCAGCATCCGCGACGCGAGCGCGAAGTAAGCACGATCGGTGTCGCTCTTCTTCGGAAAGGCAATGTTCGCCGGCTCATCGTAGGCGCCTTTCACGAGGCGAATTACGGGCTTGAGCGGCAGCAGCCGCGCGAGGTCATCGGGTGTGCGGCGAAGATACGCCTGCAGCGCGACACCGGTGGACGGGTGCTTCTTCAACAGGGTGACATAAAGATCGAGCGTTCGGCCGACGTAACTCGAGTCTTCCATGTCCAGCCACAGTGCCGATCCCGTTTGCTCGGCCTTCGCGGCGAGCGCGAGCAGGTGCAGCTCGCATTCGGCAATCGACAGATCGAGACCGAGCTGGGTGGGTTTGACGCTCACCTGCGCCGGAAGTCTTTGCGATGCGATTTGATCGAAGAAACGCAGATAGTGATCACGCACTGCCACCGCTTCACTGGCATTCGTGATGGCTTCGCCGAGCTTGGTGAAGATGAGACCTCGACCGGTGGCCGCAATGGTGGCGCCGGCCGCGAGGGCGTCTTCCGCGTTCTCGCCGGGCATAAACGTGCGCGTGGCGCGTTTCACGAAAGCGCTGCGCAGCGCGAAATCGTTGAGCCTGCGGCTACGCGCTGCCGCCAGAAGAACCGAGCGTCCAAAAGCCATCGCTCATTACGTTGCTACGGGTTTGACGCGGTGTCGAGGTGACAGGACATTATCGGAGCTTGCCAAACCCATTCGCATCGGACGTCTCACATGCGCACGACATTCCTCCTCGCTCTGACTATGGCGACTGCAGCGCAGTCGCAAACGGTCCATAAACTTCCCGCGACACCGACCACCGTCGCGTACGGCTACTACTGGTCGGAAGCAAAACCGGCGCTGCGGGTGAAGTCCGGCGACATCGTCGAGGTCGAGACGATGCTCACCAACACTCCGACCGGCCTCGAGCGACTCGGCGTCAAGCCCGTGGACATTCCGCAGGCACTGCGCGACATCGTTGCGCAGGACACGGGATCGCTGCGCGGCCCGGGTGGTCACATTCTCACCGGTCCGATCTACGTCGAAGGCGCTGACTCGGGTGACGTGCTCGAGGTCAGGATTCTCGCGGTATCACTGGCGAGCGATTACGCCTATAACGGCTGCCGAGGATTCGTCCCCGAGCTGTGCGGTCCGCCCGATAAGAGGGTGAGCACTCTCGTACATCTCGATCGGCAGCACATGACGGCGGAAGTGATGCCGGGCATAATCGTCCCGCTCCGGCCGTTCTTCGGATCGATGGGTGTCGCGCCGGCTCCTTCGCTTGGGAGAGTGAGCAGCAATCCGCCGTCGCGACACGCGGGCAATCTCGACAACAAGGAGCTCGTGGCTGGGACGACGCTCTACATACCAGTCTTCACCAAGGGAGCGCTCCTCGAGGTCGGCGACGGCCACGCCGCGCAGGGCGATGGTGAAGTCGATCAGACGGCGATCGAGACCAACCTGCGCGGTCGGTTGCAGCTCGTCGTGCGGAAGGACATGAAGCTGGACTGGCCGCGCGGTGAGACGCCAACGCACTGGATCACCATGGGCACCGACACATCTCTGGTCGTCGCGACGAAGACCGCGATCCGTGAGATGGTGAAGCTGCTACAGGAAAAGAAGGGTCTGACCGAGACCCAGGCGTATCAGGCGGCATCAATGGCCGCCGATCTTCGCATCACCGAGCTGGTGGACGGCAACGTCGGCGTCCACATGATGATCGCGAAAAGCTATTTGAGGCCCTAGGCAACCGCGGCCATCGCCCCGCTCGGCCGCTTCCGACTGAGAACCGCGGCGGAAATCAGCGCGATCACCAGTCCAACCGGCAGCGGCTCGATCAGCGTCATGCCGATGTTGATGATCGGGTTCTGATACATCTCCCACATCTGCTTCTGCTCGGCCGCCTTCTTGTCCAATTCCTGCTGACTCGCTCCCGCGGCTCTCGCGCTCTCGATGACGTGGGCCTGGTACTTCTCCGCGAAGTCCGGCATGAACCCGCCGAAATAGATGGCTTCCCAGGTCGCGGTGTACATGGCGCTCGAGATGAGCGCGATGAGCGCCCCGACCACGAACGCGCGCCCGAACTTCACCGTCCCACCGGCGACGTTGTCCCGGTATGACCGAACGCCGAAATAAACGAGAAGAAAGGCGACGAGCATTCCGGTATAGCCGACCACCAGTCCACGATCGAAGCCGATCTGCTCGTGGAACGGCAGCGTCCCCAGCATGAACAGGGATATGATCACGCCCGAGATCACGCCGAAGGTGAGCACTGTCTTTTTCATTTTGACTCCTTCTGTGGTGGGTGCCCTGCTGAACGGGCCCAGACTAGTGCTGCACAGCGGATCGGACCATCACCCGAACGGGTGATTTTGCAGAAATTCGACGAAGATCATCCTTTCAGGGGATGACTCCGGCCTCCTTCGCGATCTGAACCGCCTGGGTCCGCCGCCGAGCGTTCAGCTTGGAGAAGAGATTGGCGGAATGGGTCTTCACGGTGTTCTCGCTGACGTAAATCCGCTCGGCGATTTCGCGGGTGCTCAGTCCCTCCGCGATCAACGCCAATATCTCAAGTTCCCGCGGCGTAAGCCCCAGCCGTTGAACACTCGCCGAGTTCACGGCGAATTCGCCGCCGGCAGGTACGGGAACGGGAACTTCACGAACGATCAGGCGCTCAGTGGGCCGGGTCAGTCTGAGTCCCAGCCAGATTCCGAGCGCGGCGAAGAGAAGGGCGACGAGTAGACCATAGAGCTCCAGCGAGTGCTCGACGACAAGAAACCGGTACTCACTCAGCTTGAGCACCACGATCATCGCCGCGCCGATCAGCCCATAGAGCAAAACTGTTCGTTTCAACTGCTTATCCCTTCATGCCGCATCCCGCATCCCGC
>DATBXT010000170.1:0-4276 GCA_036514115.1 Gemmatimonadaceae bacterium
GAGCTGCTGAAACCCGACCAGACGGGCATCACTTTCTCCAACGATCTGCCCGAGAAACCGGACTTCAACATCCTGAACTACCTGTACTACTACAACGGCGCCGGCGTCGCTGTCGGCGACGTCGACGGTGATGGTCTGCCGGACCTCTACTTCACCTCGAACCTCGGCGCCAACAAGCTCTACCGGAACAAAGGCAACTATCAGTTCGAGGACGTCACCGGCAAGGCTGGCGTTGCCGATTCAGTTGGATGGAAAACCGGCGTCACCATGGCCGATGTGAACGGCGACGGGAAGATCGACATCTACGTGTCTGCAGTCGACTACCTGTCCATGCACGGCCGGAACGCGCTCTACATCAATAATGGGGATGGCACATTCACCGATCGCGCGAAGGAGATGGGTGTCGACCACGCCGGCTACTCCACCCAGGCGCTGTTCTTCGATTACGATGGCGACGGCGATCTGGATATGTACCTGCTCGATCACTCGACGCATAAGGAGCGGGAGGCGGTAGGCGGGAGGGGAGCGGCGGGAAGTGGGATGCGGGATGCGGGAAAGGGGGAGCGAGTCGGTGATAAGTTGTTTCGGAACGACCGCGGCCATTTTACCGACGTCACCGATGCTGCCGGACTGCATGACGGAATCGACGGATACGGCCTGGGCGTCGTCGCGAGTGATCTCAATGACGATGGTTGTCCCGATCTCTATATCACCAACGATTTTCAGGGTGATGACTACCTCTACATCAACAACTGCAACGGCACTTTCTCTCAGTCGATAGCCAGCGCCACCGGCCACACGAGCAGGTTCTCCATGGGTGTCGACGCGGCTGACTTCAACAACGATGGGCGGCCGGACATCATCACGCTCGACATGCTCCCCGAAAAAGAGGAGATCCTCAAGACGACCTCTACGACGGAGAGCTTCGACGTGTACAATCGTCGGCTGCAAGCCGGCTATCACCCGCAGTTTGCGCGAAACAATCTCCAGCTGAATCGGGGCGGCGGGAAGTTCAGCGACATCGGCTTCCTCGCCGGCGTCGCCGCGACGGATTGGAGCTGGTCGGCGCTCTTCGCGGATTTGGACAACGATGGACTCAAGGACCTGTTCATAACCAACGGGGTTTACCGTCGACCGAACGACCTGGATTACATCGCGTACGTCGGGCAGGAGGCGGTGCAGGCTTCCCTCAAGGACAGCATCACTGCCGCGAACCTCGATCTTCTTCAGAAAATGCCGAAGGTCCCCCTGCCGAATTACGCCTTCCGCAACAACGGCAACCTGACCTTCAGCAGCGTCGGCGAGGCATGGGGCCTGGCCCAGCCAGGTTTCTCAAACGGCGCTGCCTATGTCGATCTCAACAACACCGGCAACCTCGACCTCGTGGTGAACAACGTTGACGCCCCGGCGTCGCTTTATCGGAGTCACGCGCGCGACCGGAACGGCAATTCCTTTCTGACGATCGCGCTCCGCGGCGCAGGCCCAAATAGCGGCGGGACTGGCGCTAAAGTGCTCGTGCGAACCGGATCATCCACTCAGGTGCTCGAGGAGCAGCCCACCCGTGGATTCGAGTCGTCAGTCGATTCGCGCCTGCATTTCGGTCTCGGGAAGGCGACCCAAATCGATTCACTCACCGTGATCTGGCCTGATCGCAAATACCAGGTGCTCACCAACGTCCCGGTGAACCGGGTTCTGACGCTGTCGCAGTCGGATGCGTCGGGCAGATACGCATTTGAGACGAGAGGAAAGTCGGGATTGTTCGCCGACATCACCGATCGGTCAGGCGTCGATTTCAGGCACGCCGAAAATACCTTCTTCGATTTCGGTCGCGAGTCATTGATTCCACACGTCGTCTCCACCGAAGGTCCCCGGCTGGCAGTAGGCGATGTGAACGGCGACGGTCTCGACGACTTTTATATCGGTGGTGCCAAGTGGCAGCCTGGCAGGCTTTTCGTTCAAAAGCGGGACGGCACTTTCGGAGCGACCAGTCAGCCCTCGATCGCCGCGGATAGTCTCGCCGAGGATATCGGCGCCGCTTTCTTCGATGCAAATGGGGATGGCCACGCGGATCTGATCGTTGTCAGCGGCGGCAACGAATTCTGGGGAAACCAGGACGCTCTGCGTCCGCGGCTGTATCTGAACGACGGGCGTGGGAACTTCATTCGCGCTCGTGACGCACTACCTGACATTTTCGAGAACGGCTCGTGCGTCGCTGTCGGTGATTTCGACGGCGATGGCCATCCGGATCTCTTCCTCGGCAGCAGAGTCGTCGCGCGCGCCTACGGCTTGATTCCGAAGAGTCACCTGCTCCGCAATAACGGCAATGGCCGATTTACAGATGTGACGCTCGAAAGAGCGCCGGCTCTTTCAGACGCCGGCATGGTGACGTCGGCGACATGGATCGACTACGACCACGACGGCAAGCTGGATTTGGTAGTTGTCGGAGAGTGGATGCCGGTGCGGGTGTTCCATCAGGAAGGTGGCAGGCTCGTCGAGCGCACCAGGGAAGGAGGATTGGCGGGCACCGAAGGTTGGTGGAATAGCGTCGAGGCTGTCGACCTGCGCGGCAACGGCCGACAGGACCTGGTGCTCGGAAATCTTGGATTGAACTCTTTCATCCGCGCGTCCGCCGATCAGCCGGCGCGCATGTACGTGAATGATTTCTCGCACAGCGGTAGCGGAAATGTGGAGCAGATCATCACCTCGTACCGGAACGGTGTCAGCTATCCGCTCGCGGGCCGCGATGAGCTTGCTGCCAGCATTCCATCACTCAAGACAAAGTTCCCGACCTACAAAGCGTTCGGAGCCAGTCGAATCGAGGACATCATTCCGTCCGCGGATCTCCAGCAGGCACAGGTGCGCGATGCACGCACCTTCGCCAGCGCCGTCGCCCTCAACAATGGGAACGGTACGTTCTCCATGCGCGCGTTACCGGCGGAAGCACAGGTCGCCCCCATCTACGCGTCGCTGGCGGGCGATTTCGACGGCGATGGGAAAACGGATTTACTCGTTGGCGGAAATCTGTACGGCGTCGCGCCCGTTCTTGGGCGATACGACGCCAGTTACGGTTTGATGCTGCGCGGGGATGGGGGAGGGAACTTCGCTCCAGTAGAGCGTGATCTCAGCAACCTGGCGATCGATGGAGAGGTGCGCGATCTGAAGCCTTTGCGCGGGCCGGCTGGTCAGCGACTTATCGCTGTTGCCCGGAATAACGATCGAGTGCTGCTACTCCGCGCGTCATCGTCCACGGCTGGTGTGCGTGGGGCCACGCAAAAAGATCCGGGTGGAAGAGGTGGGCAAGGAGCTCGACGCCTTCCACCACCCGCGGTCCCGGGCGAGCGAAATACGAGTTCGCATCAACCGCGTAAACCGTAGCGTCGGTGATTTGCGGCAGCCGATTGGCGACCGCGACAGCTTGCTCCAGCCCGTAACCGCAGGGCGCCACGACGATGAGCTCGGGATCCGAGGCGGCGATGTCGTCCCAGGTGATGCGCCGCGAATCCGCGGCGAGCTGCCCGAGCGGATCGTTGCCTCCTGCCGCGGCGATCATCTCGGGTACCCAGTGCCCAGGGCAGAAAGGCGGCTCGGTCCATTCCAGGAAAGTGATGTTGCGAGGAGGCGCACCCGCAACGCCTTCACGCACGCGCTGCAAACGGACTTTGTTGTCATCGATCAGCTTTTGTGCCGCCTGGATCCTGCCAGTCGCCTCGCCGATCGCCAGAATGTTCTGGTCGATCTCCTCCATGTTGCGCGGTGTCAGGGAAAGAACTTTGGGTGGTCTCGGCAGCTCTCGCAGCGCACGCACCAGCTCGTTTCCGGACGGCGCGCAGACCTGACACAGATCCTGGGTGAACACAAAGTCCGGTGCCAGCTCCTCGAGCAGGACCTCGTCCACCTGATAGAGGCTCTCACCGGTGGCAAGGTGGGCGGCTACGGCGGCATCGATCTCTTTCTGCGATTTGCCCTCGAGCTCCAGGGCAGGTTTGCTCACTACAGGTAGTGAGCGCACATCCGGAGGAAAATCGCACTCGTGCGAACGGCCGACGAGGTCCTCCCGCGCGCCGAGAGCGCACGCGATCTCCGTTGCGGCAGGAAGGAAGCTGACGATTCGCATACGGAAATCTACTTCATCCGTAACGAAGCTTGGCGCCGACGAGGGACCCGTTCATAACCACCATCCCGACGTTGGTCAGGATGACCGGCCAGTCATGAATGAAGATCCCATACGCCAGCCAAACCAGCCCGGAGGTCACGAGCAGCCCTACCATTCCCAGCG
>DATBXT010000171.1:0-2729 GCA_036514115.1 Gemmatimonadaceae bacterium
ACGTCTGCGCCGCGCCATCAGATCCCCATTCTCCTGCCGTCGAGTTCAACCATCCGCACCGCCATGGCCGTTCCTCCGCTGTCCCCCATCCTCAATCCCGCATCCCGCTAGATCATTCCCTCTCTCACCATCAGTGCGATCAACTCGGATGCAACGCTCTCGAGCTCGCCTTCGATCCTGTTGAGCCGTGCGGCGAAAATGTTGTACGCGAACACCGCAGGAATCGCGACGCTGAGCGCCGCGGCGGTCGCGATGAGAGCCTCCGCAACGCCAGGCGCAACCGCGCCAATGTTACCGGAGCCCTTTGAAGCGATCCCGACGAACGCATCTATTACACCCAACACCGTGCCAAGGAGCCCGATCAGCGGGCTCACCGAGCCTATCGTCGCGAGAGAGGGTACCCAGCGTCCCAACCGATCACGCTCCGAGCTCGTCTCCGCATCGAGCACAAGCTGGAGGGCCTCGACCTGCGCGCTGCTGAAACGAGCTGAGCGCTCCGAAGTCCCGTGAAGCGCCGGCGTCGTCTCTTCAATGAAACGCATCGCGCGCTCCATTATCGTGGCCGGCGGACCGCCTGATTCGCTCGCCAGCTGCGCCGCCCGCTCGAGCGTAGGCACGCCCGCAAAATCGTGGCTATACGCGTACGTGATCCGCAAACCGCGGCGTAGCTCGTACCATTTCGCGAAAATGATCCCCCAGCTTATCAACGAAAGAATCACCAGAATGGTGAGAACGATCTTCGTCGCGCCGGTGGAGTTGGTGACCAGCTCCATCGGCGAGCTGGGGATGGCCTGACCAACCTGCAGAACCAGTAACGCTATCAAGCCTTCGCCCCGGCGAGTCGGCCAGCGAACCACTCATACGACTTGGCGAGGCCGTCCGGCAGCCCCACTTCAGGCTTCCATCCCAACACTGCTTTCGCCTTGTCGACGTTTACGAACGACTCCTGCTGCTCACCCGGCCGGTGCGGCGCGAACTCGATCGGCACATCGCTTCGTGCCGCCTGCTGCAGCTTCTTCGCGATGTCCAGGACAGGCGTCCCGACGCCGGTCCCGACGTTGAACGCTCGCGCATCCAACCTGCCCTTGTCCGGCAACGGCTTGGTCGCGGCCAGCCACACGGCGCGAGCGACGTCTCCGACGTACACATAATCGCGAGTCTGCAGGCCATCGCCGAAAATGGTGAGTGGACGCCCGCTGAGAATTCTGCCGCAAAAAATGGCCACCACCCCGGCCTCACCATGTGGATCCTGCCGAGGGCCGTACACGTTTCCAAACCGAACCGCGACGGCGTCGAGGCCGTGAACCCGACCATAGTACGCGAGATAATACTCGGTGCTCAGCTTGGAGATCGCGTAGGGTGATTCGGGGTCCTTCGGATATATCTCCGCGTTGGGCGGAGTGTTGAAGTCGCCGTAAAGAACGCCGCCCGTAGATGTGAAAACGATGCGCGCTTTCCCGCCAGCTGCCCGCACCGACTCGGCGAGATTGAGCGTACCCAGGATGTTGATCGTCGCATCGTTAATCGGATCGGCGACACTCTTTCTGACATCTATCTGGCCGGCCAGATGGGCCACTACATCGAAATTCCCCTCGCGCACAAGGCGAGCGAATTCGGGACTGGTGACGCTGACCTGATGGAAGTCCGCCTTCCGCGGAACGTTCTCTCGCTTGCCGCTCGAGAGATCATCGGCGATTTCAACCTGAAATCCCTTTTCGAGAAACAGGTCGGCGACGTGCGAGCCGATAAAGCCGGCTCCGCCGGTTACGAGGATCTTTGGCAATGTGGACTAGTCTCCTTTCGTGACGTCGTCGGTTCGGGTGCCTTCGAGAGCGAACAGGTAGCGCGCAGCATCTACGACAGCGAGGCCGCGCCCGTTGGCTGCGGCTGCTTTCAGGCGCACACTTGGCTCGTGAAGGAATTTGTTCATCAGCGATTTCGAGAAGTGCTCGATGGCCTCGGCCTGTGCAGCGGTAAGTGGGCCGATTCGGCGGAATGCTGCTGCAAGTTCCGCACTGCGAAGCCTGTCCATCTCTTCCCGGAACTCTCTGACGACCGGCACGGCCGCCAGTCCAGCCACCCAATCCCAGTATTTCTGGGCTTCGTCGAGGATCACGGCTCGCGCCGCCGGAACGTCTTCCTCTCTTCGCTCCAGATTCGCCGCCGCGGCCGCGCGAAGGTCATCGAGATCGTAAAGAAATACGTTGTCCAGCTCGCCAACCGCAGCTTCAACGTCGCGTGGCAGCGCAATGTCGAGGATGCACAACGGGCGGTCGCCACGCGCATCCAGCGCCGTGCGAATTCGATCGACCGTGACGACTGGGTGAGGTGATGCCGTCGAGCAAATCATGACATCCACATCACGCAGGGACTCCCAGCATTGATCGTAGTGCATCGCAGTTCCGCCATGCCGATCCGCCAGCGATTGCGCACGTTCGTGGGTCCGATTCGCCACGATAGCCACCCGCACACCTTCGGAGAGCAGGCACTCGAGCGCAATCTCGGCGACGTCGCCGGCTCCCAGCACCATCGCGCGCCGCCCACCGAGGCCGCCGAAAATCTTCTTTGCCAGCTGCACTGCCGCGGAACTCACCGAAGCGGCTCCCCGACCAATTCCCGTTTCTTCGCGCGCGCGCGACGCCGCCAGCAGCGCATTCTGAAACATCCGATTTAGAATCGGCCCCGACTCGGCGCGACACTCCTCCCAGGCGCCTTTGACCTGGCCGTGT
>DATBXT010000172.1:0-12524 GCA_036514115.1 Gemmatimonadaceae bacterium
ACCCAGTCTGCGGGTGGATTGGCTTCGAGGTCCTGGTTGTAAAACGATACTCCTGCTATCTCGACGATCTCCAGCCGAAGAGTTGGTGGCGCAAGCTCGATCAACGCGTTCACGACCTTGCGGGTAAACGACTCCTTTCGAAGGCTGCCGACGAGGACAGCCACCATCGTTCGATTTGCCATGAGCACCCGTGTTGTGCGGTGAATTCGTATTTCGCTCTCGCCATCACGCGCACGCGCTGGGCCAGTTACCAACGGCGGTGGTGATCGTCCCGCGCTTTCCGGTGACTACGCCACGCCGCCTGTCGTCAAAATGACATGCGAACTGCGCAGGAACATGTGTGCGCCGCTCGCAAAAGAATAACTAGCGGCCTGGAGGCCAAATGAAGTTCAGTCAATTTGTCGGAGCAGTTTCCGGTCTCGTGCTGTGCGCGAGCGCGGCGACTGCGCAGGTTTGTCAGGGTGACCTTTCGTTCCGCAACAGCAAGACTCACGTTGGCGGTTCCCTGGCGGTAAGTGACAATAGCACCTCTTTCGGCGGCGGTGTCGCCTTCGGTCATTCGCAGGGATGGTACGGCGGTGGCTCACTCGGCATGGCCAGCTACGATGGCATCAGCGGTCACAGCCTGGGCATCGGCGGCGGTCTCGGATACCAAATGCCGATGCAGCGCAGAAGCAGATGGCAGGTTTGCCCGGGCGCCACTCTGAATCTTGGATTCGGGCCAAGCGTCGACGTTGGCGGCGCGACCGCGCACCTCGCCACGCAGGCGTTGTCCCTCGGTGCCTCGGTTGGTACCGTGGTCCCGATGAGCAAGACCGTCAATCTTCTGCCGTTTGGTTCGGCAGCGTTTGGATACACCAGGGCGACGACGAAGCTGAACGGCAATTCCCAGAGCAACACCGACAGCTACCTGCTGCTCGGTATGGGCGCCGGCTTCCAGCTGACACCGTCCCTCGTGTTCCGTCCCGCGCTCTCACTGGCGGCGGGTGCAGACATGATCGACGATACGATCTTTGGCCTGAGCGTCACCTTCGCTCTGCCTCACTAAGGTCCGAATGTAGGGGGAAAAGAAAACGGCGCGGAGAAATCCGCGCCGTTTTCACATCCTAGGTGATGTGTGCAGAACTTCGGTGTGCTTTGCAGCGATCGGGACGGCGGGATTTGAACCCGCGACCCCCTGAACCCCATTCAGGTGCGCTACCGGGCTGCGCTACGTCCCGTCAACATCGAGCTGGTATCGGACGGCAAGGTAAAATAGCCGCGGGCAGTGGATTTTCTAAGGCCCGACTCATCCCACGACCAAGTCTTTTGTTTGTGGCCCGAGATGGGCGAACCCCGCCCTCCTCGCACGGTCGTTGCGGAATGGAGTCGATTCCAGTCTGGTTTCCTACAAGCCGAGGGTGTCGAGCTGGCAGCAAAGTTTCGACTCAGGCCACTTGGTCCGAGATCGCACGTCCATACGTTGACGGCGGGATGTAGCAATGGCTGCTGAGGCCGAGAATCCACTGTCCAAGGGTCGGCCGAAGTCGCCTGAGCAACCCAGGGGTGGCTCGACTCCGATCACGCCGATCGCGAAGTCCGGACTCGCCGAAGCCATCAAGCACGGTGGCCGGATTTATCAGATGATGATCGAGGCCGTGCAGGACTACGCCATCTTCATGCTGGACCCTGCGGGCTACATCGCAAGCTGGAATCAGGGCGCAGAACGCATCAAGCAGTACAGCGCCGATGAGATCATTGGGCGGCATTTCTCGGTTTTCTATACCGACGCGGCCAACTCCATCGGACACCCGCAGCACGAGCTCGAGGTGGCTAGTGCCGTTGGGAAGTTCGAGGAAGAGGGATGGCGCGTCAGAAAAGACGGGACGATGTTCTGGGCAAACGTCCTCATCACAGCGATCCGTGACACAGACGGCACGCTGCTCGGGTTTGCCAAAGTCACCCGCGACCTCACTGAACGACGAAACGCCGAGCAACGCGCGATTGCCGATGCACGACGCCTCGCGGAATCAGAGTCTGCGAACGCGGCGAAGGCGGAATTTCTTACCGCGATGTCCCACGAGCTTCGTACCCCTCTCAATGCGATAGGCGGTTACACGGAATTGCTAACGCTCGGGCTTGGCGGACCCGTCACGCCGGAGCAGAGCGATTACCTCGAGCGCATCCGCCACAGTCAGCAGCATCTGATGGGGATCATCTCCGACCTTCTCAACTTCAGCCGCATCGAGGCGGGGCACCTCACCTACGATATCGCGCCGGTACCGCTGATCTCGGTTATCAACGGTGTGGTTCAGCTCGTCGAGCCGCAGGCGCTCGCCAAAGGCATCAGTTTGAGCGCAGATCCTACGAACTCGGATTGTGTTGCACTTGCTGACCGCGCAAAGCTCGATCAGATCATGCTCAACCTTCTCTCAAATTCGGTCAAGTTCACGGCCGCGGGCGGCAACATAAGAATTCGGTGCATCGCGAACAAAGAGACCGTCCTGATCAACGTCATCGACACCGGCGTCGGCATTCCCGCCGACAAGCTCGACGCGATATTCGAGCCCTTTGTGCAGCTTGGACGTTCGTTGAGCAGCGCACACGAAGGTACGGGACTCGGGCTCGCCATCAGCCGTGACCTCGCCAGAGCTATGAGCGGAGAGCTTTCAGTCACCAGTAAGGTCGGCGAGGGCTCTACCTTCTCCCTCAGGCTGCCGCGACCGCCTGCAGCAGCTAGCGACCCGAAGAACGGGCACTCGAAGGCGAAATAATCTTCCCGACGTAGAAGCTGCCGAACTCGGCGTATCTCGCGCTGACTTCGTCAAAGCGCATGTCGGTGACAAGTTTCTTGAAATCCAGCGGATCCTTTGCGAAGAGTGTCACCCCCCACTCCCATGCATCGAGTCCGATCGCGCCTGTGATTACCTGCTGAATACGGCCGGCATAGCGCCGACCAGTTAGCCCGTGCGCCTGCATCAGGCGGCTACGCTCCTCGAGCGTCAGCGCGTACCAGTTCTGATCCGGCGCGCGGCGCTTTGACATTGGATAGAACGACACATACTGCATGTCGCTCGGCAGCTGTGGATACAGCCGTCGCTTGACATGCTCGCTGGCACGTTCCGCGGCCACCCGGCCCTCGAGCGCCCTCGCATATTCGGCGTCACCCACTTTCCCGCCACGCGCCTCGGCGGCGCGCGCCAGATCCGCCGTGATGTGATACAGGCCCGCTTCAGTCACGCTGAGGAACGAATACACGAGAATCAGTGACTTCCCTTCCGATGACGTTGCAAGGCTCTGCTCCGCTTCTCCGATCGCATCGAGAGAATCGCGAAAGTGGATCGCCATGATATCAGCGCCGGATCCGATCAAGCGAACGAAACAGGTCCAACCCTCGCCTACTTCGCTGCGCGAAAGCGCGGCTAAGTCCGGCTTGCCTTTCGCGAATCTAAAGATCTGATGGAGCGCGTACCAACCCTCGAGGGTTTCGGGCGGGTGGGCGATCGCCTGCGGCGGCTGCGAAGAGGTCATCCCTAAAACTACGAGGCCGCCGCCCGCCAGACACCGCCCACGGCGCTTCTAAAAGACGGATTTCTGCTGGAGGATCTTTTCGGCGAGGCTGTTGACCGCGCGGCCGGTCGCCTGCCCAATCGCCGTGGCGCGGAAGTTTGATTTGCTGAAGTCGCCGCCCCCACCGCCGTTCGCCCCGATTCCTGCAACCCGAAGTCCGCCTCCCTTATTGGATATGCCTTCGCTGGTGAAGCTGGCGACAATTTCGCCGGTGGCCGTATTGATTACCCGCGCAGTAAGAGCGACTTCCGTTTTGTGCTGCTTGTACCCGAGCAGTCCCATCGTCGCGATGTTCGCGAATGCGCCACCGACGTTTGTTTCCTCGAATCCGAATTTGGTCACCGAACCGCTGATGGCATATTGTGCCGTCGGCGCTCCCGCTTCTTTGCGTTCCATGAGCCGGAACTCTTTCGTCTCCAGGAGCTTGTCGACCAACATGTCGGCGATCCCAACTCCAAGCTGCGCTGGATCGTATTTCTCGCGTTCCCCGCCGTTCATCCCGGCGAGAATCGCCATGAAGCCGCGCTTATCCTGTATTTGCGCGGTCACGGTGCCCGACTCGAATCCCATCACAACCACCGAGGGCCGGGCGTCAGCCGGTGCGGTCTGTGCGGTCGATAGGGAGGAAGCGAATGCTGCGGCGGATAGCGCGATCAAAAGCGACCGGAGGCGTACCACGTTGATCTCCTGTGTGTGTTGACGCAGCAGGATAGTGTTTACCGCTTCGCCGTCGAATACGTACGGTTACGTAGCAACCGTGGCCAAAGCTTCGTAGAGGCCACCGCGCGCGAAGCGGCTGACGCGCGCAGAGTACTGCGAGCGCGGAACCTCAGCGCGCCGGACTCAGTCTGTATCCCCGCCCGCGGATCGCCACGAGGAGTGTCGGCACCACGTAAAGAGTGATGGGAGTCGACAGAGTCAGGCCGCCGATGACCGCGAGCGCGAGCGGCTTCTGCAACTCGCTGCCCGCCCCCAACCCTAACGCCAGCGGCAGCAGCCCGAACAGCGTGCAAAGTGTCGTCATCAGACTCGGACGCAGCCGCACCCGCGCGGCTTCAACTATCGCTTCATCGAGCGGCAGTCCAGCCAGCATGCGGTGCCGCGTGAAGTCCAGCAGAATGATCCCGTTCTTCACGATGAGCCCGACGAGAAGAATCAGGCCCATGAACGATGACACGTTGAGCGGAGTGCCGGTAATCAACAGCAGACCGATGGCTCCTACGAAGGAAAGAGGCGCGGCCAGAAGGACGATCAGAGCTTCGACGAAGGATTGAAACTGAAGAACCATCACCGCCACGACGCTTGCCGCTGCAAGCCCGAGGACAAGCAACAATCCGCGAAAGGCATCCTGCTGGCTCGCGTACTGGCCCCCCAGCTCGAGACGGATCCCCGTCGGGGGCGGCTGCGCGGCCAGAACTTTCTTCACGTCTCCGATCACCGTTCCCAGCGAACGATCGCTGACGTCTGATGTCATAGCGATCATCTGCTGCTGGTTCTCGCGTAGAAGCTCGGCGCGTGTCTCGACCGGCTCGAATGTCGCCAGTGTTCCCAACGGGATCGGGGAGCCGGTCTGGGTCGAGACGATGGGCAGTGCGTTCAGTGCGCTGCGATCGAAGCGTACGGAATCCGGCGCGCGCACACGCACGCCGATTGATCGATCCTCGAGACGAACTTCGCCAGCCGGCGCGCCCAGCAGTGCGCCCATCGCCGCGTCAGCAATTGCCTGTGGGGTGAGGCCCACGCGATTGGACTCCGCCTGGTTGACACGCATGTCGAGCTCCGCGCTCGGCTCGCTCACGCCATTATAAAGATCCTCCACACCCTCAACGGCGCCGATTTTAGGCTCGATACTTTTCGCGTACGCTTCGAGGCGTTCGAGATCGGGGCCGTACAGCTTGATCTCCACTGGGCGCGCAGCGCCGGCAAGATCGTTAATCACGTCAGAAAGGATCTGGACGAACTCGATGCGAAGCCGGGGGACGGCGCTCTCCACTCTTACGCGTACGTCGTCGATGACATCGAAGATGGACCGAGAGCGTCGGCCAGGGGGTTTGAGCCGGGCAACGACGTCCCCGGTATTCTGTTCCGTGGCGAACAACCCGAGCTCGGCACCAGTCCGTCGCGACGTCCCCTCGATCTCCGGCGTCTCGGCGAGAATACGCTCAACGATGTGTAACTGACGGTCAGTTTCCGCGAGCGCGGTCCCGCCGGGCGTGAAGTAATCGAGCACGAACGCGCCCTCGTCCATCTCCGGCAGGAAGCCAGTGCCGACAAATCGCTGTGCAATCACTCCAGCGACGATAAGAATCGCGCCCGTGATCATCACCCGGCGCGTGTCGTGCAGAACCCGATCGAGCGAGCGCTGGTAGCGCACAGACAGGTCGTTGAGTCGAGCGCTGACGCGTCTCAGAAATCCGCGCCCACCGCCGAGTGGTTGTTCGCTCCCCTCTTCGACATCGCTTTCAGCGTCTGCGGCGGTGAGGAACTGGTCCGCCATGAGGGGGATGATGGTAAGAGCAAGCACGAGCGAAACGAGCACCGCAATCGTTAACGTGATTGAAAGCGCAGCGAAGAACTGTCCAACCACACCCTTGAGGAGCCGCAGCGGCAGGAACACCACCACGGTTGTAAGCGTGGACGTAGTCACAGGCCAGATCAACTCCTGGACGGCCTCACGGATCGCCTCGTGGCGATTCGCGTTCAGCCTCAGATGCCGCACGATATTCTCAGTGATGACGACGGAATCGTCGATTACCAGACCGATGGCGATCGCCATCGCGCCAAGCGTCATGAGATTGAAGGTCTGGCCGATCAGGTACATTGCGAACACGCTGATGGCGAGCGTCAGAGGGATCGATGACGCGCTGATCGCGGTAATGCGGGCGTGTTGGAGGAACAGCAGCAGGATGATAACGGCCAGTATGGCTCCGATGATCATTGCGTCACGCACTGACTTCATCGCATCCCGGACCAGCGCGCCCTGGTCATAGACCGCCTTGAGGGTCACGCCAGGGGGTAGCGAAGACTTCACTGACCGGGCCATGCTGGCCACACTGTCCACAATCTCCAGGGTGTTGCCGCCCGGCTGACGGGTGATGTTGAGGAGCGCGGCGGGCTTGCCGTCCCCCGAGATGATGCGAACGTGGTCCTCTGTGCCGAGTGTCACCGTCGCCACATCGCGCAGGCGCAGACCATGACCCACAACGATTGCAGCTATGTCTTCCGCGGTGTGCGCTTCCTGCGCCGCCACGATGAGGTACTGCTTGTAGTCCTGCGGCAACCGTCCGATAGCGCTGACTCCCGTCGCTTCCTTTATCGCGTTGGCAAGATCGTCGTAGGTCAGGCGTTGTGCGGCGAGGCGGGCCGGGTCGGCAACGACCTCGATTTCGCGGACATCGCTTCCCTGCACATCGACGCGACCGACACCCGGGACGCGTGAGATCAGTGGCTTGAGCTGGTATCGGGCAATGTCGTAGAGGGTGGCGGGATCTCCGCCCTCGAGATTGTACGACACGATCGGAAAGAGCGAGGGAGTCATCCGCTCGACCTCGACATCCAGGTCGTTCGGGAGTGATGTCCGAGCCTGATTGACTCTGGCCTGCACCTGCTGGAGCGCGTACGTCATATCCGTGTTGTCCGAGAACGTAACGCTGATCTCCGTCGCTCCTCGAATTGTCCGCGAGCGAACGCGGGCGACGCCAGGAACAATGCTGACTGCTTCCTCGATCGGCCGGGACACCGAGAAGAGCATCTGACGCGCTCCAAGAGACGATCCCTCCGCCACGATGAGTATTCGTGGGAATGCCAACTCGGGATAGATCGCGGAGGGAAGACGAAGCGCGCCGTATATCCCACCGGCGCTCAGGAGGCCGACAAGCAGGTAAACGAACCTCCGCTGCGCTGCCAGCAAGTCGAAGAGTGAGTTCACTACTTCGCCTGCGCGACCTTGACGCTGTCCTCCAATCCGTACGCGCCCTCGGTTACCACGACCTCACCTTCAGTGAGCCCGTTGAGGATCTCGACGGTGGTTTCGTTTCGACGGCCGACCGTCACGTTCCGCTCGCGCGCAATGTTACCCGCGCCGACCACGAAGACTTTGTAGCCTTCGCCTTCGGGAACGAGCGCTACTATCGGAATAATGATGGCTCTTGGGTGCACAGCGGTGGAGATCTCGCCGAAGATCGTCTCGCCGATTCGGAGTGCTCTTGCACCGGGCGGAGCAATGGCGCGGACTGCAACGCTGCGCGTAGCGGAGTCGACTGCGCCACCGACGTCTATGATGTGTCCTACTCCGAGGGCTTCACCTTTGGCAGTTTCACCGGCACTGAGCGCGACTGAAGCCCCGGGCCCGATCCTGGCGGCGTCCGACGGCGAGACATTGAAGATTATGTCCAGCGCGCCGAGATCGGCCACTTCCACTATGGGCTGCGCGATGTCGACCTGAGCGCCGATTGGGGCATTCAGCTTTGTCACGACGCCCGAGATCGGTGCGCGAAGCACGGCGAGCTGCGCGGTGCGCCGAGCAGTGGTGGCCGTCGCGCGCGCTTGCGCCAGTTCGGTCGCCGCCTGATCCGCGTCCTTCTTCGGAAGGATGCCGGCGTCGGCGAGGCGGTGCGCCCTTTCGTAATTGCGCTCGGCGCCCAGAAGGGCCGCATCTGCACTCTGCGCCGCAGCGATGAACGGGGCCTGCTCAAAAGCGACCAAAGCGGTTCCCGCGCTCACCTTCTCACCCTGCGAGACATACACGACCGCAATCCGCGCCGGGGCCGGCGCGCTCAGCGATGCGATGTGTCCGGCCCGCGCGCTTACCGTACCAATCGACCTGATGGTCTCGGCGAAAGGCGCAATGGTAACCCGAGCGGTCTTGACCTGGACCAGGGCGTTTGTCTCGGACTCGGCGTCAGATCCGCGACACCCGAGCGTGGCCAGCATCGCTGCACCGCATAGCAACACTCTCATTGGCTCGGCGCTCGGAGATCGTAGAGTCTCAATGTCGCGATGGCGATCCAGGCGTCAGCCAGGTCGTCGATGTATTGGTTAAGGATCTCGCGCGCGTTGCGCTGCGCCTCCAGAACAGCCGGCAGACCTTCCGCTCCCTCCCTGTATGCCGTGAGGCTCATCGCCGCGATGCGGGTGGCGCTTGCCACGAGCACTCTGTCGCGCTCCACTTTTTCCAGTGCCAACCTGCGGCCCCGTTCAGCACGGCCAATCGCAGTCTGCGTTTCGACGCGAACAAGCTGCAACTCTGCTCGAGCGCGCTCGCGTTCCGCCTCGGCTTGAGCAATTCCTCCACGGTTGCGGTTCAAAATCGGCAGCGGGATGGATACTCCGAACGTCGGTAAGAGTCCCGGCTCGGAGGGGTCGCCGTGCTCTACTCCCGCCTGGATGCTGAACGGCGCGAATATACTGCGTCTTTGCGCGCTGACGGAGAGTTCAGCGGCGGCGAGCGATTTTTCGGCCGCCGCTACTGGCAGGGGCAGCGAACCTCCGCCAGTCGCGGTGATGCCCGGTGGCAGAGTCAGCGAGTCGATTGGCGTGACCTCGACGCTGTCGGTGCTGAGCCCCATCGCGGCCTGCAGATCGAACAAGGTAGAGACGAGGCTCAATGAATCGGTTGCGGCAAGGTTGGCTGCCTGGCCAGCATTCACACTAGCGAGAAGAACATCGAGCTCACTCGCGTCGCCGGCATCTCGTCTCACAATTGCCATTTTGCGCAGACTGTCGGCATCCTTCGCGGTTCTGCGAGCGAGCCGTACGTGTTCCCGGGCGGCGAGTGCTCTGGTATAGGTGGTGTCAGCGTCCAGTGCGGCGGCGGAGCGCTCGAACCGGAACCGGTATTGGCTGGCCAGCCTCGTAGCCTCCGCTGACCGAATCCGCGCGCTGCGCGAGCCTGAAATATCGAAGGGAAAGTCGACGATCTCGTGATAATTCGGAGTCGACTTCGAGTAAGTAGCGCTCAGACTGGGATTTTCCCACTGCCGGGCGGCGATTACCTGGGCCGCTCCAACAAGCGTGTCCGCGCGGGCAAGGTCGGCACGTGCACCATGGGTGACCGCCGATTCCACCGCCTCCTGCCGGGTTACTGGCTGCTGACCGCGTGCTGTGTTGACAAGTGAGAATAGCAGCGCGATTAAGCGGATAGTCGAACGCATCAGGAAATCTACGCCAGCCGCGAAAGAAGAGACGGGTGGGGCAAGGCGTATTTCAATGCCTCACCCCACCCGTCCCGTGCGCAGCTGTCTGAACGAACCGCGTCTTATTTCTTCGGGGCTGCTTTCTTTTCCTTGGCTTCCTGGGCGGCTTCCTTCTTCTCCACCTTTGGCGTTTCGTGCTGCTTCGCGACGACCGAGCCGTCGATTGCGTTGACGTTTACTTCATCGATGCCGGTCTTGCCAGGGACTGAGATGTCAAACGAGTAAATCAGCTTGCCATGCTCGCGCTCCAGCTCGCTCGATTTGATGGTTCCGTTGGGAACCTCCTTGAGCGCCGTAGCGCGCGCGGTCTCCTCGGAAATTTTCGCTTCTTTCTTGAGCGTCGCCTGACTCTCGTGCTTCGTCGTTTTCTTGTGGGTCGGCTTGGCCGCGCTCGACGGTGTAGCGGGCTTGGCCGAGCTCTTCGACATGGTCGTTCCCTGTGCGCCGGCGACGGCGGTGGTAGCGGCAATGGCGACTGCCACGGCTATCACTTTCAACATGCTGCCTCCTAAATATGTTTTGACTGCAACCCGCTAGAGTGGCGGGCGTTACCGAATTCGCGTTGAATGTTAGAACCCATAGCTGTCGTCCTGATTACAGCCGCACCCCGGCAACATGGCAACGCTGTAGATTGGCGCCATGCGAGTTCTTCTCGTAGAAGACGACCCGGGCCTGGCTGCCGTCGTGAAGACGGGCCTTGGCGAGCACGGCGTGCAAGTTGTTACCGTCGCCAACTACGGCGACGGAAAGATGAAGGCGCTCCTGGGATCGTTCGACGTCATAATCCTCGACGTGATGTTGCCCGGTGGAAGCGGCTTCGATTTGTGCCGGGAGCTGAGGTCGCGTGAGGTAGCCACTCCAATTCTGATGCTCACCGCTCGCGACACAGTGGACGATCGCGTGGCGGGTCTCGAGGTGGGCGCTGACGACTATCTCACCAAGCCCTTCGCGTTCCGCGAGCTACTCGCTCGGGTGAGAGCACTTTCGCGCCGGCGCGGGGCTCCCCTCCCGGATACGCTCAAGGTTTCTGACCTGGAGGTAGATCTCAACGCGCACCGCGTGCGCCGGTCAGGCAAGCCGATCGAGCTCACGGCTAAGGAATTCTCGCTGCTCGAGTTTTTCGTGCTGCACCATGGACAGGTGGTCGACCGCGCTGCCATCACCGCGCACGTCTGGGATGAAAACCACGACCCGTTCACCAACGTGCTCGAAGTGCTGGTGCGAAGGCTTCGGCGGAAGATCGACGACGATTTTCCAGACAAGCTGATCCAAACCGTTCGCGGGGCCGGATATCGCTTTGGCGATTGAGGCTTCCTCGTCGTCGCAGCCCGGCATCCAGCGCCTGGTGCGTCTTCGACTGCGTCTCACAATCTGGTACGTTGCGACATTCGGGCTGATCATACTTTTGCTGGGCGCGGGCCTGTTCGCCGTCATCAGCCGCCAGCTCTCCCAGCAGCTCGATGATTCCCTCGAGACTGCGACTATGGAGCTTGTCCGCGCCGCCCGCATCACGGAGCTCGAGGACGCGAGCGTGCGCAGACGGCTCATTGACGCTGTCGACGAGCTCACCATCCCCGATCGGCTTCTCTACCTTCTCGATGTCCAGGGGAAACCCGTGAGGCCGGCGAACGCCGACCCTTGGGTAGTCGATGCCGCCAGGGCAGCTGGGCGGACGGGCAGAGCGACAGCGCAGCGCGCCATGCCGGGTGACCGGACGCTCCGCCTCCACGCGATACGGTTCAAGCTTGCATCGGGGAAACAGCTCGTCGCAGTGGCAGTCGCGGACCAGGAAGAGCTCGAAGACCGATACGCAGATCTCATCGCGGCCTTTGTCGGCGTAGCACTTCTCGCCCTCGTGCTCGTCGCCGCGGGAGGATTCCTCCTCGTTCGGAAATCGACGGATCCTATCGAGCGGTCGATAGAATTCATGCGGCGCTTCATGGCGGACGCGGCGCACGAGCTGCGAACGCCCATCACTATCCTGAGGAACCGCGCCGAGATCGCGCTTCAACAGCCTCGCGACACATCGGATTACGTCTCCGCTCTTCAAGGTGTGGAGGCTGAGGCCCACCGGTTGGGGAGTATCGTCGACAGCTTGCTCGTGCTGGCGCGCGCGGACACCGGAGAGCGCCAGATCGAGAAAGAGCGGATCTTCCTCGACGATATAGCAATCGATGCCGCGGCTGCAGCAAGCGTCATGGCCCGGCAAAAAGGCGTTGATATTACCGTCGAAGATTTCGAGGAAGCGCCCGTTGTCGGAGATGCCTCGCTGATTCGTCAGCTGGTGATGATCATTCTCGACAACGCCGTGAAATTCACGGACGCCGGCGGCAAGGTGCGTGTCGGCGTATCAATCCAGGACCAAGCACCGACTTTCTCCGTCGACGATACTGGAATCGGGATCAAGCAGGACGAGTTATCGCGGGTGTTCCAGAGATTCTTCCGCGGCGAGACCGCGCGCAGCCGCACCGACGGGGCCGGGCTGGGGCTTTCCATTGCGAGCTGGATCGCACGAGAGCATGGAGCTGAGATCTCGCTCAAATCCGAGATGGGTGTGGGCACACGTGTGGTGGTCACGTTCCCGCGTATACCGGCCGCTGCCTAGGGCTTCAGGGCCGTTTCTACATGCGTCAACAGCGCGTTCAGAGCAGTCCGATCGAACACCCGGCCGTTGGCAATGACCATCGAGATACGGCGCGTATTGCGAACGTCGCTGAGCGGATTGCCGTCGAGCAGCAGCAGGTCGGCTAGCTTCCCGCGTTCAATCGAACCCAGGGAATC
>DATBXT010000173.1:0-10998 GCA_036514115.1 Gemmatimonadaceae bacterium
ACGCGCTTCGGCTGTCGCCCGTTCCGTGAACGCCGTGTCACGCGCCGCTTCGGCGTTGCGCAGACGAGCCTCTTCCGCGGGGACTTCGATCCGCAGCGCAGTCACGCGTTCCTCGAGACGATCGAGCTCACCTCTCCAGGCGGACATCTCGCGCGATGCGTGAGCTACCTCGAGGGTGAACCGGCGCGCCATCAGCTCGCTGTGGCGTTCGGCGCGCTTTCGCTGGCGGGCGAGTGATCGAACCTGACTTTGTACCTCGGTAATCAGATCGTCGATGCGGCCAAGGTCGGTAGTGGTCTCCTCGAGCCGACGCTCGGCGCTCCGCTTGCGGTCGCGGTAAAGTCCGACGCCGGCTGCCTCCTCGAACAGCTCTCTCCGATCATCCGGTCGGTCACTGAGCAGAGCGTCAACCATCTTCGACTCGATTACGACTCCCGAATCAGCGCCCAGACCGGTGCCGCGCACCATGTCGTGAATGTCGCGAAGCCGGCACGGCGAGCCGTTCAGAAAATAATCGCTCTCACCCGAGCGGCTCAATCGCCGCGTGATCACGACTTCCCGAAATGGAATGTCGAGGGTGCCATCATCATTCTCGAAATGGAGCGAGACCTCGGCGAGGTTCACCGCGCGCCGCGCCGACGAGCCCTGGAAGATCACTTCCTCCATCTTGGCACCGCGCAGTGCGCGGGCCCGCTGCTCGCCGAGCACCCATCGGACGGCATCAGAGACGTTGGACTTGCCGCACCCGTTGGGACCCACGATCGCCGTAACGCCGGGCTCGAACAGCATGTCCGTCTGGTCGGCGAAGGACTTGAAGCCGTGAATTTCGAGTTTGGTTAAACGCACTAAGGCGTACTCCCGGTTCGGTAAACGAGCACTGGATTCAACCCGACACCACGCAATGTTCTGATCAGCTGGGCCGCCTGTTCGGCCCGCGCGAAAGCGCCTGCGTAAATCCTGGCGCCTCCCCCAACCTGCATCAACGCGTAGATCGCCAACCCGCGAGCCGCGTACTTGTCCACGGCTGCGTGAACCGCATCGACGATGCCACCCTGTGTCTGGACGCTATCGACAAGCAACGCAAGGGGTGTCTGCGTGACAGTCCCATCGGAGTCCGCGAGCACCGTCGAACGGCGTAGAGCGAGCAACAGTGAGTCAGCCTGGTATCTCCTGGTGTAAGCGCCGGCAGTCACCCTGTACCACATCGTCCGCTCCGGGTCGATCGGAATCGGAGACACAGCCGCGGCCGGTAGCGCACCGCCATTTTTCCTGACGAACAAGTTAGCACCTTCCTCCGTGTTTGCGGTAAACAATTCCACGGAAAATGCCGCTGCTTCCGCCGAGTCGGCGGCATTCGCGGGGGGCGCGACGTGCAGCGTTTCCGGCGCCGGCCGCGGCGGCGGAGGGGTCGGGGCTGGGATGGCGACACGCGCGGGACGTGCGTTCCGGCTCGCCAGCAGACCGTCGGGTCCGAGCAGAATTGGCAAGGCCAGCGCGGCGAGAACGAGAAAAGCCATCGCGCCCAGTGCAGCGAAGAACCACCGCCTGCGGGTTACGTCGAGGCCTTTTTGTCTCCAGGTTCCGGCGGTCTGCTTCCAGGTCGCCGCACGCTCGCCCATTCGGTGGAGCGGGATCTTGAGAGTCGGAGTCGGCGACGCTACGCGAGCCAGAACGATGGATGCAGAGTCGTTGGGAAGCTCGGGCTCCTTGACCAGGACAGCGCCGTCAATCTGGTCGATCAGGTCGGACAGCCGCGGGGAGTTACGCGGCGCCACGAGCAGCAGCAGGGCCCCGGCTTCGGCAAAACCGCCGGCGAGTTTCTTCCAGCGCGCGCTGCGAAATATTTCCTCCGGGATGTCCGGGTCGGTGCCGCTCGGCATCACGTAGAGATTTTCTGTCCCGGCGACGCTGTAACCGATCCTGTTCAGGGAGACGCCGTACAGAAAACTGTCGGTAATCCCGTGCGGATCTTGTTCAGCGACGAGATCACGTAGTGGCGGGAGATCGCCGACGAGATCGGCGACCACGGTGCGCCTGTGTTTTGCTTCGGCCTTGGCCAACCCCAACGCAACGTAGGCGGCTGCAAAAGGGTCGGAGGAGGTTACTACCACCGCCGAGTAGCTACTGAGGAGTGAAGCGATTTGCCGTCCGGCGTCCTCCCATGCAACGGGGCGCCCGCCGGAGACGCGCGCGTTCAAGGGGAGCCCTCGTATACCCAATACTCGCGCTTCGACGCGCGTGCGACCTTGATCGCTTCGTCCCGTGTGGGGTACGGGCCGAGCACGACTCTGTAAATCGGAGAGCCGGCGGTCGACGATGTCACGACGTGCGCCGTGGTGCCACCGACGACGATGGTGTTGGCAAGTTGCTGCGCCTTGTCCTCCGCGAGAAGAGCGGCGAACGAAACTGTGAAGCCGCTACTCGCGGGCTGCGCAGGCGAGGGAACAGTGTCGGGCGTTGCCACTGTCGACGAAGCGGCCGACGGGGTCGAGCTTGCGGATAGGGAGTCGTAGACCGGCTCACCGGGAAAGGTCACTGGTTGATCGAGGCCCTTGGCGCGAGGCCGAAACCCATCCCACGCGAAGAAGTACCAGAAATCCTTGGCGCCGCCGGCGACCGTGGATTTCACGGTGAGCTTTTCCGGATCGAGGAGAACGACGTCCTTATCGCCCAGCGTGGCCACTTCACCGTCGGGCGTGATGGCAGGAAGATCCACCGACCAGCGCGTCGGAAATGCACCGACCAGGCGGTTGGTTCCTATTGCGACGATCCACGCCGAATCCGCCTTTGGGAAGCGGGCGATCAGGTATCGACCGAGCGGATCCATCCTGAGGTCTTCGGGCGCGGCCGCGAATGTCACACTCGTCTCCACGCGTCCGGAGTACCTGTCCACGACGGACAGTCCGCTGTCGCCGGCAGTAGCGACGTAGATCCTGTCGCCGCTCGGCGTCGGTGTCAGTGCGCGTACCCTGCTGGGCAGCTCGATTGCTCCGAGGGGAGACAGGTCCTTCACTTTGACTCCGACCAACCCGCTGTCGACGGTGAAGTAGACGCGATCTCCGGTTTGGGTCGTTACTGCGCGCCCCGAGAGCGGTAGAACGGTGCTGTCCTGAATCACGTCGTCGGGTGGACGAACCTTCCACACCAAAGTTTGCGCGCCCTTGTTAGCCGCGACGATCAGGTCGCCCGTTGGAACAGCGAACACCGACCTTGCCGGCACTGGCGGCTTGAAATGCCAGTCGCCGCCGTTGGGATTCAATCGAACGATCTCACCTTTCGGATTGACGCCGTAGATGTCGCTTCCATTCGACGAAGAGAGCGACGTCAGCTTCGCCTTGGACGCCTTTCCGACATCGGTCTCGCGAAGATCGATACGTCCCGGGAATCCTTTCGCGTCGACGTAGGCGATGGTGCCGGCGCTCGCATCGAACGCGAGCACGCGGTCGAGCGGGGGCGCCTCGTCCAGCGTCCAGACAACGGAGTCGAGTTTTGGGTAGTGATAGATACGACCGCTTCCTCCCGCGCGCGGCACGCGCAGGAGAAGCTGGTCGGGACCGAGAGGCTCTGTTACGCTTACGTTTGTGCTGTCAGGCGCTGCCCTGTCATTCGAACAGGCTGCACAGAGCAGCGCCAGCAGTAGGAGTCGGCGCAACGGTTAGTAGCTCGCTCCCAACGAGAAGGTCCAGTTCGGCTTGCGGTCTGTCGACAGCGGTCGAGCGTAATCCCACCGCAATATCGCCAGGTTGAAGAGATTCACTCTCAAGCCCGCGCCCCAGCTCGTTAGCGGATAACGATCGGTGAACGCGTTGTTGCCATCGGGCGCCTTGCCGAGGTGCGGCGTCTGGCCCGCGCTCCACGCCAGTCCCGCGTCGTAGAACATGAGGCCATCGACTGGCGGCAGACCGAAGCTGCTGCCGATGTCGAAGCGTCTGATGATCGGGAAACGAAGCTCGGCGTTGGCGACAGCAACTCTGCTGCCCGCGAGCTGCGCGTTGTTGCAAGCGACGGTTTGCGGATTTATGACCGACGTACAATCGGTGAAGTTGAAGTTGGCGCGATCGTAGCCGCGCACGTAATCCGGCCGGCCGATGTACTTGGGATAGAAGTTCTCGTCGCGACCGATCGAGAACGAGCTCATGAAGCGCGTCGCGAAGGTCAGGGTGTTGAAGATGATCGGATCGTAGCGCCTGTAGTCGGCCAGGAAATCCGTGAAGCGGACATTGCCGACGCTCTGCGAGACTCCGAAGCGCATTCTGCGTCCCATCACCGGGCCGGTCGTGCCGAACAGTGAATTGTCGGAGACGAAAGCCGCCGACGGCGTCAGATAGTTGAGCGTCGGAAGGTTGGTGGTGTCCTTGAATTGCGGCTCGGTGCAGAATCCGCTCGACTGGCTGCAGTCCTGGTAGACGTTCAGGACCCCCTCTGAGATGCTGTTGAACTGCAGGCCCGTCTCCACGCGAGAGAACCTGTTGAAGGGATATTGCCCGGAAAGGAAGACATTTCTGATCACATATCGCAGGTACAGCGTCGAGAGACGCACCACATCCGGGTTGGGATTCGGGTCACCCGGCCGCGGACCGATGTTGCCGGCGAGCGGAACGTAAACCGGCTCCTGGGAGAGACCCGTCGTGTACTGCCAGCGCCGGCTCAGATTTGCGTAACCAACGAAGAAATTCGCGTCACTGATCCGTCCATAAACGCTGGCGGCCACTGCCAGCTGATGGTTCCCGAGAAGATCGCTGAACACGAAAGCTGTTCCACCTGCAACGGCGCCATACGTCGGCGTGTAGCCGATCGAGGGATCCGCGATGTAGTCCGGATGAAAGGCGGCGTGATACGGGTGCTCCCTGAAGCGTGTTGTATCTGGCAGCCCGTAAACCGGATCAGACTGTAGCACGGCGATAGTCGGCGGCAGATCGGCGACCAGCTCCTGAGTTGGCAGGATTGATGATTGACGGGTGCCAGTCGGTGCGCGGTATGTGGAGGTGGGCTCACCAGCGCGCGGTCGCAGAAGGAGCGAGTCCGTCGTTGCCTTGGCCTGCGCGGCGGAATCGACGCGCCCGGCGGCGGCGAGATCGGTCGCACCACCGGGACGATAGGCCGTGCGCTTCAGCGCGCGCGGATTGTCGAACGTCCAGACGGTGTAGTCGCCTCTTTCATAGTATGTGAACGCCATTCTGTCGGCGCCACGCGCCCAGCTGATGGCGGGGCTGAATTCCGTGATGGCGCCGATGCCGCCGAGCACGTTGGTTATCTGGTAATGCTCTTTAGTGCCGAAGTCATAGATGAAGACATTGGGCACGGTGGTACGATCGGAGATGAAAGCGATCTGGTTGCCATCAGGTGACCACTGTGGATTGAGGTTCAATCCACCCTGGTTGGGCAGAACTTCGGTGGAGTTGTGCTCGAGGTCGAAAACCGCGATGCGCCACTTCGAGATCTTGAGAACCGCCAAATTGCTCTCAGGGCCCCGATCCGTCGCGAACGCGATCCGCTTTCCATCTGGCGACCAGTTTGGCTGGAGATCGGCGAACTGGTCGTTGGTGAGCTGACGCAGATTCTTTCCGTCAATATCGACGACGTAGAGGTCCGTCATCCCGCCGTGAATGCCGCTGAACGCGATCCGCTTATCGTCTGGCGAAAACACCGGACTCCAGACCGCGTCGATGGGCAGATCGATGCGTTTGATTGACCCGCGATTTACGTCCTCCAGATAGAGGACGTCTTTTCCCTGGCGCTCACCCGTGAAGGCGAGCGTTCGGCCGTCGTTCGAGAAGGAGCTCTGGGAGTACAGGAGACGCAGCTCCTCGAAGTTCGGATTGGTGGTGCTGTTCACCAGCCGCTTGATGCGCTTGCCGGTGTGCGCGTCGGCGAGCCATAGATCGATGAATACCTCGCCCCGCTTCATGCTTCCGTTGGACAGGAAGGCGATGCGGTTTCCGTCGCTGGAGAGCGCGGGCGCCAGAAAGATCTGACCGCCGCTCTTCTTCTCGGTCAATAGCGGCTGGGCGAAGCTGCGCGGGCGGTCCAGAACGGCGGCCTGCGGCAGGTACTGCGCGTTCATCGCCTCGCGCCAGTCGTCGCTCAGCTCGTGCAGCGTGAGCCCCAGCTGACGCTGAATCGCGCGGGCGATTCCGAGGGTCGTGCAATTCTGAAGGATCTCGCCGATCGCGGCGTCGCCCCAGCGCGCGCCGACGTACTGCCAGAGAGATTCGCCGTAGCGATATGGGAAATACTTGTCGGGACGCTCGGTCATCTGCTCGATCGTCGGCAGGTTGCCGTTGACGACCGCGTCGCGAACCCATTGCTCCGTAAGAATATGGTTCGGACCGCTCGAGAGATACTCGGCCATACCTTCCATGAACCAGAGCGGCGGATCGACCTGCGCGAGCGTCTGAATGTTCGCGCCGGCTTTGCCGCGCGCGAAGACGTCGTACTGGAACTCGTGCACCATTTCGTGGGTCAGCACATGCTCGAAGCTTCCCAGATCACCGGTGAGCGGCATGATCATGCGGTGCCGGCTCGCCTCGGTCACACCGCCGGTGCCTTCGCCAAGATCGCCGGTGATGTTGTTCTGGCCGAATTCGGAGCGGGTTGAGAAGAGCACGATCGGCTTCTTCTCGCGGAACTGGTGGTCGAGCACCTTCGACAGCCGCGCGTAAGAGCGCTCCGCCATCCGCGCCGCGTCCATGGCGCCCTCGCGCTCTTCCGGATAGTAGTGCACCAGCCAGTGCTCTGTCTCGATGACCTGCCAATCGAAGTGCTTGTACTGAACCTGGTTTTGCCCGAAGTACTGCTGCGCCTCTAGGCGAGCGCCGAGAAGCAGTGCGACGAGCATGGCGAGAATCCGAGCCGCTTTCATTTGACGCTTACTCCTGTGGTTCCAACGCCACGGTTTCCGCATCGCTCCAGAGTCGTTCTATCTGGTAGAACGACCGAAGCGTCGGATGAAAGATGTGAACTACGAAATCGAAGAAGTCGAGCAGCACCCAGCGGCCCTGCTGTAAGCCTTCAGTGTGATGCACTGCCAGTCCTGCCTTCTTCATCTCCGCAATCACGTGCTCGCCGATCGATCTCACGTGGGTGTCGGAGGTCCCGCTCGCGATGACGAAGTAATCAGTCATGTCGGTTATGCCTGCCAGGTTAAGCACGACGACGTCGTTGGCTTTCATGTCGAGGCAGAGCTGGGCGGCGCGCTGAACTCTCTGCGCACTCTCGCGGGCGGTTACAGATGGAAGGGATGTGGCCATGCGGTTCAGTGAAGGTAATTTTGCGACGTAGAGCGTCGCCTTACTCTGTGTAGCTTATCTGTGGTGTCAAAGTTCCGTGAGGGGCTATTTCGCATTTCGCTTGCCAAGTGCGCTACGAAAAAAGGCCTGGCCGTCCCCATTTATATGGACAGCCAGGCCAGCCGTTACCCCCCACCAAAGTACTACGCCTTGATAACCCAGACCTTGATTTCGGGATGGACGTCGGCGTGTAGCCGGATGGGAACGCGATAGACTCCGAGCGCGCGGATCGGCTCGTGGAGATCGATCTGGCGCTTCTCGATGTGATAGCCCTGCGCCTCCAGCTGGTGGGCGATGTCCGACGCGGTCACCGAGCCGAACAACTTGCCCTCTTCGCCGACGCGCGCCGAGAAAGTGAGCGAGACCTGTTCGAGCTTGGTCGCCTGCTCGGAAGCGACGCCACGGCGCTGCTCCTCGGCCTGCTCGAGGCGCTGGCGTTCCTGCTCGATCCGCTTGCGGTTGCCGGCGGTTGCCTCGTACGCGAAGCCGCGGGGGAGCAGATAGTTGCGCGCAAATCCCGCCGAGACCTTCACGATGTCGCCCGGGTGTCCGAGCTGTTCGACTGCCTGTCTGAGTATGACTTCCATTGCAGAATTTCCTTCAGTAGTGGGCGTGGATAACGAGTAATTCTAGCACATTCCCGGAGCGAATCGTACGGTCAGCCGGCCTTCGCGCGCCTGCGGAGGTCGAGCCAGGTGTCGCCGAGTCCGAGTGCAAGCGCGACGAAAATGAGAGGCGGCATCAACCACAGCGCGATAATGAAGATGTACCGCCCACGGGAGATCCAGCCAAGGATACCGATGCCGCGCAACAGATACAGTGTCCCGAAAAACAGGAGCAGGTTGTAACCCACGTTCTTTCCTTCCTCGAACGCGGGCAGCAGCCATATCGTCGTGCCGACCGCGAGCCCCCAGATCAATTGATCATTGAATCTGAACTCGGCAAGCGGAGCCAACGGCGGCCCGATATCGACCGGCGCCAGCCTTTTGTAAACGCCCCAGCCAAAAGCCAGGACCGCGAGGGACTCCAGGGCAAGGAGAGCGGGGAGAAGCGTCGCCGCGCGCGCCGGCAACTGCCGCATAGCCTCCAAAGCCACCTCGTCGGTTTCCTCCATCAAGGGAACCCTGTCCAATACCTCGCGCGACTGGGGATCGTTCATGCTGGCCTGGATTCGCTCGATACTTACCGATGCGCGCCTGGTGAACTCTTCGCCCGCCGTGTGCTCGAACCGTGCTATTCCACTCGGGAATGAAAGCGCGATCACGAAGGCGATGGCCATGGCAATGCCGACCGCGGCGAGCGCGCGCGAAAAAAACGGTGTTGCCTTACCCCAGAGACTTACCAGGCCGAAGCTCGCGGCCATAAGAACCGCCCACCCACGGGCCATCAGATCGTATTGGGTGCCGTGCGGCGCGACGGATCGCCCGCCCCTCAAGCTTTCGTAGACGCTCGGAACGGAGATAACGTCCACGGGCTGAAGAAGCGCATAAACGCAGAACGCAAACCAGATCACTGCTACCGCGAGCCTTCCGCCCATTACCCAACCAACGATGGAGCACACTGCAATGACCGGGATCAGCAGCAACACCGTCTGCTGGATCGGCATGAGCGTGTCCGTGATCGGGAGGTAGGGGCAGATCAGCAAAGCCGCCAACCCCCAAAACAGCGGCCACCACGACTGCTTCGTTACCTGTGTCGTGGTGGCGTCGGCCATCTAGGCCTGATGTCCGCGGATGTACGGAATCAGCGCAAGAAAGCGCGCGCGCTTGATGGCGGTAGAAAGCTGGCGCTGGTGACGCGCGCATGAGCCGCTCAGCCGCGAGGGAAGAATCTTCCCCTGGTCGGTGATGAAACGGCCGAGGGTGCGATCGTCCTTGTAGTCGATCCAGCGCACGCGGCTCTCGCAAAACGGGCAACTTTTTTGTGGTCTTCTCATTGTGGGTTAATCCTCGTCGTCGTCATCGTCGTCACGGCGCGTAGCGGCAGCGAGCTCTTCCTCGGACTGCGGCGGGGCGCCGACTTCGTGCTCGTGCAGGGTGATGAGGTAGCGGATAACCCCATCGTCGAGCTTGAGCGCTCTCTCGTACTCGGGCAGTGCGTTGGGCTCGGCGGCGAACTTGGAGACGACGTAGTAGCCGTTGTCCTTGGGCCCGATGGAGTAGGCGAGCTGGCGCCGCCCCCAATGGGCGACTTCCGGCTGCTCCTTCGCGCCAAGGAGTCCGTGAAAGCGGTTGATCTTTTCTGAGATGGCGGCGTCTTCGAGAGTAGAGTCGAAGATGTAGACCGCCTCGTATGTGCGAGGCACTCGGCAATCCTCCTTTTGGTCGTAAACCGCCTCCCGTCTGGTTGCCGAAGCGGAAGGAAGGTGTGAAGGCCGCGAAGCGGCCGTTGTAGGAAGACGAAAGCTAGTCGCAGAGGGATGTCAATTCAACCTTCGTCGGACGGGTGTTTCACCTCTGCGGAGAGAAGCTTCAGGGGTCTCGCCGTCCGCCGCTCGGGACACACTCCTCGCCGCCTCAGCGGAGCCGTTGGCGAGAACAGACTTTCTGGCTTCGGCGGTCGGCCTAGCTTCTACGATGCGCTTTCCGGGAGGTCATCATGCGCAGAACAGTAGGAATAGCCGCGGGAATAATCGGAGCGGCCGCAATTGTCCTCGTCGCAGCCAGCTGCGGCAGCGACAGTACAGCACCGGTAAACAAGACCTACGTCGCCAACCTCAATGCGGCGGCTGAAGGCGGGACCTTTACCTCGCCTGGAAGCGGAGTTGTCACGTTCGAGGACAAAGGCAACGAGATCGCGTGGGTGATGAATCTCACTAACATGACAGCGGTCACCCAGTCCCACATTCACCTTGGTGACGCGACGCACGTCGGAACGACGTCAGGTCCCGTGATCATCAATCTCTTCCTGCCCAACGGCGCGACAGCGACTCTGAATGGCGAGGTTGCGCACGGAAGCATTACGAACGCGAACAACGCCAATGTCTCGCTCGACTCTCTGAGGGTGTTGTTCAACAACGGCAACGCTTACGCGAACGTCCACACATCCGCGCATCCCGCCGGGGAGATTCGCGATCAGATCCATCCGATTCAATAGGCGATTTCGCAGCTAGACGTTGAATCGGAAGAGGAGTACGTCACCGTCCTGGACGACGTACTCCTTTCCTTCTGACCTCACAGCTCCTTTCTCGCGGGCCCCTTTCCAGCCTTCGTTGCCGATGAACGAGTCGTACGAGACTGTCTCAGCGCGGATGAACCCGCGCTCGAAATCGGTATGGATCACGGCGGCGGCTTTCGGCGCTGTGTCGCCGCGATGGATCGTCCAGGCGCGCACTTCCTGCTCGCCCGCGGTGAAGTAGGTCTCCAGGCCGAGCAGCTTATAACCGGCGCGGATCAAGCGATCGAGCCCGGCCGATTCCAGCCCTAGCGACGACAGGAAATCGGCGCGATCCTCCGGCGGCAGCTCGGCGAGCTCTGCTTCGATCTTGGCGGAGAAAGGCACAACGTCAGCCTGTTCGCCGCTCTTCTTGACGGCCGCGCGCAACGCCTTGAGATGCGGCCCCTCGTCTCCGGCTAACTCGGCGTCACTCACATTGGCCGCATAGAGAACGGGCTTTACGGTAAGCAATGTCAGCGGAGCGAGGATCGCTTTCTCGGCGTCGCTCAACCGCGCTTCCCACAAACCCTTCCCATCCTTGAGAAACTCATAC
>DATBXT010000174.1:0-2499 GCA_036514115.1 Gemmatimonadaceae bacterium
GAGGAACCCGATGAGAATGCCCGAGTAGACCATGACCGGGTATCCGAACAGCGGTTTCCGTGAGTGGGTCGGCAGCACTTCGGATACGAGGCCGAAGGCTGGAAGAATCAGGATGTAGACCTCGGGGTGACCGAAGATCCAGAACAGATGCTGCCAGAGAAGGGGATCGGCCCCAGCGCTCACCGTGTTGTAGAAGTTGGTGCCGAAGAATCGATCGAAAAGCAGGAAGACCAGCGCGATGGTGATCACGGGGAACGCGAGCACCAGCAGCACCTGAACGATGAACGCCATCCAGGTGAACATCGGCATCCGCATCAGCGACATGCCGGGCGAGCGGAGATTGATGATCGTAGTCAGGAAGTTGAACGCCGCCGCGAGCGACGATACGCCGAGGATCTGAAGGCCGATCACCCAGAAGTCGATGTTGACCCCCGGCGAGTAGGGCCGGGTAGTCAGCGGCGCGTATCCGAACCAGCCGCCGTTTGGTGCCACGGCGAAGAAAATCGGAATCGTGATGAACAGTCCGCCGAACAGATAGACCCAGTAGCTGAACGCGTTGAGGCGCGGGAACGCGACGTCGCGCGCTCCGATCTGGAGCGGAATCAGGAAATTGAAGAACGCTGCCGAGAGCGGCATGATCGCGAGGAAGATCATGGTCGTCCCGTGCATCGTAAAAAGCTGGTTGTAGAACTCAGCCGAGACGATGTGCTGGTTCGGGGCGCCCAGTTGCGCGCGGATGATTACCGCTTCGATGCCACCGAAGATGAAGAAGCCCAGCGCCGTGTACAGGTACAGGATGCCGATGCGCTTGTGATCGGTTGTCGCGAGCCAGCTATAAAATCCGCTGTGCTCACCGGAATATTCGGCTCCGTACGCCGGGTTGCGGATTGCAGTGGTTGCCAAGTCGTGTCTCCGGTTACTTCAGTGCGGTGAGATAAGCAACGATGTCGGCGATCTGCTGATCGGTGAGTCCACCGTTCGCCGACGTGACTTTCGCTTTCAGAACAGGATCGTATTCATCCATGCCGAGTGTCGGCATCAGGACATCTGGTTTCATCTTGCGCGCGTTCTTGATCCAGAGCGCGAGGTAAGCAGCGGTGTTCGGAAAGCGACCGGCGGCGATGGTGCTGCGCGATCCGACGTGTGTGAGGTTTGGTCCCACGACGCCCATCGCGGCAGGGTTTCCAGCGATCGCGTGGCAGCCGATGCACGCAGCACCGGAGAAAACCTGCTTACCGCGGCCTGCGTTCCCGGTGAGTCCCGAAGTGAACTTCAGATCTGCGGGAATCGGCGAGTGGGGAACGGCGAAATCCGGAATGTTTTCGCGCGGGAAGATGTAGCCCGCGGCCACCGCGCTTCCAGCGTTGCCGGCACCGTTCTGTGGCGTGACACCACGGACGGTGCTCTGCGCGCCCGGGTTTGCCGAGGGATTCTGTGGTCGAGGCACCGCGGGCTGGCTGCCACCGACGGCCTGCGTGCCGGAGCTTTGCTGAGCGACCCGCTGGGCGGCGCCCTGCGCGGCCTGGGTCGGAGCCTCTGTGCCGCCGGGCGTCGTAACCACGGCGCCTTCCTGCGGCGGTGGAATCGGGCCACCAGCGGGTGTCGGCGGCCCCGCGACGGCGCCATACCGCGCGGGCATTTTCTGGCCGGCCACCCATGAATCGAACTGTGCCTGTGTCACCGTGAAAACACGGAACCGCATGTTGGCGTGCGATGCGCCGCAGTACTCGACACAGAAGCCGTTCCATACACTGCTGGCCGTCGACGAGTCGGGTGTATACCAGATGTAATTCGTGCGGTTCGTCACCACGTCGCGCTTCCCACCGAGCTGCGGTGTCCAGAACGAGTGGATCACGTCAGCCGAACGAAGGCGGAAATTCACCGTCCGCCCCGCGGGGAGGTACAGCTCGTTCGCGGTGGTCACGCCGTACTCGGGATAGCGGAACTCCCACCACCACTGGTGTCCGGTCACGTCGACATTCATCGAGCCCGGCGCCGCCTGCGCCTGGGTGACGAAAATCGTCTTCACTGTCGGCACAGCGATGAAAACCAGGATCACCGCCGGAATCAGCGTCCACGCGATCTCGAGCTTGGTGCTGCCGTGTGTCTGCGGTGGGGTTGGCTGATTCTCTCTGCGCCGGTAACGGAACACGACATACAGGAGCACGCCTTCCACGAGAATGAAAACGATGGTCCCGAGGAGAAGCAGTCGATCCCACAGGAAATCGATCTCTCGACCGAAATCGGAATGTGGAGTGAGTGTTGTATTGGGATGAGCTTCGTTGCAGGAGACAGCCGCGACGGCGATTGCGGCTACCAATGCGTAGGATGCAAGCCGCCGGAGGCGGTCAGAACCTTTCATGCGAAGGAAATCCTGTTCTCGTCGTGTTGGGAGCGTCGCACCAAGCTAACTCTCAAGGACTGGATGTGGGAGGGCGCGAGCCGTCCGTTTTTTCTGTTGTTTGTGTAAGGTTATTCCGTATGGCGGGGTGCAGTCAT
>DATBXT010000175.1:0-12671 GCA_036514115.1 Gemmatimonadaceae bacterium
CGGTTGAAGATCGGAGACTTCGCTTATGTGACCGGGCCTCACACGGGGGAACACTTCCCCACGCTTTCTCAGTTCTCGTATTACGACTGAGGCGCGTCGTGATCCGCCGCAAGAACTCCGCGGCGGATCACGGGACGCTCAACGAGCGGGTTCGAAAGTCGCCGTCAGCAAACCGAACATGAACGCGTCGCCCGTCAGAGCAGGATTTCTGAAAACCAGATAGACGTCGTGCACTCCGGCGGTCGGTTTGAACGCGACATGGAGACGAGCCGGCGGAGCGGCTGGATCAGTAGTCGGCGTGATCATTTCGGTCTCGCCCATTGTGGGACCAGTAGGCGAATCGAGGCGCACTTCGATCTTGCCGCCCTGCGCCTGATACTGAGTGGGCGCCAGGCCTACCAGAGTCACCCCGCCTACACCGGTGAGATCGATCTGCTTGAAAGCGACCGATGAACCCGGGCGATTCACTACCGTCACCGGCACGGGCAGCTCCGGCACACTCTGCTGTGACACTCCCTCAGACAGTTGTCCATTTGCAACTACCACGGTTGGCGAGCGAAGGACGACCTCCTTCTCGGTGTTGATCGCCGGCATTCCATTCCCGCCGCGATCGGTGTATTCGGCGCGCAACACCAGAGCGCCCGTCGGCGAATCACCGGAGCCCGCTGGAGGATCGTACGAGCCGCGCGGCGGCAGCGATGGTCCGTCGGTTTTGCGCGCGTTGAGACTCAGGATGTAGCCCACCATCAACGCTGCCTGCTCATCGGTGAGGTTCGGGTGTGCCGGCATGTTCACGGTGCCCCATACGCCGGATCCGCCCTGACGAACTTTCTGGACGAGACGAACCAGGGCTGCCCTGTCGCGTTGATACTTCGCGGCGACATCCGAGTAGGCGGGGCCGATCATCTTCTTGTTGAATTGGTGACAGGCGAGACAGTCGCTTCCTTCGATCAGTCTCCTCCCTGCCTCACGCGCCGCAACAACTCCGCCTGCAGGCGCCCCTTCCTTGAGATATTGCGCGGTGACATTCACTCCCTCCGGCGAGATTCCACTCTGGAGCGAGCCATCCTCACGATCGGCGACGCGCACGCCGTAGCGCACCGGAACGCCGGGAAAGAAGAAAGTTCGATTGCCGTCGACGAGATCGAGATCGACCACCGGCGGCTGATTCCCTGCCGCAATCGGAACTGACGCGCTCGACCGCGCGCCGTGCGCGTCGGTAACCGTCAACGACGCCGTGTAGGTGCCCGGCTGGCTGAAGGTGAACGATGGATTCGGCTGGGTCAGTCTCCGCACGACGCTGCCGTCGGCGCGGGTGATCGTCCACACGTAGCGCAGCGAATCCTCGTCGAGGTCCATTGTTCCCGCCGACGAGAGGTTGACGCGGAACGGCGTCGCGCCGGCGTTCTTGTCGACTGCCGCAGCCACGATCGGCTTCCGGTTGCCGGAGTTGTACTCGATGCGGACGAGTCGCGCGTCAGGGTTGCCCTGGAACCAGGCCGTCCCGTACTCCAGCATGTACAGGTCTCCGCTCGGCCCGAATTCCATCTCGATCGGAGCGCTGAAGTTCGTGGCCGGCATGAAGCGCTCGATCGATGCGAGGTCACCGTTCGGATTCATGGTGACGGCCATGACCCAGTGGCGCATGAATTCGTAGATGAAAAGCTTGCCGTCGTAGTACTGCGGGAATGGTCGCGCCGCGCCTCGGAAATCGTTGCGGTAGTAAACCGGACCGGCAGCGGCCGCGCGTCCGCCGGCGCCGACGATCGGGAAGTCGGGCGACGCGGCGTAGGGGTACCAGATGTAGGCACTGCGCGCCGGCGGCAGATCGTTGAGGCCGGTGTTGTTCGGTGAGGTGTTCACCGGATGCGCGGGATCGAACTGCGCTCCGGGAATCACTGTCACGGAATCCTTGAATGTCGTTTTGAAATACGCCTGGTTGTTGCCGACGAAATACGGCCAGCCGTAGTTGCCGGCGGTCCGCGCCTGATTGATCTCGTCGTACCCGCGCGGGCCGCGGCCCGCGGAATCGACGTTCGCGTCGGGGCCTACGTCTCCCCAATACAGGAAGCCGGTATGCTTGTCGATGGAGATGCGATATGGATTGCGGTGCCCCATGGTGAAAATTTCGGGGCGCGTCTTCGCCATGCCCTTCGGGAAAAGATTTCCGTCGGGAATGGTGTAGGTGCCGTCAGGCTCGGGGTGGATGCGGATGATCTTACCGCGCAGATCGTTGGTGTTGCCGGATGATTTCTGCGCGTCCCAGGGCATTCTGCCGGGACGCTCGTCCAGAGGCGCGTAGCCGCTGAAGAACGGATTCGAGTTGTCGCCCGTGGATACGTAAAGATTCCCCTTGGAATCGAACGCCATCGACCCGCCGGTGTGGCAGCACTTCAGGCGCTGCGTTGCCACCTCGAGCAGCACCTGCTTCGACTGAAGATGGAGCGTGTCACCCTGCATGTGGTAGCGCGCGATGACGTTCTTCGCCTCGGGACCGGCGGGCGAGTAGTACATGTACACCCAGCCATTCTTCGCGAAGTTGGGGTCAATGGTGAGGCCGAGCAGGCCGTCTTCCGCCTGGCTGCTGTCGGCGTACTTGGTGCTTACGGGGATCGTCGCGATGCGCGTCACTTTGCCGGTCTTCGGCTTATACAGATTCACGCCGCCGCGGCGCTCGATGAAGAGAACTCGCTCGTCGGGAAGAACAGCCAGCTCGACCGGCTCTTCGAGTTTTTCGGTGAGAACGACTTTGGTGAACCTGTTCTCCTCCGGACGCGCGCGACTGAAGTCGACCGGTCCCGTACCGATGGCGTACTTCAGTCCACCAGCGAGGTGGCGCAGGAACAGCGGATCAGAGTACGTCGCTTCGGTGTGGCCGAGGTTGGTGTACCAGGCGCGGCCGCCATCGAAGTCGTGGTACCAGCTCATCGGGTGGTGGTCGCCGTTCGTCCCGCCTTCGTACGACTTCTCGTCGATCTCGATCAGTGTGTGGATGGTCGGATCGATCGACTTGAAGTTGTAGAACTCGTCTTCGTGCACGAAGGTGTCCGGGAAGCCGGCCGTCGACACGTGCGACTTGTCCAGCACTCTGTAGGTCGCCGTCCGGACGTTTGGATTGTTGGGATGTCCGTTGAACCACGCGCCGGCGAGTCTGCCGTACCACGGCCACTCGTACTCGGTATCGGTGGCGGAGTGAACGCCGACCCAGCCGCCGCCCGCCTGGATGTACCTCTCGAAGTTGTCCTGCTGCGAAGCGTTGAGCACGTCACCCGTCGTACTCATGAAGACCACCGCGCGATATCGCGCGAGGTTTTTCGCTGTGAAGGCGGTCGCGTCCTCCGTCGCATCGACGGCGAAGCCGTTCTCCTGTCCGATTTTTCGGACGGCAGCGATTCCATTCGGGATCGAGCTATGCCGGTATCCAGCGGTCCTGGAGAAGACGAGGACCCGGGGCTGCTGGGCGTCTACGGAGGACAGTGCACCGGTGGACGCAACGAGAATGGCGAGAAGTACGAGGAGTCGTTTCATGACAGTAAGGACGAGGGTGACGACTGCCCGAAAGGGCACGCCAATTTGCACCCGCGTACGCCCCGACGACAGTGCACGCAACCTGCATTGTCAGCCGGTGTGAACGCCAACCCAGCCAGAGAAACTCCCGACGAAAACGAAGATCAGGGTACCCTCCGTGATCGCGTGATCCGCCTCGCGTTCGGCGGCGACCAACGCCGCTACGAGGAATTCCTGCGGGCCCTCGATGATTCGACGCCGGACGGGGTGCAGGTCATTCTACGCGGGAGCGCGGTCACCGGTTGCAAATGGAAGACGGGCGAGCCGTTCGACCACGATGGTCCCGGAACGAGCGACATGGATGTGACATTCGTGGGCGGTGACATGGTCAGCCTCTTTCGCGACTTCCACATCCCCGGCGTTCACTCCGCACCACTGAGCGAGGCGCATCCATTTGCGTCAACGGCCCTCGCCCCTCTGCGACAGCGCCTGTGCGAGATGACTGGTCGGCCGGTCAATCTTCAGGCGACGACATCGCTGGTGCAGTTCCTCCGCGACGTGACGATGTACCAGCCCTATCTCGTGCTTCTCGACAAATCCAGGAATGAGGAGGCGGCGGACTCCTCGAGCGCCTGACCGTGCGACTCCTCACCTACAACATCCGCGAGGGCGGCATCGGCCGAGTCCGGGCGATCGCCGAGGTCATCGCGGACGCGCGTCCCGATTTCGTCGCGCTGCAGGAGGCGTGGGATCCGGTGGTGGTGAAACGCCTCGCGAATCTCACCGGGCTGCAATTCTGCGGATCGCAAAGGCGACATTCGACCGCGTTTCTAAGCCGGGTACCCGTCGTCGGCTTCGGCTGGCGACATCCGCCCCGCACCCGCCACGCCATTCTCGAGGTATCACTCGGCGACGGTCTGCCGCGCGTCTTCGTCGTTCACCTTCGGGCCTGGTTCTCGAAGTGGACGGAGCGGCAGCGCGTGCGCGAGCTGCGGGGATTGCTCGCGGGCATAAAGAAACAGCTCGTACGCGAGAAGCATTCATTCGCGTTTCACGTGCTGACGGGTGACTTCAACGCCCTGGCGCCGAACGAGCGATTTGATCCATCGCCGATGCCCAGGTGGATCCGGGGGATGATCTGGCTCAGTGGACGTGATATCGCGCGCAGCACCATCGAGATGATGGGAAACGAAGGCTACGCCGATGCCTGGCGAACTCTGCATTCAAACGCGGCGGAGAAACCGGGCTTTACATTCCCCGTGTGGAATCCCCACGTGCGTCTGGACTACCTCTTCACACCGGTCGCCTACGCTTCGCGACTTGTCTCATGCGAGGTGCGACGCGTCCCGGATACGACGCGAATGGCCTCGGATCACTTCCCTCTGCTGGTCGAGCTCTCGTCCTGAGGTGAACGCGCGGCTGGCGGGCTAGCCAAGTCAGTGTTCGGCGATCCAGCTCAGCGCGAGTGCGGCGATTTCCGGCGGGACTGCATGCGGACCATCGAACTCGTGGTACTCAACGCTGTAGCCCTGACGACGCAGCTCCGGCACGAACCTTCGGCTGGCGATGTCTATCGGGAGAATGTTGTCGCTGGTCCCGTGGGAGATGAAGATCGGAGGGAGGCCTCGCGGAGCCACCGGAATCAGAATCCCCGGAGAAAACGCGACAATGCTTCTGAAGAGCGTGCCGTTGAGCCGGCCGAGCGCAAGCGAGTAGGTAGCACCGTCGGAGAATCCGGCGACGGAAATACGGGCTGCATCGATCGCATACATCTGCGCGACCTTGTTCAACACTCGATCGATGTTCTCGACGTCGGGGCCGATCGCACCGCGCATCGCGTCCCAGGTTACCCCAACCGATTTGGGGGCGACGACGATCATCCCCGTCTGATCGGATGCATCTCTGACCCGAACGATCATGCGCGCGCCGGTGCCGCCGGCGCCGTGAAGGAGCAGGACCAGCGGGATCCGCGCCTTTCCTGCGGCGCTCGCGGGAGCGTAGACCACCGCGCCTTCGGGTTCGTCGGCGAACACCGGATGCAATCCTGGCGAAAACGCGCGCGGCGCCTGGGCGGATGCGACCGGCCGAAAGGTGAGGCGTCCGCGCAGCCACGGGTCCGTGACATTTTCGGCCCCGCGCGGTGGGCCGCAAGCGGTCGCGAACGCGGCTGACACCATCGCGATTCCGAAGACCATGCTTCGACTCACGATTCGAGTTCCCGCGTCATCTCGATCATTGTCCTTCTGAATCCCGCGCTAGCGAACAGGCGCTGTGCGGGTTCGTTCTGCTGGGCGGTGGATAGGACGACCTGGCGCGCACCCTCACTCTGAAGCGCGTCGATCGTCGCGTCGAGAAGCATCCGGCCGATTCCACGCCCGCGGTGTTCAGGATCGACGACGATGTCGTACAGCACTCCCGCCGGCCCACGCAGTGACATGTAGTCCCATCCTTCAACACCCGCGTAAGTGTAGCCGACCACCTCGGCATCTTTCTCCGCCACGAGGACGATTACGCCGGACTCCTCGAGCTGGCTGCCGAGGAACGAACCGTACCTGTCGGGAGTCTCCCGCGTCGCGGCGATGAAGCGCCTGGGATCGAAGTCATGGTGCGTCTCGACGAGCAGGCCGCCGAGCCGGCCGATGATCGGCACGTCTTCGGAAGTCGCGCGTCGAATTGTGGCCGCTGGCGCGCTAGCCATTTATCGCCACCGTAATCAAGCGCGGCCACTTCCCGCTGCCGAGCTCGACATCAACGGTCGATGGTCGCCTGTTGCACGGGGCCGTAGCGCACACCGGCGATTTTCCCAGGCGCGCCGGCAGCATCGAGGGCCGTCATCTCGTCTTGCGTCAACGAAATGTTCGCGGCGCCGAGGTTCTCCTCGAGATACTTGCGCCGCTTGGTGCCGGGAATCGGCACTATGTCGTCACCCTTCTGCAGCACCCAGGCGAGGGCGATTTGCGCGGGCGTTGCCTTCTTTCGCTCCGCGATCGCCTTTACCAGCTCGACAAGAGCCTGATTCGCTTTCCGGTTTTCCGACGAGAAGCGAGGGATGGTGTTGCGGAAATCCGTGCTGTCGAACGTCGTGCTTTCGCTGATCTTTCCGGTAAGGAAGCCTTTACCGAGAGGACTGAACGGCACCAGACCGATTCCGAGCTCGCGTAGCGCGGGGATGATCTCCGGCTCGAGGTTGCGCTCCCACAGCGAGTACTCGCTCTGTAGCGCCGAGATGGGATGCACCGCGTGAGCGCGCCGGATGGTCTGAACACCGGCTTCTGAAAGCCCGAGGTATCGGACCTTTCCCTCGCGGACGAGATCCGCCATCGCGCCGACGGTGTCTTCAATCGGTACGGTCTTGTCTACGCGGTGCTGGTAGTAGAGGTCGATATAGTCGGTGTTGAGTCGGCGAAGGGATCCTTCGACTGCCTTACGGACGTTTTCCGGGCTGCTGTCGATGCCGGCGATTTGGCCGTTGTCGAACCTGAAGCCAAACTTGGTTGCGATGATGAGACTTTCGCGCGCGACGCCGATTTCCTTGATGGCGCGGGCGAGGAGCTCCTCGTTCACGAAGGGCCCATAAACTTCCGCCGTGTCGAGAAACGTGCATCCGAGCTCGATGGCGCGACGGATGGTGGCGATGGATTCGCGGTCATCGCGCTCTTCCGGAGCGCCGTACGACTGGCTCATCCCCATCAGACCGAGTCCGATGGAGGACACGGTGAGCCCCTGAGCTCCGAGTTTGCGTGTGGTCAGCATGAACGTTGAGTGTGGTAGTTGCTTAACACTACAGGTGTGGTATACAAGGGGAATCCGCTGGTGTACTACGAACTCTTCACCGCGGCCTCACTTACCGGCAAGTAGCGCCCTGTTGGCGGAGAGGGTTCCATCGGCGTTTTTCCTGGCGAGAATGACCGCCTGATCTCCGACGCTCAGCTTTTTCGACGTCGCCTTGAGCTCGGTCACCCTCGTATTCGGTGGCACCGACACTTTTTGTGAACCGCCAGGAAATTGAACGTCGAGGCTGGAGCCATTCGAGCCGGAGACGTTGCCATTCGACATCCGGGAAGGCGCCGCCGTCCCGTTCGTCATGCGGGAGTTGGAGACGGCACCGTTGGTCATCCTGTTCCCCGCACCACCAGCGCCGGCATTCCGGGTCATCATTCGGCTTCCCGCGCCCATGCCGCGCAACTCCTCGGGGAAGATGTGAATCTCCGTTGCCCGCTCCGAACCGTCCGGTTGCTTCACGGTGGTCACGCCGACGAACACGTTGTCCTTGACGTCGGCCAGAGTCGCCGGCTCGCGATCATAGACCTGAAACGGCTGCGTCAGCTTCACGGTCACGTTGCCGGTCGGCGCTGCGACCACGACCTCACCATCCGACACGCTGGCGACGGTTCCCCGCACCGATGTGCTATCGCCACCAGCTGCATTATGGGGAACGGCGGACTCGGTGTCCGAGCCACTGGACTCAGAGCCACGACCACAGGCGACGCTGACCAGCGAAACCACGACCACCGCAAAACGTACGGAAATGCGAGAGCTGACAATCACGACAACCTCCGTTCCAGGACCTGGCTGACAGCTGACGCTGCACGTCCCGTGCTTGGAGGCGGGAGGCGGATGAGGGATGCGGGATGCGGGAATCTGTAGCTTCACTCACAGTCGATGATAGCGATCCCCGGGATCCGTCGGCGCGCTGCGATCGGTGCGGCACCCAAGGCACGATTGCGCGGGCCATCCGGCACTCGGAGCCGCTGGAGATCTTTCGCTACTGCATCAATTGCTGGCCCGCGGCGCAAGAGGATCTGGAGCGGCGCCAAACCCAGGAACTGAACGAGTATCACCAGGCCTCGCGCGCCTGGGACAGCGAACGGTTGCGCGATCCCAAACGGGAACGCCCGAAACCGCCAGCTCCATGGTCCGGCAACTCGCGCTCATGGTCCGATGTCCAGCGGTTTCTCGAGCTGATCACAGCCAAGCTCGAGGAAATTCCTCGCACGACACCGCCGCCGTTCCCCGAGATCGCCGCCGAAATTCAAGCCACAGCCGCGCAAATGGTTGGTCACATGCCGGCGGAAGTTGCCGAGTTCCTCGCCAAGTATCTCCCGCCCAGCGCCTAAGAAACCGACCCCGCATTCCCGCATCCCGCATCCCGCATCCCGCATCCCGCCACCCTCACACTCCGAACTGCCTGAGATGGTGGTCCGTGTGGCGATAGCCAAGCACTCCCCATTGGTTCGCCGTCAGATTTCCGAACGCCGGATGCTCGGGCCAGACGACTTTACGATCCGGCTTTCGCTCGAACGCGCTCAGGTATCTGCTGAACGACGCCTGCTCACCGGCCAGGTCGTATTTCTCCCTCGAGAGAAGCTCCGGCGCCGTGGGCAGATCCTTCGGCCACGGCAGCCAGTAGATGATCAGCTGCTTCAGCGGCGGATAACGGATGGGGCGATTCAACGGCGCGGTTCTCAGCTCTCCATTCGCCATTTTCATCCAGCCAACGAGGTGATTCACCATCTGCGGCGCGTTCATCCTGCCCCACAGAGGCTTCTTCTCGGGGCTCAATCGATTCAGCCTGTCGATCAGCTCCTGCCGCGACTCGGCGTTCCACAATGTTTTTGGCATCCAGCCTCCGCTCGCCTGTGCCATGAAGTTAGCTTTTCTCACGGTGCCATCCAGCGTACCTCAACCCTCCAGCGTCGCCCAGCCTCTCGCACCCGGCTCCGCACTCGGCCGCTATCGGCTCATCGAGCCCATCGGCCAGGGCGGGATGGGTGAAGTGTGGAAAGCGCGCGACGACAACCTCGAGCGCGACGTCGCAATCAAGTTTCTTTTGCGCGGCACCGTCGGCGATGATCCGGGCGCCGAGCGATTCCGGCGCGAAGCGTTGGTGCTGTCGAGGCTGTCGCATCCGGGTGTGGCGACGATCTTCGACTTCGATGTCCGCGACGGACTCGAGTTTCTCGTCATGGAGTACGTCGCCGGTGGAACGCTCGAGACACGCCTCGGCGACGGACCGCTGCCGATCGATCGCGTCATCACCATCGGCGCCGCCATCGCCGATGCGCTCGACCACGCACACAAGCACGGCATCCTTCACCGCGATCTGAAGCCGGGCAACGTCGTTCTCACCGCCGATGGCCATCCCAAGATCCTCGACTTCGGCCTCGCGCTGCTTCTCGCCGATGGGAAAACGATCGGCAGAGTGACCCAGCCCGGAACCATCATGGGCTCGCTCGCTTACATGTCGCCCGAGCAGCTCTGGGGCGACGCCGACGCGCGCTCCGACACTTATGCGCTCGGCACCATGCTTTTCGAGATGACCACCGGACAGCGGCCGTTCGTGCGCGATCGCACCGAGGCGCTGATGTTCGCCATCATCAACAGCGCTCCGCCGCGCGCCAGCTGGCTGCGCCCCGACACCCCGGATGCGCTCGATCGCCTGATCACGGAGTGCCTGCGCAAAGAGCCGAACGAACGTCCAGCTTCCGCCGCTCTCGTAAGTCAGACGCTGCGCGGAATCCGCGACGGAACTCCGACGGCGGCGCTTCCACTGCCCCCGCGCGACATGATCCACGCCATCGCCGTGCTTCCTTTGCGCAACCTCTCGAAGAATCCGGCTGAAGATTATTTCTCGGACGGGATGACGGAGTCGATCATCTCCGACCTGGCGCGCATCAAGGCGCTGCGGGTGATCTCGCGCACATCGGCGATGGCTTACAAGGGATCGCCGAAATCTCTACCGGAGATCGCGCGCGAGCTCAACGTGGATGCAGTGGTAGAAGGCTCGGCGCTGCTCGTCGGGAAGCGGGTCAGAGTGTCGGTGCAGCTGGTCTCTGCGCGAACCGACAACACTCTGTGGGCCGAGCGGTACGATCGCGATCTCGAGGACGTGCTTGCTTTGCAGGGTGAGCTGGCAGAAACGGTCGCGCGCGAGATTGCGATTCAGCTTTCGCCGGCCGAGGCGAATCAGCTTGCCAACCGCGGTGCCGTAAATCCGGACGCGCAGCTGGAGCTGATGAAGGCGCGCCATGCATTGTTCGGCGGCTCGCCGGAGGCGATCGAAGTTGGTCGGCGCCACGCGAGTCGCGCACTGAAGATCGATGCGACATTCGCGGCGGCGTGGGCGGCGCTCGCCGAGTCGGACATTTTTCGCGCGATACGTGGAATGGCTTCGCCTGCCGAAGCGGCCGAGGAAGCGTACGCATCGGCAAAGAAAGCTCTGGAGCTCGATCCACTGCTTCCCGAAGCTCACGTGTCGATGGGGCTTGTCCTGTCGCACAGCGGTCGCCTCGCCGACGGGTTGCGCTCTCTGGAGAAGGCGATCGCGCTCAATCCCGGAAACGCCGAAGCGCACAACCTCCTCGGCCGCGCTCTGTACTCGTACGAGCGCAATGCCGAAGCGCTGGTAGCGACGGACAAATCGGTGAGCCTCGATCCGATGTCGATGATGATGTACGTCGGCGCGGGAGACGCCTATTACTTCACCCGCCAGTACGAGAAGTCGGTGCTCCACTACCGAATGGCGCTCGAGCTCGACTCGCGATTCGATGGCGCTCATACCGGGCTTGCGCGTTCCCTCGAGGCGCTCGGCCGGTTCGACGAAGCGCGTGAGGAGTACGAGAAGGGGCGTCATGTTTCGAGCGGGGTGGCTGGACCTTCCTTCGGACTCGCCCATCTCGAGGCGGCGAAGGGAAATCACGCCGAGGCTCGTCGGATGCTCGCTGAGCTGATCGAGGCGAGATCGAAGCGCGTCGTTTCGGCCTGGGGGATCGCAGTTCTCCACGCCAGCCTCGGCGACGTGGAAGATGCTTACAGATGGCTGGAGACGGCGGTCGAGGAGAAGGCGCCGGGTTTGCTGATGCTGCGCTGCCATCCACGACTCGATCCGATAAGAAGCGATCCGCGCTACTGGCCGCTCGTGCGACGCGTCGGGCTGGAGACGGCGCGCTAAGCCGGATACCTTCCGGTATGGCCGAGCCACTCGTCATCGCCAGGTCCGGCAACACCGATCTGGCACTCCTTCCCGCCATGGCGAATCGCCACGGCTGTATCACCGGCGCAACGGGCACCGGCAAGACAGTGACGCTTCAGGTGATCGCCGAGCAGTTCTCGCGGATCGGCGTTCCCGTATTTCTCGCCGATGTCAAAGGTGATCTCTCCGGAATCACCAAGGCCGGACAGATGAGCGATAAGCTCCGCGACCGGCTCAAGAAGCTCGGACTTCCCGAACCGAAATGGGAAGGATGTCCGGCAACATTCTGGGATGTGTTCGGCGAGCAGGGGCATCCCGTTCGGGCAACGATCTCCGACCTGGGTCCGCTGCTGTTGTCGCGTCTGCTCAGCCTTAACGACACCCAGGAAGGGGTGTTGGCGATGGTGTTCAAGATCGCCGACGACAATGGGCTGCTGCTGCTGAATCTCCAGGATCTGCGCGCCATGCTGCAGTTCGTCGGCGACAACGCCGCGCAGTTCAAGACCCAGTACGGCAACGTGTCGGCGGCGAGCATCGGGACGATTCAGCGGGGACTGCTGCAGATCGAGCAGCAGGGCGGACTGAAGTTTTTCGGCGAGCCCATGCTCAACATCGACGACCTGATGCAGACGGTCGATGGGCGCGGAGTGGTGAATATTCTCGCCGCCGAAAAGCTGATAAACAATCCGCGGCTCTACGCCTGCTTTCTCCTCTGGCTGTTATCGGAGCTGTTCGAGCAGCTCCCCGAGGTCGGTGATCCCGACAAGCCGAAGCTGGTCTTCTTCTTCGACGAAGCGCATCTGCTTTTCACCGACGCGCCACCGGCGCTGCTCGAGAAAGTGGAGCAGGTCGTGCGGTTGATCCGGTCGAAGGGTGTCGGCGTCTATTTCGTCACCCAGAATCCGATTGATATTCCCGACAAGGTTCTCGCCCAGCTCGGCAATCGGGTACAGCACGCGTTGCGCGCGTTCACTCCGCGCGATCAGAAAGCCGTGAAGGCCATCGCCGAGGTGATGCGGCCGAACCCGAAGCTCGACATCGAGACGACGATCCTGGAGCTGGGCGTCGGCGAAGCACTGGTCTCCCTGCTCGACGAAAAAGGCGCGCCGGCCATCACTCAACGCGCCTGGATGCTTGCGCCGGGCTCGCAGATCGGACCGATCACGCCCGAGGAGCGTCGCGCACTGATCGC
>DATBXT010000176.1:0-2212 GCA_036514115.1 Gemmatimonadaceae bacterium
GTTCGGGTCGCTGGTCGCCGTTCTCATCTACCAATTCCGCAACCGGCAACTGTCCTGAATTCACCAGCAGCACCCCCGAGTTGCCGGGCTCAGTCCGCCACACGCCCGTCAGTGGGTCAGAGTAGCCGAGAGTAAGCGCGTGGAGAGCGAGGCGATCAAACGCTACCTGGCCCAGCAGGTTGTAGAGTGCGTCGCGATTCAATGGACCGACCACTGGCCGAGTGAACACAATGTCGCCGACGTCGCGCGCAGCCGCCCACTGATAGTCTGACTGATCACCCAGTCCGAATCCCTTCTGCAGACACCATTGCCGCCCCCAGACTGGGTGCCCTTCGCCCGACCGGCAAAAGCTCGGAGCTCCTTGCTTCACCGGCTCGGCGAGGGGTGAGACCTGCCAGACACCAAGATTCCGGGCACGATCGTCATCAATGGCAACGAGAGCATCACCCCTGCGATTGCGAATCCAGATGTCATTAGAGCTGGGCGCGATTATCAGCGCGTTCTCGGGAATGCCGCGCGCCAACGCATAGGCGACGGCGCCTCCGCTCACGAGCTCCGCCGGCCGAGTGCTGCTCACATAGCGCTGCATCGAGGGTCGGATTTCACCGACGGTGAGGTCGCGCCCAAAGCGGCCGTACGCGTGTCCCCGCGGCGCGCCCGACGCGGCAACCACCGCGCGCGGCGAAGCGTTCGGTGAGACAGGAACGACTTTGTTGGCACCGTTTCCTCTCGAGTTGCCATGCTCGGCGACGGTAGGCGCTTCGTAGTTGATGCCGGCTCGGGACCGGCCGTTGCCCTCCGAACGCGCCGACTGCCGCGCTGCCTGAGGCGTTACGTACTCTTTAGTTTTACCGGGGTTCTGCGGTTTTGCGGCGCCCTGCGCCTGCTGGTGCTCCGCTTTCGCGACGCTCTGCTCCTGTTTGTGTTCTGCTTTCGCGACGCTCTGTCCTTTCCCCTTTCCCTGGGCCTGCGCACTTGTCGACAGCGCCGCGATCGTGAGGCCCAGCGTCATAATCTGCAACCAGCGATTTCTGGTCATGGTTCGCCTCCATTGAATCGGTCATGTTCGGACCATCAATGGCGGGCAAAGACGCTGCCAGAAGCCGTGTGCCACCCCGTTTAATTACTCGTTGTTTGCCGCAGCAGCCCTGGCGGCGAGGCAAACCTTGTGTCGCCGGGGAACTGCGTGCGGATAAGATGCGTCAGCGTCAGCAGCTGGTGTGCTCGGAGACGATGGTAAGAACGGCGGTTCCGATGACGGGCATCCTGCTCTCGATGCGCACGGGGATTCTGCAGGCGTCGTCGGTGAGATGGAGCTTGATCAGTCCTTCGCCTTCATAGTGTCTCGGATCGCGCACACGCATTTCAACGCGTATGACGTGAAGCTCACCCAATGGCGTTGGAATGACTTCGCGTCGAACCACCGACACCTTAACCGGATTGCGCGCCGGATCGAAATGCCTGTCGAAGCTGTACGTCGCACCGGGCGTCATTGGCAGGGTGCGGATGAAGTACATGAACGACAGCTCGTCGAGCGGTTCACCGCTTGACGTTTGCCCGGTTACTCCAGCGGCAGACGTCCATCGTCTTTCGTCTGGATAGATCTCGATGGATTCGTCGTCGTGGGTCAATGGATTCCGCTCGTGCTTGAGAAATCGCAGCGAGGAACCTCTCGCAGTGTCGAACCAGGAGCTGCTCCTGCTCTGTCCCGGCACCAGCAGGAAGCGAATCCGTGAATCGAAGCGTAAAAGCAGTGCGCTGTTGCCCCTTACATCGACAGGGCCTTCGACCCACATCGCTGCCGTACCGACCTTGTTGCCGTTCGCGAGGGTGACCTGGTAGTCCAATTTCTCCCCGACCGCGAAGGGGAGAGACAGGCTTTTCGGTATGGGGGCGACCGCACAAATCCCCGCAAAGGCCAGGGCTACTGCGGCGCGCATTTCACGCACACCAGTCTCTGGCCGACGAAGCTCGCGCGACCAGCGTCAGTCGTCACCCACTCGCGCACCTGCCATGGTGGATCGTGTCGCACATGCTGGGTGTGACCACACTCCAGGTCAGCCACCCAGTGAAGCTCTTCGTCCTGGTGCAATCCGACGATCTTCCTCGGAACTGCGTCCCGGCTCCCGTCCGGCTTCATGCGATTCAACCTGCCACTGGGGCCGGGGTCTGGTTCTTCATTACATCGGAACGTCTGGGGGCCTTACGCTCA
>DATBXT010000177.1:0-5619 GCA_036514115.1 Gemmatimonadaceae bacterium
AGGCTCCGCGCCGCCTACGATTCGCTGGGGATCCAGCCGACAACGATTGACGCTGCCAGCAAAATTTACGGCAACCGAGGCATGCAGATCCGGCGGCAGCTCGGCAACGTGAGGTTGAGCAAGTACATCGATTGCGGCAACCCGCAGGCGCGACCGAGCGCCGACTTCTACGACGTCAATCTTTCAGTTGTCACCCAGCTCTCCGCGCTCGACTCAGCGAACACGAGGGTAGTAACGACCGTGGACGCTATGGCGCGCCCTGTCTCCTTCAGTGGCGAGTACATCCGCTGCGCAACGACGGGAGCGATCGAGTCGCGGATCTCCGACCTGCTCCAGCCGACGGACGGAACGAAGTAGGCGGTAGCGCTACCGCCAGAACGGCTCCCGATCCACCTACCATCAGAATGCTTGTCTGTGGCAGCACTCGCATTCTTCCTCCCTTGCTTGGATGGCCGAGGCCGTCCTGACGGCAGCGATAGGAAAACTAGGGCGCGCACGCTACGGCCAAATACGTCAGCTTACGTAGTGAAGCCATGCAAATGTGGTTGCGGCCCGCGCGAACGCGACGCATCCTATCGCACTGCGCGAGATCAGGAACGAAAGGGGCTGAATGACGCCGATCACATTCACAAGAACGGACGAAGTTCCGGCCGTAGAGCCGCCGTGGCTTCCCGGCGAGCCGGCGCCTCCGCCCGTCCCCGCTCCAGCGATCAACCCGATTCTGGATCTCCGCCCGTCCTGGCTGCGTGGAGACAGCACCTTCGACGTGGACGTCGACGTCCACATGCATGCGCTCACCTTGCGTTTCGACGACAAGGATCTGGAGCGCGAGTTCGGAGAGGAATATTTCAGCCGCACGCTGAGCCAGGTCAGACTCGCACTCGTACTCGGCTTCGCGTTGTACGCCGGTTATGGACCGGTCGACTTCTGGCTGGCCCGCGATCAGCTGCCCTGGATATGGGCGATTCGCTATGTGATCGTCGCGCCAACTGTGCTCGGCTGTCTCTGGTTCAGTTACAGCAAACATTTCCGCCATTATCGCGAGCTCGCCCTCAGCGTCGTCGTCGTCGTGGCAATGCTCGGCGTGATAGGCATGACATCACTGATCCCGCAGCCAATCAGCAGCCTGTATGACGTCGGCCTGTTCATGGTGCTGGTCTATGCGTTTGCGCTCGTTCGGCTCAAAGTGCCGTACGCGCTGGCCATCTCCGCCATCACCCTCGCTGCGTATCCCATAGCGGCGGTGCTCGTGCATGAGACTCCGATGCCGGTCGTCGGCAGCAATTTCTTTTTCCTGCTCGGGATGGTGATCCTCGGATTCTTCTCGAACTATTCGATGGGTCGATACTCGCGAAGCCATTTTCTGCAGCGCCGACTCATTTCGCTCAGGACCGACGAGCTGGAGCGGAAGAACTCCGAGCTGATAATGAAGAACCAGCTGCTCGCCGAATCGCGAGCGGAGAACGTGCGGACGGCGCGTCGAACCGAGCAGATATTTGCCGCGCTGTCCGAGGCGCTACCCGGTCACGTGCTCGACGACAAATATCGAATCGGCGTGAAGATCGGCTCGGGAGGATTCGGGACGGTCTATCGCGGCGAGCACATTCTGCTGCACCACCCGGTGGCGATCAAAGTTTTTCGCCCGGCTGTCGGCAAAGAAGGAGTCGACAGCATGGAGCGGTTCCGTCTCGAGGGGATCTCGGCCTGTCGCGTCAATCATCCTAACGCGGTGACTGTCCTGGACTTTGATGTCTCGGCCGGGAGCCTCGCATATCTGGTGATGGAGCTGCTGGAGGGACATTCGCTCAGTCAGCAGCTGCGCGCTGAGGGCAGGCTTCCACAGGTTCGCGCGATTGAGATCGCCTGCTGCGTATGCGACGCGCTCGCTCAGGCGCACGCGGCTGGAATCGTTCACCGGGATATCAAGCCAAGCAATGTGTTCCTTCACGGGACGAACGGCGAACAGGCAGTGAAAGTCATCGACTTCGGAATTGCCAAGCTCACCGACGAGTCACAGGCGCCCGACGCTCAGACCACCACGCTGTCGGGGATGTTTCTCGGCACGCCCGCGTATATGGCGCCCGAGCGTGTGTTCAATCAGCCGTATGATGGGCGCGCCGACGTGTACTCCGTGGGCGTGATGATCTACGAGATGGTGGCCGGTCGTCTGCCGTTCGAGCGTACGGTCGGCGGACACGTCGCCCTGATGCGAATGCACGCGATGGAAAAACCGCTGCCCCTGACCCAGGTCGTGCCCGACGCGCATCCGAAGCTCGAGGTCGCGGTGATGAGCGCAATGCGACGCGAGCCCGAGGAGCGTCCAACCGCCGCGCAGCTGGGGACGATGCTGCGCGAGCTGCTATTGGATTTTCGCGGACCTAATCGAAGTCGGAGAGCGACGGATCAGTATCGAGCTTAGGGCTGTCGACCTACCAGCTCGAAGTCAGCGACTCAGCGTCGAGGAACGGCGACGGCCGTCCAGGTCTCGGTTGGATGCGCTCCCAGAAGTAAGCCCACGAGCGCGCCCGCGGTTCCCAACAGGGCTGCTCCGACAGCGGCATCGAATGACCGGGTGTCGGGCAGGATGCAGATCTCGGTACAGTCGGTTTTTTGATAGGCTGCGGCGCCGAGAATCGCGCCGGCCCCAGCCCCGATCAGAAGCCCGAAGAGCGCACCCTTCGTCTTATTGGTGTGTTTCCCGGTCACGATTTCCATGCGGGCGATGTTCGGAGTGCCGATCGGAATTGTGGCGATGTCACCACCCTTTGGCTGAAACAGGAGGGTATCAGAGGTCGCGGTGACAACGGTTCCTTTGTGAAACCCGGGCCCCAGCGCCGCTGATTCGATCCTCACGGTTGATCCCGCGGTGACTGGCCACTCCGGACTCGCCGTCTGCGCGGAGGCCAGAAACGGTGTCATCACTGATACCGCGAACAGAATTCGAACTACGGTCATGTCTACTCTCGGGGTAACGGGTGGGTCGTGCGAGCCGAGAATATAAAGGCCTTTGGAAATCGGCCAATACGTCGTCTGACGTAGCTGGATATATTGAATCCATGAAAGCGCGCACCAAATTCCTGATAGGCGGAGCACTGGTGATTGGAACCGCCGGATACCTTGCCGCGAGCGCGATCAAGGACACCGGTGTCTACTACCTCACTCCCGGCGAGCTGTCGGCCAAGACCACATCCGATCCGACGTTCTACAACACCGGGGTCAAAGTGGGCGCGCGCGTCGTGAACGGTTCAATAGTGCGCGATCCGGGCGGCCGCGAGGTCTCGTTCAAGATGACCGACGGGGCGCAGACCTATAACGTCGTCTATCGGGGGATCACACCCGACACTTTCACCGATGGTGTGGACGTCGTAGTCGAAGGTCGACTGGGCCGCGACAACACGTTCCGCGCGACGACGCTGCTCGCCAAGTGCGCATCGCGGTACGAGAACGCGCCGGACAAATACAAGAGCACTCCCGGCTACAAGAAGGCGGAGCAGAAAGTCGCTTCCAGCTAGCAATACGGGCTCGGCAGTGATATGAACAGACAGCTATTCGCTGCCGCCGTGCGCCAACAGGAGTTTGTGAACTTGTAAATCCTGCGTCCCACGCGTACGACCCTCCGAAATGCGGTTATCCGCTTCCCACACACGGAGGGTCTCATGCGGCATGCGATTGCAAGTGGGTTTACCTGGATCGCGGTCGGCGCCGCGGCGGTGGTTCTGCTTACGCTTGCGTGCAGTGATGCGACGGCGCCGCCAGTAGCCAGCCAGTTGGCATTCACGATCCAGCCGGGGACCGCGGCTGCCGGCGTTTCCATGCCGGTCGTGGCCGTATCAATTCTGAGTGCCGACGGAAAAACGGTTACCTCCGCGAAGAATCTTGTTAATCTCGAAGTCTATAGCCCGTTGGGAGTCGGCCTGATTGGGATCACCAACGTCGAGGCTCTAGATGGAGTGGCGACGTTCCGCGAGTTGAGTATCAACACCAAGGGCACTGGATTCTCGTTGGTCGCCAGCAGTGACGCTCTGGGTTTCGCGATCAGCGCGAGCTTTGAAGTGACGTTCGGTCCCGCCGCGAGGCTCGTCTTCACCAGTCAACCGACATTCACGGGTGTCGGAACTGCCATTGCCCCGGCGGTGCGGGTCACGGTGCAGGACGCTTTTGACAACGTTGTCACAACCGCGACGAACAACGTCACCCTTGCGATGAACACCAGTGGCAACGGTGCGGTGTTGTCTGGCACGACCACCGTTGCGGCGGTTAACGGGATCGCCAGCTTCTCGGACCTGACAACAACAACAGCCTGCGCGAGCTGCACGTTGGCCGCGTCGGCACCCAATCTTGCCGGAGCTACCAGCACCGAATTTGAGGTCAGAAACCCGATCATCTTTGCGGCGATCAGCTCAGGTTATTTTCACACCTGCGGAGTCGCCACCGATGGAGCCGCATATTGCTGGGGCGACAACGCTGAAGCTCAGCTCGGCGCTACTCGTGGCAGCACATTGGCACGCGCGGTAAACGGTGGATTCACATTCGCTAATGTGAGCTCCGGTCGCACCCATACGTGCGGGTCTACAATGGCGGGAGCCGGATATTGCTGGGGCGGCGAAGGCAGCGGCGCGCTCGGGATCGGTGGGACGAAGGCTTTGCAGCCTACGCTCATTCTTGGCGGTCTCTCATTCGCCACGGTTGCCGCCGGGTACTCGCACAGCTGCGGCGTCACTACCGCCGGAGTCGGATACTGTTGGGGGGACAACATTTATGGCGAGCTTGGAAGCGGCATCGTCGGTCAAGGAACCGTCCCCCAGCCCGTTTTGGGCGGACTTGTCTTCTCCAACATCAGTCCGGGGCGGGAGTTTACCTGCGGGTTGACCACGACTGGCGCGGCCTACTGTTGGGGCGAAAACAGCCTGGGCGAGGTCGGTGACGGGACGAACGTTTTGCAGCCCAAACCCGTACCGGTCGCGGGACAAATCACCTTCGCCGTTGTTCGCGCCGGAGGCTTCCACGCGTGTGGTCTCACGCCCGCGGGCGCCGCCTATTGCTGGGGTGATCGAACCGATGGCAAACTCGGCGATGGTGTCGCGATAGGAGCAAGCGCTGTCCCGGTCGCGGTTTCCGGAGGACTCACCTTCGCGACCATTAGCGTTGGGAACCGCCATACCTGCGCCGTAACAACAGGCGGCGCTGCGTACTGTTGGGGCGAGAACTCGACCGGACATCTCGGAACCGGCACAATAAACCCGAGCTCAGTTCCTGTCGCCGTAGTTGGAGGACTCGCGTTCAGCAGCGTGAGCGCGGGTCGCTTTCATACGTGTGGCGTGACGACGGCGGGGGCGGGGTACTGTTGGGGAAACAACGCAGCCGGAAAGCTCGGTGATGGTACGGTGACGAATAGCTTCGTGCCGGTGAAAGTGCGCTGATTGGTTTGTCGCTCCCGAAGTATCGCCTCAGTGGCGATATTCACAGCATGAACAATCAAATGGTCGCCGAGCCCCGATGATCCTCGTCGGGGAACTGTCCCTGTGGGTCGCACTTCTCATGGCGGCCTGGGCGGCCACGGTGTCCTTCGCTGGCGGTCAGATGCGACGCGGCGATCTGATCGAGAGCGGCGAGCGCGCG
>DATBXT010000178.1:0-5150 GCA_036514115.1 Gemmatimonadaceae bacterium
TCTGATCGGAGTGGTCCATTCACGCCGGTAGTTCTCGCCCCACGCCTCGCGCATTGCCGCGCTCGCCCGGAAATTCGGACCCGGTATCACCTCGACGGTGTCCCGTCCGATGTACCTCACGCTCGGACTCTGCGCCAACGCGGCTCGACTGCTTCCGACCAACAACACTGCCGTCAGCGCGAAGAGCGTGATTGACGTCCAGCGAACTTGTCTGCTCAAGAACAACTCCGTTCGATTATGGCCGCCATCTGTAAAGAGTGAGTGCGGCCGGCTTCACGTTCGACTCGTCACTGATCATCAGGAGGCTGTCTCTCGTGATCGCGACGCCTTCGGGCTGTCGATGATCGCCGGGCAGCGCCTCGGAACGAAGAACCTCGCCATCGGGATCGAGGACGACCAGCCCCTTTTCGTGGGAAGCGATGACGACGTAGTTCTTCGTGATCGGATCCACCGTCATATCCGACGGGCGGAAATTCTTCCACTTGTTGTTTCCAACGACGTCCTTGATGTTGACCCTCATCACCGTGAACGTCGCGCGATTCAGCGGGAGCGGCAAGCGATAGATCAGAAGCTCCTTCGGTGACTGCTTGTCGAGGATCCGCTTGCAGGCCATCAAAAGCCGGGTGCTGTCGGATTCGTACGCCAGGCTCTCGAATTCGCATTCCTTTCCCAGCTTGGTGTCGAACATCTGGAACTGCACCTGCTGACCGTCAGCGCCCTCCCGGAATCGGAACAGCCTTCCGTCGCTCGCCATCAGGTAGATGTCGTTGCCGGCGATGGCTATTGCCTCGAAGTCCTCTTTCTGGTTGCCGGTTAGCGAGAAGCCCTTGAGCAGCACCCCCGTCTTTGGATCGATCTCATAGATCCGGCCGGAGTTGTCGTCGTGGGCCAGGACCGTCCCGCGCGAAGTGAGCGCGAGTCCCGAGATCTCACGCAGCTGCGCCGGCATGATCCACTCAGCGATCGGCGCCGTCTTCTCGGCGCTCGCGTCCACTTTTGCCAGCCGGCGCTCGAGCTCCTGCCGACGCGTGGCTGTGATGCTGCGGAGCTCCGCGGCCCTTGCCTTCGGCGTCTCGCGACAGCCCGTGACGAGCTGCAGCCCTGACAACAGCAGTACCAGCCCCTTCGCGAGCGTCATCCCTTGGCGCCGTCGTTCTTCATTTCGTCGATGTGTGTACCCGTCTCCAGGTCAGCCGACGCAATCACGCCGGCCGCGTTCTCGTGCACAGCGGTGAGCAGCACGTCACGCGGCATCGTCTTGCGGAGACGGGTGAGATAGTAAATCTCCGAAGGCTTGCCGACGTTCGTCACCACTTCGTCCAGCATCCATCGCTTGGACATCCGCTCCAGCACTTCCTCGACCTGCCTTTGCGCCTGTCCGACATCGTCTGTGGTTATCCGCAACACCGAGTCGTACCGCGGCTTGTTCTTCTTTCTGCCGACCTTCTTCTGAACGCGGGTGAAGCGCTCGGCCAGTGCGTCCGCTCTCTCCGGAGTGAGTGAGAGAACCAGGTCGCGGTCGGGGATCTGGTGCATCCCGGTTTCACTTGCCAGCGCCTGCAACGGCCTTGACCACTGCGCGGCTGCGGTCGGCATCAGCATGTTGCGGCCGTAATCGTAGTGCCACGTGATGAGCAGCACGAAGTTGAAGAAGACGGAGATCACCGCTCCCACTGCCAGTGATTGCACCCCCGCGGAGAATCCGACCACGATCGACAGGAAGATGTAAACGAGATCTCTGGAGTCGCGAAGCGTCGTTCTGAATCGCACAGCACCGACGACCCCGGCGAGACTGAACGCCAGAGCCAGACTGTTCTGAACGATGAACACTATTCCCGCGACGACCAGCGGCAGGAAGATCAGAGTTTGTACGACGTTCTGATTGTGCTGGCTGCCGGAGGGCCGTGCCGACATGTACACCCAGGTCACCGGAAGTATCAGCACCAGCGCGCCGATCAGGATCATGATCGTTGTTAGCGCGACGTCGACAAGCGACCCCGGGCCGAAGCTCACCGACGCAGTCGGCGATGAGCTGAGCGCGTCCGTGAGCACGGTCGGACCTTCCGGAACATCGCCCAATCCTTTCGCTGCTATACGGGCGATATCTCCGGGAAAGAAAAAGGCGAGAATCGCCACGATGACCGCCAGGATCAGGTAGTACGCGACCAGCCGGCGGACGGGACGGTCCGACTTCAGCGTCAGAACGTCGATTAACTCTCTCATCATGGGCATAACGGGTCTCCAAGTGCAAAATGGACGCCTGAGCTAGAGGTGGGTTTGCTCAGGCTGGCCTTTTTTGTCGCAATAGGGCCCGCTTGAGTCTGCGGGTGCAACCCGCGACTTTACAAGGCTATGCCGGAAGAGTCACTGATCGTCCGCGGCGCCCGCGAGCACAATCTCCGCAACATCGACGTAACCATCCCTCGCGACCGGCTCACGGTTATCACCGGGCTGTCAGGTTCGGGGAAGTCGTCGCTCGCCTTCGACACCATATATGCCGAGGGCCAGCGCCGGTACGTGGAATCCCTGTCGGCTTACGCCCGTCAGTTCCTCGGTCTGATGGAGAAGCCCGACGTTGACTCCATCGAGGGACTGTCTCCCGCGATCTCCATCGAGCAGAAAACCGCCGGCCATAATCCGCGCTCGACTGTCGGGACGGTGACGGAGATCTACGATTACCTCCGGCTTCTGTACGCGCGAGCCGGCACTCCGCACTGCCCCAACTGCGGCCGCGCGGTAGAGCGTCAGAGCGCGGGACAGATCGCCGACTCCATCCTCCAGTGGCCCGAAGGGACGCGGATCGAGATTCTCGCGCCGCTCGTGCGCGGTCGCAAAGGCGAGTTTCGCGAGCTGTTCGATGCGGCGCGTAAGCAGGGCTTCGTTCGCGCCATCGTCGACGGTGAGCTCGTCGAGGTCGCCGAGCCCCCGAAGCTGAATCGGCGGATGAATCACAATATCTCCGTCATCGTCGACCGCCTCGTAGTGCGCGCCGAAGATCGCGGCCGTCTCAACGATTCGGTGGAGACTGCACTCAAGCTCGCCGATGGCCTGGTCGAGGTCCAGCGCGCGGACGAACGCACCAATCACCTCTTCTCGGAACGATACGGCTGCCCCGAATGCGGCATCTCGCTTCCGGAGCTCGAGCCTCGCCACTTCTCGTTCAACTCGCCGTTCGGCGCCTGTCCGGCGTGTGGTGGACTCGGCTCACGTCGCGAAGTGAGCGAGGAGCTCATTCTCGGCGATCCGAGCATCAGCATCCTCGAGGGTGTCGTCCTCCCGTGGGGAGAGCCGGATGGCTATCTGAAGAAGGTGATTCTGCCCGGACTCTCCAAGCAGTTCGGATTCAATCTCAATTCGCCGTGGGGAAAGCTGAGTCCGGAAGTCAGAGAAAAACTTCTTTACGGAACCGGCGGTAAGAGCGGACGCCAGCACGATAGCTCCGGCACGCATTGGGAAGGAATCGTCTCCAACATCCAGCGGCGGTACGACGAAACTGAATCAGACTCTGTGCGCCTGGAGCTCGAGGAGTTCATGCAGCCACGCGCGTGCACTACGTGCGGCGGCCGCAGGCTCAAGCCGGAGTCGCTCGCCGTAACCCTCGCAGGTGAGAACATCGGTGACGTCGTTCAGCTCTCCATCACCGACGCGCTGACGTTCTTCGAGGGCGTTCCGGTGCGCGGCGAAGGCAAGCCTGGCCTCGATCCGGAAATCGCCGCACCAATTCTCAAGGAAGTGCGCGAGCGTCTTCGATTCCTGAACGACGTTGGCCTGGAGTATCTCACACTTGGTCGATCCGCTGAGTCATTGTCGGGCGGCGAAGCGCAAAGGATCCGGCTCGCAACCCAGATCGGGTCCCGCCTTGTCGGAGTGCTGTACATTCTCGACGAGCCATCCATCGGCTTGCACCAGCGCGACAACGCGCGCCTGCTCAGCACTCTGCGCCAGCTGCGCGACCTCGGCAATACTGTCATCGTCGTCGAGCACGATGAGGAAACGATGACGGCCGCCGACCACCTCATTGATCTTGGCCCCGGCGCAGGGAAGCACGGCGGACTCGTGATCGCCGAAGGCACGGTGGAGGAAGTCCGCGCCAATCCTGACTCGATAACCGGCAGCTATCTGCGCGGCGACGTCGAGATCCCGATTCCCGAGGTGCGTCGCCGCCTGGACTCCGCGCGGGTGATTCGGATCGAGGGCGCGCGCGAGCACAATTTGCGCAACCTCGATGTGGAGATTCCGCTCGGAATGTTCGTGGCCATCACCGGAGTGTCGGGGAGCGGCAAGTCGACTCTTATCGAGGACATCCTCCATCGCGCGATGGCGAGACACTTCTATCGCGCTCGCGTGATTCCCGGCCGGCACGATCGCATTACCGGCTTCCATCATCTCGATAAAGTCATCGACATCGATCAGAGCCCGATCGGCCGTACGCCGCGCTCGAACCCCGCAACTTACACCGGACTATTCACTCCCATCCGCGAGCTATTCGCCGAATTGCCGGAGGCAAAGATCCGCGGCTACGGACCGGGACGATTCTCTTTCAACGTCAAGGGCGGGCGCTGCGAAGCGTGTGAGGGTGACGGCCTGGTGAAGATCGAGATGCATTTTCTTCCTGACGTGTACGTCCCGTGCGATGTCTGCAAGGGAAAGCGGTACAATCGGGAGACCCTCGAAGTTCGTTTTCGGGGACTGAGCATCGCCGATGTGCTGGAGCAGACCGTCGAAGATGCCCTCGCGTTCTTCGAGAATCAGCCACGTGTCCGTCAGAAGCTGCAGACCCTTTTCGACGTCGGGCTCGGCTACATCCACCTCGGTCAGTCGGCGACTACGCTCTCCGGCGGCGAGGCCCAACGCGTGAAACTGGCAGCGGAGCTGTCCAAGCGGGACACCGGCCGCACGTTCTACATCCTCGACGAGCCGACCACAGGTCTGCACTTCGAGGATGTGCGCATGCTGCTGACCGTTCTGCATCGGCTCGTTGACCGCGGCAACACCGTGCTCGTCATTGAGCACAACCTCGATGTCATTAAAACCGCCGACTGGATCATCGATCTTGGTCCGGAGGGTGGACTGCGCGGCGGCGATGTCGTCGCTGCTGGAACTCCGGAAGACGTCGCGGATGTAAAGGAGTCTTACACCGGTCAGTATTT
>DATBXT010000179.1:0-2500 GCA_036514115.1 Gemmatimonadaceae bacterium
GGGTCTGATCTCGATTCATGGCCGGTTGTCGACGACGATGGTCTGGTAGGGATGGTGCGCGTGAGTCAGATCATCGACGCCACTCTCGGGACGCAGCGGCCCGTGACAATCGCGACGATACTCAAACGCGCTCGCGGCAACGCGGAGCAGAGCTTGCCCGTACCACACGTGCACAGCGATCAGCCACTGGGTCTGGCCCTGGCGCGGATGGGCGACAGCGGACACAACGTGTTGCCGGTGGTCAGTCGCGCAAATTCCCGAATGATCATCGGCGTGGTCACCATCGCTGATGTACTCCAGGCGTATGGCGTCGATCCACGCCGAGTGACTCCCATGCAGGGAACTCCGGCGGTCAAATGATCTCCGATCCGAGCGCACAGGAACCCGGTCCGCAGCCGACCGCGACGCCGTCGGAGTTCGTTTTCACGCTGGCGTTGACCCTGGTGGCGATCCTGCTTCTTCTCGGCGCCGATGCGGCACTCGCTCGCGCCGACCGCACGCAGACGCGACTCACCGCTGCCGATGAATATCGCGTCGGCGAAAACCTGATTCGCCACAACCGGTTGCACGACGCCATCGAGCATCTGCGCACAGCGGCAACACTCGATCGGGAACGGCCGGTCTATACGGTAGCTCTGGCGCAGGCAGTCCTCGCCGAGGGGCGGGCGATGGACGCTGAGCAGATGCTGATTCCGCTACTGGAGCGCGACGCGACTGATGGTGGCGCGAACCTCGCCATGGCCCGCGTGCTCGCCAGGCAGAACCGCTTCGACGAGGCGAAATCGTATTATCATCGCGCGATCTACGGTCTATGGCCCGGCGACGCCGCGCGCAGCCGGGCGATCGCGCGATTCGAGCTGATCGATCTCCTCGCCCAAACGGGCGCCAGGCAGGAGCTCCTCGCAGAGCTGTTGCCGATCCAGGACGAATCACCCGACGACACAGTGCTGCGCCGGCGGATGGCGAATTATTTCGTTCTGGCGGGATCGCCGTCGCGCGCCAGCGATATCTATCGCGACTTGCTGCGCAAGAATTCACGCGATGCCGATGCGTACGTGGGGCTCGGGCGGGCCGCCCTTTCACTCGGCAATTACCCGGTGGCGCGCTCGGATTTTCTCGCCGCGCAGCGCATCGCGCCTGAAGACAGCTCCATCGCGAAAACGATCAAGCTCGCCGACAGTGTCCTTGCCATCGATCCTACTCAGCGCGGACTCGGCCTCGACGAGCAAGTGCGTCGCAGCCACCAGCTGGTGCAGATGACCATCAAGTCGGCGCACAAGTGCCTCGACATCGAAGCTCCGTCTGTGGCCGCCGCACTGGACTCGGTTGCGCGAAGTCTCGTTACACCCGCCGGTGCGATAACACGCAGCCAGGCAATCGATGAGAATATTTCTCTCGCGGGCGCGCTGTGGCGAATGCGCGAAGGTAAATGCACGGCGCGTCCGGAGGACGAAGCGCTGGCGTTGGTCCAGGAGCGAATCTCACAGTAGAGTCGCGTGGCCGCGTCGATTGTGGTGATACTTGGAGCATGACGCTTCCCGGCCATGTTTACACAGCTCCCGATGGCGTGCGCGGCTTCGACACCGCTGAGCGTGTCACACCGTCTGTCGCTGCGGCATTTCGGCGTGCGGGCTACAGGTTCTGCATTCGCTACGTTCGTCGCGACAAACCCCACACGTCAGCGCTCAGCGCGGGCGAGGCGAGATCGCTGCTCAACGCAGGGATCGGACTGATGCTGGTGCAGTACGTCGAATCGGATACGTCCTGGATTCCGTCGGGAGCGAAGGGCGCGAAGAACGGCGCCGTCGCCGCATCCGAAGCGGAAATCCTCGGGGTTCCGTGGGGCGTGACTGTCTGGTGCGACCTCGAGGGAGTGGCGCCCGGCACATCATCGCGTAAAGTGATCGACTACTGCAACCGCTGGCACAGCGCGGTGACCGGCGCGGGTTACGTCGCGGGGTTGTACGTAGGCTATCACGCGGGACTCACGGCGACACAACTCTATCGTGCGCTGCGGTTCACTCACTACTGGAGCGCGTACAACCTCAACGCTGATCAGGTCCCGGCGGTGCGCGGCGTTCAGATGAGGCAATCGGTTCCCAGCCGCTCTGAGCTGGCGTCGGGAGCCGGCCTCGCTTTCCAGGTGGATAAAATTCGCGCCGACAGGCTCGGGGGACGTCCGACGCTGCTCGCGCTGGAGGGTTGGCCGGAGATTCCATAAGTGCCGGACAAATTCTGGTCTGCTTGGCCGGACGATGCTATCGTCTTCAGAGATCGGTCATTCGACCCATCATGAGGGAACGACGAATGCCATCCAACGCCGATCCGACTCGAGTGGCGGGGTGAGAACGCAGCCGCCGCCTCATAGCTCCCCCCATTTCCGTGCTAGGCGATCCAGTACATCACCCAAATTCGGCTTTAACTCCAGCACAGATGCAACCGGATCGCTACGCTTCCGCTCAATTCGCTCAATCGCATTTTTTATTGTAAAGAGCTTTGG
>DATBXT010000180.1:0-2460 GCA_036514115.1 Gemmatimonadaceae bacterium
AAAGTGTTTCACGAGCGCGAATGGTTATCCGGTCGCGTACTTCCAGGATCCAGAGTTTGCGTGGAGGAAGGAAGATCCGCGTTTTGCGGATATTCTTCGGCCTTGAAACGGGATGGATCGGGGCGCTTGGCTGGCGGAGCAGGGATGCATTGGGGCGCGAAACCGGCGCATCGAATACCGAAGCAGGGGGCTGAAAGCTTAGTCAGCTTCGCAGCGTCTCAGCTTTCATACTGGCGTTTGAGGGAACAACGGCGGTGGGCCGAGGACGGCCGACAAGCTTATTAAGCAGGCCGTGAAGCATTCGGCGGACTTCGACGATGTCGCGCAGGCGGGCTTCGGCTTCCTTTTCGTTAATGACGCCGATGTCGCGGCCAACCATCACGTGGTATTCCAGTTCGCACGCGGAGTTGAGCGCGATGCGGAGGAACCGTGCAAACTCTTTGTCCGTGGTTTGCCGTCTTCCTTCAACGATATTCGTCGGGATCGAGAGCGCGGCCCTGATGGTTTGCGCACGCCAAGCCACGTCCCGGGCGCGGCGAATTTTCTTCGCCATCTGGTACGTGCCCATCGCCAGCGCGTGTGCCTTCTGCCAAACCAATAACTTCTTGAAGTCGGCCACGTCCCAAGCTGGCCCGAGGCCCACAGCTCGCAGCCATCTTTCCGACGCATACCGAATCGGAGCGACGGCAGCGCTCTTCCCTTTCTTTAATGCCAGTATGAAAGCTGAGAAGCTGCGAAGCTGACTAAGCTTTCAGCCCCCTGCTTCGGTATTCGATGCGCCGGTTTCGCGCCCCAATGCATCCCTGCTCCGCCTGCCACGAGCCGCGATCCTCAAATGCGCCCGACATGCTCCCTCCGAAACCCCAGCCCAACCAACCGCGCCGGGATCCGTCTTAACAGAGGCACTCCCGCGAACGCCCGAATAATCCAGGGCGGCGACATTTTCTTATCCCTCCGCCCCAGTACCCGCGTAATCACCGCGTTCTGAATCAGCAGCTGGGCACGCTGGGTCACCCGCGTCGGCAGCTCTCGACGTTTCTGGACTTCCTCCAGAACCGCGGTTGAAGGAACCCCGCCATTCTTCAGCGCGGGCCCCAGAATATTCGCCGCCGCGACGGCATCCTGGATCGCGAGATTGATCCCGACTCCGCCGATCGGAGACATCGCGTGCGCCGCATCGCCAATGCACAACAATCCCGGCCGATGCCATGATCGCAGGCGATCGACCTGCACCGTCAGAAGCTTCACATCGTTCCACTCTCGAAGATCGTTGACACGATCTCCAAGGAACGGCGCGAGTCGTCGAATGTCGTCGCGCAGGGCTGCGAGTCCACGCTCCTTGATCTCTGCAAAGGATCCTTTGGGCACCACCAGTCCGCACTGCCAGTAATCGCCTCGCTCGATCATCACGAAGATCTGCCCGTAATCGATGCGGCCAAGAAGCTGACTCGGGTCATGTGGGTCGCGTGAGATGCGCATCCAGAGCACGTCCATCGGCGCGCCGAAATCTTCTGGTTTGAGACCGCCTGCCTGCCGCACAGTGGAATCCCTGCCGTCCGCACCGATGACGAGATCCGTGGCGATCGTGCGCTCGCCGTTCGGTCCGCCGCATCGGACGCCAGTCACTTGCTCACCACTGAAAGTGAGACCAGTTACGGGCGTCTCCATCTCCGCGTGAAAGCCGGGATAGGCGCGCGCCTTCTCCGACAGAAAATTCAGAAAGTCCCACTGCGGCATGATCACCAGGAATTTCCGACGGACGGGCAGATGGGTGAAATCGGCGAGGTTGAGCTTTGTATCGCCAACCTGTCCGGCAAGCTGACGAATCTCCTGGTGCGGCAGCTTCAGCAGGTCGTCGAGCATGCCGAGCTCGTCGAGGACTTCCATCGTCGACGGGTGGATGGTGTCGCCGCGAAAGTCGCGGAAGAAATCGGCGTGCTTCTCGAGGACCGTAACGTCGATCCCGGAACGCGCCAGCAGCAATCCAAGCATCATACCGGCGGGGCCTCCGCCGACCACGCACACCCGGGTTTGTTGGGGCGACATGCCCGGAATATGGCTGGCAACGGAACGCGCCGCGATCTATACACACTGATCTCTTGACGCGGACACGGATTGCGCCAACTTGCCCTTATGCCAGGTGGACTACTTCGCTCGTTCGCCGCAATTGTTCTGACGCTTCCGCTGGCTGCGCAGAGTACGGCGCGCGTGAGTGCCGTATCGAGCTCGGGCACCGGAAAAATCGTCGGGGCAGTTGTCGACAGCGTCAACGGACGCCGTCTCGTCGGAGCCGACATCCTCATCGAGTCCACCGAAGTCAGAACGACGACGGATTCACTGGGGAGATTCAGAGTCGACAACCTCTCGCCCGGCACCTATCAGGTCGAGGTGTTTCACCCGCTGCTCGACGCGCTCGGCATCACCCTGATTACCCAGCCGATTCATGTCGGCGCCGACAGC
>DATBXT010000181.1:0-2242 GCA_036514115.1 Gemmatimonadaceae bacterium
CCCGCTGTCGAAGTGAAGAGCCGCCGCGTCGGCGGCGCGACATACCAGGTGCCGGTCGAAGTGCGTCCGGACCGCCGTACCGCGCTGGCCATGCGCTGGCTGATCACTTTCTCGCGCGGCCGCAACGAGAAGTCGATGTCCGAGAAGCTGGCCGCCGAAGTGATCGCCGCCAGCAAGGGCGAAGGGAACGCGGTGAAGAAAAAGGAAGACACCCATCGCATGGCCGAGGCTAACAAGGCGTTCGCGCACTATCGCTGGTAGAGCTCTTCCAGCGGTGACAAAAGAGAATCGTTGCGCGTGGCGTTTTGCCCCGACGATTCTCTTTTTTGTTTTTACGGGCTCGGTGTCTGGCTGCGGTGGTGATGGGGTGACGACTCCGCCGCCATCTGGATTCGACGGGCAAATCGAAGTTCGCTACGTCTCGGCGCCGATTCCCTCAGCGGTCGATGTTGCGGTGAAATCCGCGGTCGATAAATGGACGCGCGCACTGCACAAGAACATAGGCGACTTCCGTCTCCAATCGCCCGCCGCGCAGTGTTTCGATCATGAGCCGCAACTAAACGAAGTTCATCACAATCTCGTGGTGTTTGTGTCCGTGCTTCCTGTAGACGGCCCGAGCAACGAGCTGGCATATACCGATGTCTGTCAGGTCAGCGATCGCGACCAGCTTCCGATCGTCAGCCACATTCGGCTGGACAGCGAAGACGTTCCACGAATGCAGTCCGATGGTAAGCTGCAGGCCGTAGTGATGCACGAGATGGGACACGCGCTTGGGTTCAATCCGAAGACCTATTTGCCCAGGAACCTCGCCGCCGGTGGCAGAAACGATCCGGTATTCACGGGGGCCAGGGCGCGGGCAGAGTTTGCCGCGCACGGCGCGTGGTACACGGGCGTCACCGTTCCTCTGGAAGACGCCTCTGGAGTGGGGCCTTCGGACCCGCACTGGCGGTTCAGAGTGTTTGGCGACGAGCTCATGGTCGGCGCAATTGCTACCGGGTTCAAAGCGCCATTGAGCACTATCACCCTCGGCTTCTTTCAGGACATCGGGTATGACGTCGATTTCTCGGTCGCCGACCCGTATGAGGTAGTCCCGCTGTTTCCCGGCGACAGGATCCTGCCGCAAGAAACGCTGAAGTCTGATTTCAGGATGACGTGGCCCGCGGAGGCGCTGAGCCCGCTGATCGTAAAGGGCCGCTAGCCTTCTTAATGCGGGGTCGGCTTTCTCGCGCGATCTCCCTTTCTGCGCTCCGAAACTTCGCGCGCCTGCCTCCTGCGCTCCGCTGTCGTTGCGATCACGGCCAGCGCCAGCTCGATCAAGCCGTAGGCGAGCGCGACCAGGGAGAGAAGAGAGACTATAGCCAGGAGCCGCGTCATCCCCGCGGACATCGAGCCCTTTACGACAGCATATAGGGAAACGATTACGACGACTCCGGAAACGGCCGCGATTACCGCCGCTTTTCCGATCGACATGCCGTGATCGACTGGTGGACGTATTTCGTGCGACTGCTCAGCAGTCGCAAATGGTTCGGTCATGACGGTTCCGGTTGCAGTTCTAACAGGGACGGCCACACAATACGCATCATGGTTCGTGCCGCCACGAGTGGCAAGCTGTGCAGGGTTTCCGCTTGCGACGTTTGTGTACCAAACGCATCTTCGCAGGTGAGGTAAGTCGCGTCCGTTTCATGATTTGGGCCCCGCGACTCCATGCCTCAGCGGCGTCCTGAGCGATGGGAGGGGAGTTGAAGTATCCCGAAGTCCGCAACTATCTGAGCGGTTCTTTTGTAGGCATCGATCGGGATTTTCTGGAGGTGCACAACCCGAGCGATGGCAGCGTGATCTCCCGCGTCCCCCTGTCGACCCAGGACGACGTCGACTCGGCCGTCGCCGGTGCGCAGCGCGCTTTTCCCGGCTGGTCCGCGACACCGATCAAGGAGCGCGTCCAGGTCTTCTTCCGATACAAAACGCTCCTCGAGAAAAACATCGACGAGCTTGCCGCGCTGATCACCGAGGAAAACGGCAAGGTCGCATCCGAGGCCCGCGCGGAAGTCCTCAAATCGGCGGAGCTCTGTGAGTTTGCATGTTCGCTCCCCCAGATAGCCCCAGGCGAAGTACTCGAGGTGAGTCGCGGGGTCGAATGCAGGATCGAGCGTTATCCACTGGGCGTCGTCGCCGCGATCACGCCGTTCAACTTTCCGAACATGGTGCCGAACTGGTCGATTCCCAACGCCATCGCACTCGGCAA
>DATBXT010000182.1:0-5895 GCA_036514115.1 Gemmatimonadaceae bacterium
CTGACTCCAACGAGGTGTGATGCAGGACAACGACGACGGCGAGGAACGCGAAGGATCCTGGAGAAAACTTCTCCTGTCCGGCGGCGCCCTGCTCGGGGTCGCTGCCGCGTACAATGCATTTGCGCGGAAAGGCGTAGACCACATCACCAACCTCATTGGTGGTGAGGAAGGCGGCTTCGAATGGCGCGACCGCCGCGTTGCTTTCACCAAACGCGGAAAGGGTCCGCCAATCCTACTCATCCACGGCATCCACGCTGCTGCCTGGTCGTATGAGTGGCGAAACAACGCCGAGGCTCTCGCGCGGAACAACACGGTTTACACGCTGGACCTTCTCGGATTCGGAATGTCAGACCGGCCGGCTATCAGATATTCGGCGCGGCTTTACATCTCGCTCATCTCGGATTTTGTAAGCAGGGTGATCGACGAGCCGACGGTTCTCGTCGCTTCGTCACTCTCGGCTGCCTACGCCATCGTCCTCGCCGCTCGCGATCCGCATCGCTTTCCTGCGGTCGCCCTCATCGCGCCTTCCGGATTGGTGCGATTGAACGAGCCCGTCGGAATCGGAGGCGAGGCCGGCCGCCTCGCTGTCGACACGCCGATAGCCGGAACGGCGGTGTTCAATGCGCTGGTGTCGCGTCCGCAGCTGCGCCGCTATCTGAAGAGCGTGTATTCGAACGACGCGCTCGTCACCCGCGAGCTCGTCGAGATATACTACTCGACATCTCATCAGCGCGGTGCGCGTCACGCGCCGGCGGCCTTCTTGTCCGGAAATCTCAATATCGACGTGCGCCACGCCCTGCGGCGTCTCAGCCAGCCGGCACTTCTCGTCTGGGGCGAGCAGGGTTCGATGGCCCCCGTCGAGGAATTTCGCGGCTTCCGCGAGATCAAACGCGATTTCGAGATTTCAGTTTTGTCACCCGCCGGTGATCTGCCGCACGACGAGCGAGCAGATGATTTTAATGTTATCCTATCCACATGGCTGAATCGCCTGTCGCTCTCCTCCGCGCCCACGCTCGACACGCTCCCTGGAACGCCCGCGGACTTGCAGCACACGCAACAGCTTTAGTCGACGCAGCCGGAGTCCGACCAACCAACGCATCCGCGCGCGCGGCACCGAGCGCTCGCGCGGTTCGTTTTTACGTGGCGAGCGGACTGCTCGATCGCCCTGAGGGGACGGGGACCGGCGCGACCTACGGCTATCGCCACCTCCTTCAGCTGCTTTCGATCAAGATCCGCCAGCGTGAGGGCCAAAGCCTGGAGACGATTCGCGGCGAGCTTCGCGATCTCACAGGCGATGCGCTCGAGCGCAAAATTGCCACTTCCCTTGCGCCCGCCCTTGGCTCCGGCGCCGACGAGGCAGTAGCGCACGACGACGATATGTCTCTTCGCTGGCACCGGCTGGCTGTCGCCAACGGGATCGAGCTCCACGTCCGGGAAGATTCACCCGCCGCGAGAGAAGAAGCTGTGATTGCGATGCGAGAAGCGGTGCGCGCCGCCCTCGGTCGCGCAGATATTCGTTGAGGCTTCAGATCACGTAGCGCGCGGATCTCTCTCCGCGCAGGTGCTCCACCAATGCCTTCTTTGCCGCAACCGCTTCATCACCAGACAGCCAGTTCGCCAGTGTATAGCGTTTGCCGCGTGCTTCGACGGCGATCGCCACTTTCCCGCCGCGAGTAACCAGCAAGGCTCCTGATCCGCGCGGCCGAGAAAGAGGATCACGCTCAATCGTCTCCAGCGGCAGGTTGTAGACATTTGCCGGATCGCTCGCCGCCATCACCACGAAACCCGTCGAGTTTGCATCCTCGCCCGCGACCGTGCGTAGCCATTCAACGGCGTCAGGCACCGCGAACTGCGCGCCGCCCAAACCCTTCACGAAATATCCCCGACGCACTTCGCCCCGGAACTCGAGTCGCTTCAGCTCGCGGTAGATGGATCGCCAGGAAATTGGCGGACGCTCCCTTCGCCACCAGTCACGCGAGACGATTCCATAACGTGTGAGCCACTGCCTCGCGATTCGCTCTGCGCGTTCCTCTTCGGCCAGAGGCGGACCCATTGTTCCGCGTCGGCGCACCAGCGACCAGCGGCCAGTCCATCCACTCGGTGCCGCGCCAGGCTTATCCGGTCGTCTCCACTTCGGAAGACGTCGAATGTTCGGGCGGCTCCGCGTGAACCGACGATTCGGAGAGGGCGTGTAGTTGGATGGCAGCCAGCTCGTCGGATCCGAGCCCGTGCGCGGCAACATTGGTTTCCAGCGCGCGATCTCCCTCAGCGCTTCGACGGTGTCGTTGGTTACCAGCCCCCACGCCACCAGCTCTCGAATCGCCTCACGCACCGCGAGCATCGTCAAACCCGTGATCGCCTGGATGTCGCCGATGAAAGATGCGCCTTCCTCGGCGATGGTCGACCGGACCTTCTCAGCATTCTCACTCAGCACCGGCTCCGATTCTTCCGGGAGCCAGATCGATCCCGTTCCGCGCTCGAAGAATCGGACGCGCGCCAGAGGAATCGCTCCCGTCTCCGGATCGTAATTCCCCTCCCCGGCCCAGACAGGCTCACCCGTCGCAGTGAATCTCGACAAGGACGCGGGATCGTAGGCCGTGATTCGAGTTCGCAGATAGTCCCTGTCCCACGCCACCGGGGGACGCGCTATACCATATAGTTGTCGCAGAACCGTCTCCGTGCCGGTGTCGCTTTCCAGCCGGTCACGCTCGTCCAGGTGCTGCCAGCGCTGCATGAACGCCGCAAACACAGGCAGCTCTACAGCCTCGATCTGCTTCCGTAACGACGCTAGCGCGCGGCGTCGCCCGATCTCCACTACGCGTCGGGAGCACCATTCGATGTCCTGCACTTCGCGCCGGAATTTCCCGCGAATCAGCTTTCCGGTTCTTTCCCATTCGGTGAGTCGGGACTCGATCCACTCCCGCTGCCATCCGTAACGGTTGTGAATCTCGGTCACAGTCACCGGGCCTGATTGCGTGAGGAACCTCGCCAGAATTTCGCGGCGCGCGACGCTGGCATTTATCGCCGCATGTCGCAGCACATAGGGGATCAGATCTGACGCATCCTGCTCGGCGATCTCCACTCCGCCGCGCACCCTGCCCAACTGGTCCGCGCCGAACGCCGACACATAGCGGGGATAGGTCTCTGTGAGAATGAAACGCCACTCGCGAGAATCTGCCGGGCCAAGGGGAATCGCGATGACGCGTTTGGTCTCGAGCAGTCTCGCCAGGGCATCACCACGGCCGCCTTCGTCCTCGGACGCGATGCGTGCTCGAAGTTCTGATTCGTTCAGATCGCCAGCTCGGTCCAGGAGGTGCGCGAGCTCGTCGTCGGTGCGCGCGCGGCGGCCTGCCGCGGTTCCCCTGCGTTCGGCCAATGTCTGCTCTATGGCCTCGCGCGTGATGTCGTCGCTTCCCTCGCCGCCCATCACCTCGTCCAGCAAGCTCCTGTCGATGGAGAGCAGTGCAGCTCGCTGTTCTGCGCGCGGTGTGTCGTCGCCGTAGAGCCAGTCCATGACAAACCCGAACTGGAGGCTGGCGGCAAACGGGGAAGGCACGTCCGTCTGAACCATGTGAATGCGAATCGCTCCGGACGCTATTTCCGCAAGTACTTCCTTGAGCCCCTGCAAGTCGAACGCGTCCTGCAGGACTTCGCGATACGTCTCGACGAGAATCGGAAAGCTCGGGAACTGTCGGACTACCTCGAGCAGATCGAGCGACTTGAGCCGCTGCAGCCAGAGTGGCATTCGGCGGCGCGGATTCCCGCGAGGGAGCAGCAGCGCTCGCGCCGCGTTCATTCTGAACCGCGCGCCGAACAGCGAAGTCGATCCGACTTCCTCCATCACCAGCTGCTCCGCTTCAGCGCCGGAGAGTCCAAGCAGCGACTGGATCGGCGTAGTCATTCCGAGATCGGGCAGCCGCAGCATGATTCCGTCGTCGGTGGTCTGAACCTGGAGGTCGGTGTCGTTGATCGCTTCGCGCATCCGCTGCGCCAGCGCCATGCCCCACGGCGCGGTGATGCGCCCTCCAAAAGCCGCGTGAATCACAACCCGTACCGCGCCTGTCTCATCCCGGAACTGCTCGATGACGATGTTTCGATCGTCCGGCACTATGCGCGTTGCTGCTCGCTGGGACGCGATGTATTTGACCAGTGAGTTTGAGGTGGCTGCGTCACAGCCGTACTCCACTCGCAGGCGCTCCTCGTTCGGGGCTTCCGAAAGTTCTCGTCGCAGTGCGCCCACGCGATGACTCAACATGAGCGAACGCGCCATGTACTCGCCGTGCCAGAAAGGCATCCTCGCCGGCGTTCCAGGCGCGGGCGTCACGACTACCCGGTCATGCTCGATCGCCGCGATACGCCAGGTCGATGACCCGAGTTGAAAGACATCTCCCATTCGTGACTCGTGCACGAATTCTTCGTCGAGCTCACCGAGTCGCGTACGGTCTGGAAGATTCACTGTGTACAGGCCACGATCCGGAATCGTGCCGCCGGAAATGACCGCCGTCATTCGCGCAGCCCGGCTGCCGATCAAGCGGTCATTCACCCGATCCCAGGTAATCCTCGGCTCCAGCTCCGCGGCGACATCCGAGGGATATTTGCCGGAAAGCATTTCCAGCACCTCGTTGAACGCCGTGCGCGATAGCTGGTGATAGGGATAGGATCGCATCACCAGCCGGTAGAGGTCCTCACTCACCCAGTCGTCGACCGACACCGCTGCGACGACGATCTGAGCAAGCACGTCGAGCGCGTTCTGAACGACTTGCGTGGGCTCGACATCGCCGGCTCGCATTGCCGCGACGATCGCCGCGATCTCCACCGCGTCGTCCCTGAATGTGGGAACGAGAATACCACGACTCGCTACCCCGAGCGTGTGACCTGCGCGTCCGATTCTCTGTAGCGCCGCCGCGACTCGTTTCGGCGACTGGAGCTGGATCACCAGATCCACCGATCCAATATCGATGCCCAGCTCCAGTGAGCTGGTGGTCACCAGCGCCCGCAAGGATCCGGCTTTCAGCCGCTCTTCCAGCGCGAACCTTCTTTCGCGCGCGAGCGAGCCGTGGTAAGGCAGCGCGATCTCGGTTTCTGCGAGCTTGTTCACCCGAGCCGCGATCTTCTCCGCCTGTGCCCGATTATTGACGAACACCAACGTAGTCTTCGACTCCTGTATGTGCTTCAGCACCAACGGCGCGACCGCCGGCCAGATACTCCCGCCGACGTTGGCGAGATCCGCCACCGGTGACTCGACCGAGATCTGCATCTCCTTCGTCATCCCGCAGTCGACAATCGTCACAGGGCGGAAGGACTGCGAGCCGTCACGCTGTTCGCAACCACCGAGAAACCGCGCGACCTCTTCGAGCGGCCGCTGTGTCGCCGATAGACCAATCCTCTGCGGCGGCTTATCCACCAGTGCTTCCAGCCTTTCCAGCGTCAGCGCGAGGTGAGCCCCCCGCTTTGTGCCGGCGATCGCGTGGATCTCGTCCACAATCACCGCACGGACTCCGCTGAACATCCCGCGCCCTTTTAGCGTCGTCAGCATGATGTTGAGCGATTCCGGGGTGGTGATGAGAATGTGCGGAGCCTTGCGCAGCATCCTCGCGCGCGCCGATGCGGGCGTGTCACCGGTTCTGACGCCGACCCTTATCTCCGGAAAGTCCTTCCCCTCGGCAGTGAACAGCTCGCGTAATTCCCGGAGCGGTTTATCGAGGTTGCGCTGGATGTCGTTGTTCAGCGCCTTGAGCGGCGACACGTACAGCAGGTACACGGCATTCGCGAGCGGCGACTCGAGCCCGTCGCGAATCAATGCGTTCACCTCCCAGAGAAACGCCGCCAGCGTCTTCCCGGTTCCTGTCGGCGCCAGGATGAGCGTGTGATCGCCCTTGGCAATCGCCGGCCACC
>DATBXT010000183.1:0-2096 GCA_036514115.1 Gemmatimonadaceae bacterium
GCTGTACTTCTTGCCGTCGTAGCCAGTCCGTCCAAACGTCGCCGTAGCATCGGCTACGACGGTCACCCTGAAGCCGAGGTTCGCCGCCATGCGCGCGGTGGTGGAGACGCAGTGCTCGGTGGTGAGACCGGCGATCACCAGGGACCCGATTCCACTCAGTCGTAGATAGGATTCCAACTGCGTGCCGATGAACGCGCTGTGCACGTTCTTCTCGAACAGTGGCTCGCCATCGATGGGCTGTGCTTCATCCTTGATCGCGTTTCCCGGAAGCCCGGGACGAAGCAACGATTCGGGTTCGGTCGACATGTGCTTGACGTGAATCACCGGCTGCCCTGCTTCGCGCCACGCCGCCAGCAGCTCGGCGATTTTCTTTTCGGCGTCGGGGTTATTGCGGGGGCCGAGCTTGGGATTGTCGATGCCTTTTTGGACATCGATGACGAGCAAGGCAGCGTCGGATGGATTCATTGGATACCTCGCTACTCACTGAGAACGGGGTAGTTGGAGATTAGCCCCATTCACATCAAACTGCAAAACAAACACTGCCGGCCCGCCCCCACCTCGGGCCGGTAGTCGTAAGTGGCGGTTCTAAACTTCGGCCGGCTCCAACTTCAACGCCGCTCGAATCCTGGCCAGGTGATGATAGCTATGCCGAACCGGATGATCCTCCAGCCAGAAGCCGGCCGTTAGCGGCGCATCGGAATAGAGTGACAGCGTCGCTGCCCGATCCAGGTCTTCGTCGTCCAGCGCGCGAATCGCATCCGCCGCGGCTTTGCTGTTTCGCTGGAGAAGCTCGATTGCCTGCTCCTTGGTAACTCCGTCGAACTCTCCAGCGTGTTTCGCATTAATGCCAGCGACAGCGTCCCAGGTGACGCCGACCTGGGCATCACCCTTCAGAATCCCCTGCGCCAGCTGCATCTCCAGCGGATACATGCTGGCGACGTGGTGCACCGTGACGCCTACTTTGCGACCATCGTGCGGAACTTCCGTCTGCCATTCCTCTTCGGTCAGTGTGCTGGCGAAGCTGGCCAGCGCGCGCGAGCCCTCTTCGAGACGATCGGCGAGCGCAGTTGTGCGATTCTTCATTGTCCTTCCTTGTTTGTCTGGCCTGTGGTGCCGGCGCTTGTTGCCCGGCTTGCAGTGACGATTTTAGCTCGCGGAACTAGCTCGTTCCATGGCCAGGCGTCCCGCACTTCTGCTCGCACGTGCGGACCTCCGTTGCAGTAGTTCGTTCTGCGCCGTACCTTGTTCACTGGCGTACAATCCAGCCCTGAGCAGGTAGGTAGGCATGACGACGGCCCAGCCGGACTCGCTTTTTGACCGGCCGTTTCGATCGGCTCTGGAACCGATCCCCCGCGCGTGGACTACTGCAGTCTTCGTGGCAATAGCCTATTACCTCGGCGCCAAGCTTGGTTTTGCGCTGACCCTGCGGCCAATCCCGATCTCCACGCTGTGGCCGCCCAACACAATTCTCCTCGCCGCGCTGCTGCTCACACCAAGAAGCTGGTGGTGGATCGTGCTGGTCGCCGCTCTCCCTGCGCATCTGGCGGTGGAGCTGAAAAGCGGGTTCCCGACGCAGCTCGTGCTGGCCTGGTACGTGAGCAATTGCAGTGAAGCGTTGATCGGCGCTTCGCTCGTGCGCGCGCTGTTGCCGGTGAGGCACCAGCTTCGCTTCGATCGATCGCGCGATGTCGGCATTTTCATTTTTTGCGGCGCGTTCGTGGCAACGTTTCTCGCGTCCTTCATCGATGTCGGTTTCGTGCGCCTCGCCGGTCTCGGCGAAGGCAACTACTGGACGCTCTGGGGCACCCGCCTCCTGTCCAATGCCCTGACGACGCTGACAGTCGGAGCCGTGATTCTGTCCTGGGCAAAACGGACCACCCTGTCGGAGATCCAGGCCGCGTCGACGAAACGCTATCTGGAGGCGCTGAGTCTCGCCGTCGGGCTGCTGACTGTCTCTCTCTACGTCTTCAACGACCAGCACCCCGCGCTCCATCCTTCGCCGGTCCTGCTGTACGCCCCGCTGCCGTTTCTCCTGTGGACCGCGATCCGGTTTGGGCCGCGCGGGACAACCGCTTCGTTGATGGTGGTCACTCTGC
>DATBXT010000184.1:0-6832 GCA_036514115.1 Gemmatimonadaceae bacterium
TCTCTCGTGTGGAGCGATACGCGCCGATCGAGCGGAGACGACCAGGTAGTCGACGATGCCTGCAGACCGTTTTCAAGCGTGCAAGACTGCGCACTGCCGACCGTCGGCGACGTCAGTGCGATCACGGACGCGACGATCGCCAGGAATGGACGGATCGAGTCCGTCAGCGAGCGCGTCTTACCGGTTTCCAGATGACGGAGACCGGTAGAGAAGGGCCACGTTGCCCTGCCGCTCGATGCGAGCACCGAGCGAGAGTGCGATGACGTTGAGGACGCGATCAACCGGCTCACCAGAGAAGGATGCGGTCAGGTGCAGGTTCGTCAGGGACGAATCGGCAACCTTTAGCCGTACTCCATACCAGCGGTAAAGTTCAGCTCCAACAAGTACGAGCGGGGTGTCGCGAAAAACAAGCCGCCCCTGCGTCCAGGCGAGGTCTTCCTCTGAAGCAACCGATCTCTCAACCGCGACCACACCTCGGACATCAATTGAAGCGCGATCGCGGGCATTGAGCACGGCCCCCGGAACGCCCCTTTGATTTGCGGCGGCAATTGCTACTGAGCCCGAGTCGACCGTTACGCGCGTACCAGCACTGTCATCGCTCTCGACCGCAAATGCCGTCCCGACGTCCTGAATGGTGATTGCGCCCGCCTTGACCGCGAACGGTCGCGCGGGATCGTGAACGACGTTGAAGTAGGCGATTCCGTCGAGCGTCACTGCGCGCTCCTCGCTGCCATCGGCGACGACCACGAGCCGGCTCGTCGGGCCGAGCAAAACCCTCGTGCCGTCAGTGAGCGTCACTTGCCGCCGCTCCCCAATCGCCGTCGCAAACGTTCGGGCAACTGCGTTGGACTCGGCGCGGCGAGCCTTCTGCCACAACGCTGTTCCCCCAATGATGATCACGGCGGCTGCCGCCACTTTTAGCAGCGCCAGAGTGGCGCGGCGGGAGGCGGGATCATTCGCACCGGGCAGTGGAATCACCTTCGCCCCACCGAAGCGCGCCTTCACCCCTGCCAAGGCGCCTTCGACATCGACCGGAGTAGCAGACGACTCGTCGCTCTCTACGTTCCTCACGATGGACTCGAGGAGGCGCACGATCTCCGCGCGGTGGGGATCGCCTTCAACCCATCTTCTGGTGATCTCGACTTCGCCAGCGGCAGCCTCGCCGGTGACGTAACGAGCAATACGCTCCCAATCGTCGGGGGTGATACTCGTCGGAGTTCCGCCCGGATTCGACATATTCATTAATTAGACAGACACCTCAACTGAACGCCACCCTATTGGACACGAATCAGGCCAGCGACCGTGAGCTGCAAGAGCGCATCCGGGCGGGAGACGAGAGCGCTTTCGATGCGGTTTTCCGGGAGCACTACTCGCATCTCGTGCGCATGGCCGAATCAGTACTTCGGCAGCGTGCGACGGCAGAGGAAGTCGCGCAGGAAGTAATGCTGGAGCTTTGGCGGAGGCGAGAGGTTCTTCACATCGAGCAAAGCTTTCGCGCCTATCTTCTTCGCTCCACTCGCAACCGCGCTCTCAATCAGGTGCGTCACCAGCGGGTGGTTGACCGCGAGGCAGTTGTTTCCTCGATCGAGCCACGCAGTGCACCTTCGGCGGAAGACGAAATGCTGGGCACGGAGTTGGAAGTAGCGGTCCGCAACGCCATCGCTGGCTTGCCCGAGAAGACCCGCGAAATCTTTCAGTTGAGCAGGTACCAGGGCCTGAAGTACGCCGAGATCGCGGCTACGCTCGAGATCTCCGTAAAAACGGTCGAGAAACGAATGGGGCAGGCGCTCGCCGAGCTGCGGAATCGCCTGAGCCAGTGGCTTCCGTAGGGTAGCTTCGTCGCCGCGTGTCTCAGAGCTCAGAACGGTGTGCGAAAGTGCCAAGTAATCGCAACAAATTTTGGAGATACCAAATGAAACGGATTTCTGCAGTCCTTCTTACGGCTGTCACGACGATTCTGGTCGCCGCGTGCTCCGATAACGTCAACACGCCGGTCACGTCGGCCCTGGCTGCGTCGGCACTACGAACAGCCCCGATCAGCTTCAACCAGATCAACACCAGTTTCGTCGGCAGCTCTGAAACGAACGATGGGTTCGAGCCGGGCAGCATGAACGGGACTTTCGACGACGCCGAGCACGAGGATGGCGAAGGTGAGCATCACGACGGCGATCACGATCGGGGTCCCGGCTGGTCCAGCCTGATGGGCGGTGGCATGGCAGATGTCTTCAGGGGCAGAATTCCCTTCGGCTTCGCCCTTGGAAGAGGTCCATTCGGCGATCTGCACAACAGCTCCGCCTGCGCCTTTTCCTCGACGGACAATCGCGTAACCTGCGCCCCAGTCGCTCGCCGCGGACTGACCATAAACCGCTCGTTCTCCTACCTGAACGCATCGGGGACCCCGCAGCAGGTCTTCGATACAGCCACGACCAACACCGTGAACGTATTGACGACGGTCACCGGTACAAAGGTCCATCACGATGACGACACAAGCATGGTGAACAGCAAGAGCGACATCACCGTGGTCGGTCTCGCCAGCGGTAGCACTCAGCGGACGGTGAACGCAACCACCAGCGGGACGGAATCAACGGTGGGCACCGATCGCGACGGCGTGAAGTTCACTTCACTTCGCACCGCGGGCGACACAGTAACGGGCGTGGTGATCCCGCTCCAGAACGGAAGGCCGACGTTCCCGACCGCGGGAACCATCGTTCGTTCGATGCAGGCGACCGTGACCCTGGCTGGTCAGACACCCACGACTTCGTCGCGGCGCGAGGTAATCACCTTCGACGGCACGAGTACGGCCCAGGTCTCTGTCACCCAGGACGGTGTGACCAAAACAGGAACGTTGTCCCTGGCTGGTGAGCGATTGGACTGCCACTAGAAAAAGAAGCGGACCTCGTCGGCGCACCCAGAAACGAATCCGCTTCGCGTCCCAGCCATTTGCCCTCGCCGGCAGATGGCTGGGATTTTTTTTTATTGGGTAGTCATGCCTTCGACGCGGGCGACCCGCTTGGCCTTCTCACAAAGAACGCGAAGCTCGCCCTGGCTGAGATCCTCCCAGCGCGCCGGAATGGGAATCAGGCGCCGTTTTTCCGATAACGACTCGAAGGTCAACCAACCTGAGCCGTAGCCTTCTGACAGAGTAATCCTGCGCTGACTCGTAATGCGCCGATCCGCGCTCGTACGGCGCTCGGGACCACGCCATAGCTGGAAGGCTGCCGCGCGCCGCCGGTCGCCGGCCCGCCGCTCGACTCTTGTCGGCTGGGAGTCCCAGACCTGCCAGTAGGACCCGTCTCTGTCTACGAAAGTGCGATATGACATATATATGACCTCACGCGGGCGCCTCACGCGGTTCGTCTCGCATCGGGTGCAGGAAAAATGCCACCAACGGCACTTTCACGAACACTTTTAACTATATGTTTAGAAAGGGGTTACCCTTGAATTCTACCTTCCAAAACTCGCAAGGGTTTCACTCATGACGTCGATCATGGACTTCGCCGTCCAGCGGTCGTGGTCGTTGTAAAGGAAGGAGAACGCCAGGACTTCGCCGTTCACGGCCGTCACGTAGCCAGCCAGCCCGATAACCTCGTTTGTCGTACCTGTCTTGGCGTGCAGGTTTCCCTCGGCTGGGGTGTTTCTCATTCTCCGCTTCAAGAGCTCGGAATCGCCGGCGACCGGCAGCGAGGAATGGAGCCATGGCCCCCATGACGCACGATGCGCGTAGCCGAGCAGCTGAACCTGGGCCCGCGGTGTGACGCGGTCGAGCGTGGAGAGCCCGCTTCCATCCGCGAAGGTCAGCTTGCTGGTGTCAGAGCCAACCTTGGTTGCAAAAAACTTGTCGAGCGCGGCGCTGGCGTTGGCGACGCTTCCGACCGTCGATCTGTCTGTGCCGCGGGCGGCGTTCCGGAATAACAGCTCAGCGTAATGATTGATGCTTTCGCGGTTCATCGCCGCGATCATGCTGGCGAGGGGAGGCGACTGCAGTCCGGCAACTTTGACGGCCGCAGCCGGAGCCTTCCCGAGCTGAATACCACCGTCGACTTTCACGCCTTTGGCGATGAGGGCGTTTTTGAAGGCGCCGGTGGCGAAGCTGGCCGGGTCCTCAACGATATAGACGTACTTGCGTGTGCCGGCCCGCGAGCCGATCGAGCCGTTGGCCACGATCGTACCGTCGCCCTGCTTGCGGAACCCGAGTCGCGCTCCGCCCCCGGCAACTGTGCGCACGTTGGCGACGAGCGGAATCGCGCTGGTGGAAGGCTCGAGCGTGACGGTTGCGGCCTGGCCCGGCGCAGTCGGGGTGACGGCGACCGCGACGAGGTTCTCGTTGAGCGACAGGGCAGACACCCTGGCGGCGTACGACGCCTGCAGGTATCGCGACAGCCAGCCTTCCGGGATTTTCTGATCGTCAAAACCGGACGCATCCCCGATGATGTTACCCGTCACGCGCTTGATCCCTTTCTGGACGACGAGATCGGCGAGTTTGTTCATCGGCGCGGAGGAGCCGCCGGGCAGGAATTTTCCTGACAGCGCGGGATCGCCGTCGCCGCGGATGTAGAGATTGCCGGTAAGGGTCCCGTCAGGTCCGACGGCGCCGTCGCGCAACGCGTCAGTGCTGAACTGGTAGTTCGGGCCGAAAGTCTCGAAGGCGATGGAGCTCGTGAGAAGCTTCATCGTCGATGCGGGAAGCATCGCTTCTCCTGCATTGTAGGCGTAGAGCGTGTCACCTCTCGTCAGCGAAACGACCATTCCGCCCCACATGCCGCCGTTGATCTTGCCGGCAAGATTCGCCAGCGTCGTTGAAAGGTCATCGGGACTGCGAGTGGTGCTGTACCGCGCTGCCGGAACTGCCGGCGGACGATTGCGACTGGGCTTTCTGGCGCGCCGCCGCGTCGTCGTGGTCTTTGCCTGGGCTTCGAGTATGGTGGGAGTAGCGGCACAAACAGTGAGCGCCGCCATGATGGCGATCCGGATTTTACGAGAGAACATTCTCAAGCGGTGAGCGTGAAGCGAAGGGAGCAGGAACGGACTCAGATGAGGCGAGAACGGTGCCAGACTGGCTGCACGATCGTCGCTCTCGGCGCGGACGCGCATCGCTTGGAATATACCCAGGGGTTGCGTAATTTCCCCGAAGTCCGGTTGCACTTAACTCCACGAGAGGGCAGCGATGGCTGAGCGACCGCACAATTTTTTGCGTGAAGGAATAATCACCGGTTTCATCGGCGCCACCGCGATCGCGGTCTGGTTCCTCATCGTCGACACAATTTCCGGGCATGCTTTCTATACGCCGATCTTTCTCGGCAAGGGCGTGGTCAGCATACTCGGCAAGAACATGATGGGCGATACCGCGTTCACCCACGTGCTCGGCTACACCATCTTTCACTACCTGGCGTTCTTCATCGTCGGCATCCTGCTGACGGTCATCGTTCATCAGGCGGAGCGAACGCCGGGGATTCTGGCCGGGCTCCTGGTCGCCTTCGTGATGATGACGCTGGGCTTCTACATGATCGCGGCGGTATTCACGCAGTCGGCGCTGGGTGGCATGTCGTGGGCGCAGATCTTCATCGCCAATCTGCTCGCCTCGTCGCTGATGCTATGGTACCTGTGGCGGAAGCATCCACGCCTGGACGCTCAGCTGAAGAGGGCTTTGGAAGGAACGGACGACTAGGCGGCCGACGGCTTCCAGTCCACCTGCGCGCCCGCGGTCGAATCCTCGCCGCGGGCGTTCCATTTAAAGAAGACGACGCTCATGATGATCATGAAGATGATCCCGCCGGGGATCCACATGATCAATGCCCCGAGAAGCTGATCTTCCAGCGGGGTGAGCTGAAAGACGCGCGGGGCCGCGCTGTACGCCGGATACAACACATGATCCGCCATTGCTATGTACACAGCGACGATCGACATGGGGATGCTCATGAGAAAGCTGTAGAGCATCTGGCCTGGGTATGCGAGCCGCGGAAACTCCGGAAGCTGACTCTGGAGCGGCCACCACATCAGCACGGCGGCAGCCATGAACGTCAGATGCTCGACGATATGCAGGCCGTGGTGCGCCATTGCCGCGTTGTAGAACGGAGGCAAGTGCCAGACGGCGATAGTGAGATTGAAAACGACGAAAGCGATGGGCGCGCGCGTAAGGTAGCGCGCGACCGGCGCGACATACCTTCGCGAGAGCAGCGGCCGAAGCATCCATCCCGGAGTTCCGGCCAGCAGCAAGGGTGGGATGGCAAGCGTCAGCAGAAGATGCTGCACCATGTGCGCGCTGAATAAATAGTCGTCGCTCAGGTCGTGAAGCGGTCCGTTCAGCGACCCGAAGAGCAGCAGGATGCCGGCAGAGAAATAGATCCTCTGACCGGTGGAGGGCCGCTGCTGGAGTTTTGCGGAGGCCCAGATGTAGAGAGCTGCCAGCGCGGCGATTCCGACTGCGGTACTCGGATGAACCGACCACCGCCACCAGCTCAGATTGGCGATGGGATGCAGCAGCGCCAGCGCGAGCATCTCTACATAACCTTCAGGAACAGGTGCCCGAAGAGGAACATCAACGCAATCAGCGTGAGTCCCGCGATTAGCAGCGGGCCGGTGAACAGCACGCGGAACAGGCGGTGGTCGTACTTGAGGTGCATGTAGAACATCACGACGATCGTGAACTTGAGCGCGGAGAGTATGAGAAGAGTCGGAACGAATCCGCGCGACGCCACGAATGACGGGATGTAGTACGCCCAGACCTCGGCCACCGTGATGATCAGGAGAATGGCCGCGACCTTCCAGTAAGTCGAGTGCGTCGGATGGCTGTGCTCGACTTCGGCCGTCGGAGCGTGAAGCGATGCTTCTGCGG
>DATBXT010000185.1:0-2909 GCA_036514115.1 Gemmatimonadaceae bacterium
TGCGTGCGCGTATGATCTGCTTCAAAATCCCGATGTGAAGGTGGTGAGGCTGGCGGATCTCCACACGGGACATCTTCCCCAATTCCTCGCCCCGCACTCGGGCGAGCGGCTGATCCCGACGCGGGTGGACGTGCGCGACCGCGACGCGATGCTCGCGTTGATGCGCGAGAGCGACGCCGTCATGAGCGCGATCCCCTACTACTTCAACTACGAGCTCGCGGCGCTCGCGGTAGAGGCCGGCGTTCATTTCTCCGACCTCGGCGGCAACACCGAGATCGTCTTCAAGCAGAAAGAGCTCGACGCCGAAGCGAAAAGGAAAAACATCACCGTGATACCGGACTGCGGGCTCGCTCCGGGAATGGTGAATATCCTGGCGGAGTACGCGATCCAGCAGCTGGATTCGGTCGACTCCGTGCGCATCTTCGTCGGCGGATTGCCGCAGCATCCCGAGCCACCGCTCAATTACCAGATCGTTTACTCGCTCGAGGGAGTGCTCGACTACTACACGACCTTGTCGTGGGTACTGCGCAAAGGAAAGCGCACGAGAGTGAAAGCGCTGTCCGAGCTCGAGCCGGTGTACTTCGGGGGATCGCTGGGCGAGCTGGAGGGCTTTCACACGGCGGGCGGCCTGTCGACTATGGCATTCCGTTACGAGGGCAAGATTCCGACGATGGAATACAAAACCCTTCGCTACCCCGGTCACGCGCGAATCATGGAAGCGGTGCGCGAGCTCGGGCTCCTGGAGCTGAAGGCAGTCGATGTGAAGGGAGTCAAGGTGGTGCCGCGCGATCTCGTTGTTGCGGCGATGGGCCCGCGTCTCACCAAGCCAAACGCACACGACCTGGTGGCACTGCGCGTTTTCGCCGACGGCAAGAAGGGCGACAAGCCGAAGCGAATCGGCTGGGAGATGGTCGACTACTACGACGAAGAGAACGGCATCAGCGCGATGGAGCGCTCCACCGGGTACTCATTATCGATCACAGGCCAGATGCAGGCACGCGGCGAGATCGGCAAAGCTGGAGTATTCACCCCGGATGAAGCGATGCCGCCCGAGAAATACATCAGTGAGCTCGCGCAGCGGGGAGTGATGATCCGCGAGATGAGATAGAATGCCGAACTTCCGATCGCCGGAGTGGGCCTCCTACATCATCCAGCTACTGGTATCGGCGATTCTTGCCATCCTCTTTCTGCAATCGGGACTGGACAAGGTGATCGACAGGAAAGGCAATCGCGCTTACCTCGACGGCGTTTTCGCGAAGAGTCCACTTGCGGGCACCGTCGGACCGATGTTCCTGGTCGTCACGATTCTCGAGGTTGCGGCCGGGGCGCTGAGCGCGATTGGTTTTCTGCTGCTCCTCGTCACGCGTGACGCGACTCTGGCGTTCTGGGGCGCTCTCGTCGCGGCAGCCAATATCGTCGCACTCTTTTTCGGCCAGCGTATGGCGAAGGATTACGCCGGGGCCGCCGCGCTCGTGCCGTACTTTCTCCTCGCCATCACCGCGATCTACTTCCTGGCCGGGCCGCGATAACTCGCGGCGTCACATCGCCGCCCGCAGCCCGAAGCTGAGAGTTCTGCCTGGAACCACCGTGACGTTGTCCGGCTCACCGTGTTGCCGGTTGAGAAGATTCTCTCCGCTGAGCGTGAAGGACAGGCCGCGGAAGAGCGTCCTGCCAACGCTGGCGCGAAGCCTGGTCAGCCCGCTGTACTGCAGCCAGTAATTTCGCAGCTGCTGGCCCACCAGCTGGGCGTCGGCCTGGGTCGAGTTGGAGAACGCGCCCGCAAGAGCGATGCGGTCGTAACCGATCCAGTCCCACGAGTGCGACGCCGCGACGAAAGTATTCCAGCCGAGGGCGTTCCATGCCGCCGAGAAGCTGCCGGTCTTGGCCGGCACCTCCAGCATTCTGTCGCCGACGCGTAGATCTCCGGCGTAGGTTCTGGCGACCTGTTTGACGCGGCTGTCAACCGTGGAGAACGTTCCACTCAGGGCGAGCGATCCAACGTTTACGTCGCTCTTCACTTCCCACCCGCGGTTCGTGATCTCGCCGACGTTCTGCAGCGCGTATTCAATGTGGCGGTCGCCGGGCCCAATGGGCTGCTGCGGCGGCGCGTAGTATCCGCCCGACGGGCCCTGGTTGTGTGAATCCGACGAGACGTACGCCACCCGCTGAATGAGGCCGGACGCGAGCTGGTCGAATCGGGTCAGCTGCAAGCCGAATGACTTGCCCAGGAAGACATCTATTCCCGCTTCAATACCGGACTGCGCTTCCGGCGAAAGATCCGTAATGCGACCTTCGTGGCGCGGGTCGAACCAGGTCGTTTCGCGAATTGGGGTCGTCGCCGGACGGATCCCTCTGCCGTATGCAGAGCGGAGCTTCACAGTGACTGGGCCAACATCACGCAGTGCGGCTACACCCACCATCGGAAGGACAGAGACAGTCGCGCTATTGCCGAGTGACTCGTTCTGCTCGACACGGAAGCCGCTGGTGAAGTAGCCCGCATCCCTCCAGGCGAAATTCGCTTGCGCGACACCGGCCGTCGTCCAGCGGCGCACCACCGATGCGACACTCGTTGCCCCGCCGCCGCCGGCCTGCGTTGACGCGGCCCCAGCCGCTTGCGCGCGGAAATCGAGCATCGAATTTTCCGCTGCGAACGTCAGCGTCGTTGCCAGCGCGTCGGGACTTCCAAGACGTCCCACTGTGCTGAGACGCAGCGACCCGAGGTTGGCGTTTCCGCCGGCGCTACCAAGGTCGGGCCCAGTGCCCGAAGGAAGCGGAGTGTGATAGTCCGCGAGATTGATCAGCCTGCTGCCGTCGAAGCCGGCGACGATCGCGTGGGTCCAGCGATCGTTTTGCACGATGGTCGCGCTGCCGCCAACGGTATACTCCTGCACCGATTGCGGCAGCAACAG
>DATBXT010000186.1:0-4762 GCA_036514115.1 Gemmatimonadaceae bacterium
CATGAGTTTCCCAAAACCCCTCTGCGCATTCGCCTCATCGTAAACGCGACCGCCCGGAATCATCCAGCCGTGCTTCGCGTCGTACATCTCGCTCTCGTAGTCTCCGTCCCACGATCGCAGCGCCCACTCCAGTTTCTCGATGGCTTCGGCCGGCATGCCCTGGTCGTTGACGGCATGGCCGAAGTAGAGACGCGCCTTCACGCGCGGGAGGACGAGGTGCGGACTATCTATAGTATCGGTGAACAGGCCGCCGCCGTGGAATGAGGCGGCAGCTGCGATCCGATCCGGACGCGCCGCCGCGACGAGCATCGCGAATTTGCCGGCGAAGCAGAATCCGACCACGCCCATCGGGCCGCTGCTGACATACGGCTGAGACGAAAGGAAATCGACTAGCGCCATACCGTCGCGCTCCATCGCGTCCGGGGTCATCGGTGCTTTGAGCTCGGCGAAACGCTCGCGTGTCTGCTCGCTGGCGAAGTCCGGCTCGAACGGGAAGACCGGGTTCGTGGACACCCGATAGAAAATGTTCGGGGCCAGCACGACATAGCCGTGCTCAGCTATTCGCTTCGACTGGTCGGCGAACGCCGGACGAAACCCGAGGCCGTCGGTAAGGTTGATGATTGCCGGCAACGGATCGTTGGACTCCGGGCGGACGAGCAGGGCTTCGGTCATTCCGTCGCGCGTCCGGATATTGAGCTTTTCTTCGATCATGTGACAATACCTGAAAGAGTGCACGTGTTTACCCGCAAATACCCTGCTTCGGCGGCTGGGCGATGGTCTTCCGTTCTTGGAGCCTTTTGCTATAGAATGAGGGAAGCGGGAGGGTACGACTCGTGACCAATTCCATCAGGAATATCAGGACCATCGCGCTCGTCGGACAGGCGGGCAGCGGCAAGACCAGTCTGGCTGAAGCACTGCTCGCCAAGGCTGGAGCAGTCGGGACCGGAGGCAGCGTCGATCGAGGCAGCACGGTCTTCGATTACACACCACTCGAGAAGCAGCTGCACCACTCACTCAAGCTTGGAGTGGCGACCTTCGATGCAACGGTCGACGAAGAGTCGGCGCGGATCCATCTCCTCGACACGCCGGGCTATCCGGACTTCATCGGTAACGCGCTGCCCGCGCTCGCGGCGGTGGAGACCGCCGCCATCGTCGTCAACGGGCAGAACGGCATCGAGATGATGACCACGCGATTTATGCAGCAGGCGCAGAAGCGCGGCCTCGATCGCATGGTCATCGTCAATCGAATCGACTGCGAGAATGTCGATTGCGCGGGACTGCTTTACGCCGTGCAGCAGGCATTCGGAAAAGAGTGTCTACCGCTCAATCTGCCGGCGTCGAACCGCGCGAAAGTGTCCGACTGTTTCTTCGCACCTTCCGGGGAGGCCGACTTCTCGTCGGTGGAGGACGCGCACCGCAGACTCGTCGAGCAGGTGGTGGAGGTCGACGAGAGCCTGATGGAGAAATATCTCGAAAAGGGTGAGGTCACACCCGCGGAACTACACGAGCCCCTCGAGCGAGCACTGCGCGAGGGGCATTTGATTCCTGTGGTCTTCACCTCGGCGAAAACCGGGGCGGGAATCGCCGAGCTGCTCGAAGTGATGGTGAAGCTGCTGGCGAATCCGTTGGAGGGAAATCCGCCTGTATACGAGAAGCGGGAGGCGGGAGGCGCGGGGCGGGAGGAGTTGACGGCGGTTCCGGATGTGGCGAAGCATGCGTTGGCCCACGTGTTCAAGATTGAAACCGATCCGTACATCGGGCGAATCGCAGTGTGCAGGGTGCATCAGGGGCGACTGACACCGAACATGCAGCTGTATGTCGGCGACGCGCGGAAGCCGATCAGGCCTTCGCATCTGTATCTCCTGCGCGGAAAAACGCAGACCGAAGTCAGCGAGGCATTGCCGGGCGATATCGTGGCAATCGCCAGGATCGAGGAGATTCAGTTCGACAGCATCCTGCACGATTCCGCCGAGGACGCTCAACTGCATGCTCGGCCGCTGGAGCTTCCGACTCCGATGTTCGGGCTGGCTGTGACACCGAAAAATCGGCGGGATGAGCAGAAAGTTGCCGACGTACTCCACAAGATTGCCGCTGAGGATCCGTGCTTCCGCATCGAGCACAACGCGCAGACCAACGAGACTGTAATGCGCGGGCTGGGCGACATGCACGTGAAGGTGATTCTCGACAAGATGGCGACGCAGTACAAGCTGGAACTGGAGACGCGGCCGCCGTCGATCGCGTTCCGCGAAACGATTGTGGCGAAGGCCGAGGGCCACAATCGGCACAAGAAGCAAACCGGAGGGGCGGGACAGTTCGGCGAAGTTTACCTCAGGGTCGAACCGCTGCCGCGCGGCCAGGGATTCGAGTTCGTCGACGCGGTGAAGGGCGGCACGATTCCGCGACAGTTCATTCCATCAGTGGAGAAAGGAGTGCGGCGGGTGCTGGAGGACGGATTCGTCGCCGGGTTCCCGCTGCAGGACGTGCGCGTCACGGTCTATGACGGCAAGACGCATCCGGTGGACTCCAAGGACGTCGCGTTCATGTCGGCGGGTCGCAAGGCATTCCTGGACGCGCTGGCCAAGGCTCGTCCGATAGTGCTCGAGCCCATCGTGAATGTCGACATCGTCGCGCCCGAGGAGAAGATGGGCGACATCGCAGGCGAGCTGTCCGGGCATCGCGGTTCTATCCGAGGCTCCGACACGCCGCGTGCGGGACTCGTCCAGATCAGCGCGCAGGCGCCGTTGTCGGAGCTCGAGCAATTTCCGTTGAGGCTCAAGTCGATTACCGCGGGGCGTGGCTCGTACAATTTCGAGTTCAGCCATTACGAGCCGGCGCCTTTGCAGCTGCAGCAGAAGTTGCAGGCGGAGCATCGACCGCAGGCGGAATTGGATTAACCGGCTCGCTGAATTGTGGGCGGCGCTGTAGAATCGGGAAGCCAACACTCAACGGGAAAAGATGATCAAGCTGCGTACTGCGACGCGGGCGACTTTCGCCGCCCTGGCGTCTTTGATTCTTGCTTCATGTGGTGGAAGCGATTCGCCGACCGGGCCTTCCGCGCCGGGGTGGACGACGGTCGCCAGTGGGACGACCCACAGCCTCAATGGTGTTGCGGGTACCTCGGCGTCTGACGTATGGGCAGTCGGTGATGTCGGCGCCATCGTCCACTACAACGGAAGCGCATGGTCGACCTCCTCGAGTACCACCACCAACCCGCTGTTCGGGGTGTGGGCTGCATCGAGCGCCGATGTTTGGGCGGTCGGCCAGAACGCGACGCTGCTGCACTACAATGGGACCAGTTGGTCCAGCGCAACCTGGCCGGGAGCGACGAATCAGATCGTGAACGGCGTCTGGGGGAGCGGACCTGCCGACGTGTGGGCGGTCGGCAGCAACGGGTTGATCCTTCATTACAACGGAACCGCCTGGTCCGTCGTGCCCAGCGGAGTAACATCGTTCCTGTTCGCTGTCTGGGGAAAGTCAGCGTCGGATGTGTGGGCGGTGGGATACGATGCCAACGCCAGCCAATCGACGATCCTCCACTACAACGGCACGAGTTGGCAGCCATCTTCAGTCACGTCAAACGCAATTCTCACTTCCGTGTGGGGGAGCTCGAGCTCGGACGTGTGGGCGGTCGGCACCGCGGGCACCGCGCTGCATTACAATGGGACCAGCTGGACTCCGGTGATCAGCGGAACAGTTCAGGAACTGTACGGGATCTGGGGCGCATCGGCGTCGAACGTTATGGCGGTGGGCAGCAATGGAGCCGTTGCTCAGTACAACGGAACGAGCTGGACATACACGCCCAACGGAAACGTCGATCGCTATGGAGTGTGGGGGACCGCGGCGGATAATGTTTGGGCAGTGGGGGGCGCGGGATCAATATTCCACTTTGCGCCCAAGGCGTAACGCAACTGCCAAACACGACTAGCGGCTGCAGGCCGTGGGCGGCGTTTATCAGCCTCCTTCGGGTATCGCGCTCGGGACTTCCCGCACCGGATCGATCACCGGCTCGCTAGTCTCCAACAAAATGCTCTCCAGATCGAGATCGCGCAGGATCCGCCGCATGACGTCGTCTCCGATCACTCCCTCGTCACGCAGCGCCAGCACCGCCTGCTGCTCGGCCCTGAGCATCGCACCGCGAACTCGGCGGTACTCGTCGCCGCGCCTCTCGTCGATCAACGCAGCTTCGTGCGAGCTGGCCACGGTAAAATGCTCGTGCGGAGAGTTGTCGGCGAGAACGGCGTGCGCCTTTTGATGCTCTTCCTTCGCCGCCCAGCGACGGGCGCGCTGGCGATGGCGCTGGCCGAGGTAACGTGCGACTTCCGGATACTTACCGCCCTGCTTGAAACCCTCCAGCACCTTGAGCCCAGACTCGGCCGCGACCAGTCTTGCGTGCGCCTCTTCGGCTTCTTCGTCTTCGTCCACTCCCACTCGTAGCCATCGCGCCAGGGGCGCGAGCGTCGCACCCTGGAACACGAGGGTGACGAAGATGACGCTCACACTGATGAAGATGATCTGATCGCGCGCGGGAAATCTGGCGCCGGACAAGGTGGTGAGTGGCAGCGCCAGCGCGAGGACCAGTGAATCGGCGCCGCGCAATCCTGCCCAGGCAATGAAGAAGACCATCCGCCACGAGGGCAGCGGGTCGTTACCGAATCCAAACCAGCGGCCCATCACCCGAAAGACATAGGTAGTCGGCATCACCCAGAGGATTCGAGCGAGCACGACGCACAGAGTAACGATGGCCGCCTGGCCGATCAGCGTC
>DATBXT010000187.1:0-5765 GCA_036514115.1 Gemmatimonadaceae bacterium
CTTATTGGATCTGCGGGAAGAGGCGCGCATTCTCGGAATCGGCTGGTACGGATTCTCGCTGTTGCAGACCGCGGTCGTCGGCTTTGTCCCATCGCTGAGGCAGCGGATGTTCGACATGCAGAAATCGATCTCCCCGCAGGATGCGCAGACTAATCTCGGCGATCTTGGGGCGCTGCCGAACGTGTGGTTCGGGTTCGGGATGATTCTGGCGGCGGCTGCGATTTTCTTTTTAGTAAGAGAACGCCACTCATTCGGGGATTAATTGGGGAGTGCGAACCACTGAGAACGGTCCGCCTCGCACTCTGCACATCTACGCGCGGCTCGCTCTCGCCACATTGCTCGCGTGGCTCGCGTGGAGAGCGTTCCGGGATGAGCTCGGCAGCGTCCCGCTCGTAAGCGACATCGATCTCGGCATCCACGAGTTCGGGCACATGCTGTTCATGCCGTTCGGTATCCCCATCCTCGGCGGGACCATGGTGATACTCGGCGGTTCGCTCACCCAGGTGATGTTTCCGCTGATCTTCGTCGTGTACTTCCTGCGGAAAAAAGAGGATGGTGCGCGACGCGACGTCTTCGCGGCGATGGTCTGCCTGTGGTGGTCCGCCATCAATCTGCTGGACGTCGCGATTTACTGCGCCGATTCGCGCGCCGGTCAGCTCATGCTCCTCAACGGACTGACAGGTGAGGAGAGCGATGGGCACGACTGGTACAACCTGCTCTCAGGCTGGGGATTGCTCGAGCACGACACCGCGATTGCACGGTGGATGCGCGGAATCGCCGGATTGACCTGCATGGCGAGCATCACGGCCGCTTTGTGGACCCAGCTACCCCTGATAAGCCGCAGCCGCCGCGAGGATTGAGCGTCGGTTCTTCAACTCAGTTCGTCCTACGCCCCCACTCTCTCCCTCTTCGGCAAAACCCAACCTGGTCTGATGAAGTGGCAGGTGTAGCCGTTCGGAAAGTTCTGGAGATAATCCTGGTGCTCGGGCTCTGCTTCCCAGAATGGGCCGGCAGGCGTGACTTCGGTCACGACTTTCCCCGGCCAAAGTCCGGAGGCATCGACATCGGCAATGGTGTCCTCGGCGACGCGCTTCTGCTCCTCGGTCGTATAGAAGATCGCCGAGCGATAGCTGGTGCCGACGTCGTTTCCCTGACGGTTGCGCGTTGTGGGATCGTGGATCTGGAAAAAGAACTCCAGAAGCTTGCGGTAGGTGATCTTCTGCGGGTCGAAAGTGATCTCGATCGCTTCCGCGTGCGTCCCGTGATTCCGATAGGTTGCGTTAGGAACATCGCCACCGCTATAACCAACACGCGTGCTGATCACTCCCGGATATTTGCGGATCAGGTCCTGGACTCCCCAAAAGCATCCGCCCGCCAGCACCGCGCGCTCAGTCGTAACTGTCATCGTCAATCCTGTTCGGTTCTAAATAAATATCGCCGAAAGTAATCGCCTAGTCAGGCCGGAACTTCGCAGTTGATCATCCATGGAATTCCGAAACGGTCGATGACCATCCCGAAGCGCTCCGACCAGAAGGTCTTTTCGATCGGGTACATCACGCGGCCCCCAATGGACAGCTGCTGGAAAAGTCTTTCCGCTTCCTGCGGGGTCGGCACGCTGATGGAAAGCGAAAAGCCTTTTGGCTGCTCGTATCTCTCGGGAGGTACGTCGGCACCTTCCAACAGGTACCGGCCAATCTTGATGCTGCCGTGCATGATCTTGGAGTCCCATCCAGCGGGCACGACGTCCGCCATCGGCGAGTCGGCGTAGTGGAAGAGAAGTCCGGGTGTGGCGCCGAACAGCTCCTCGTAACACCTGAAGGCCTCGGCGCAGTCGCCCTTGAAGCTGACGTAGGCGCTCAGATCCATGGGATGCCGTATCCGTTGCGCACTACTACAGTAGTAGCGTTCATCTCGACTCCTCCGGTTACCTACGCCGACCATCTCCAGAATGCTGATTGTCGGAGCCGCCGGATTGCGAGATTCACACCACGTAAGGCGGTTCCTCCCGTGCTTCTGGTGTCTCTGCTGATTTACCGCCTGGGAACGTCGACGCCGAACTGACGCGCGTACTCGGCATTCAAGCGTTTCCAGCCATCGAACTTCATCGCGTCGGGACCAACGATGCGCCCAATGGCATCTCCGCGAAGGAGATGATCCATCACATCGAGAGCGATGTGCCAGCCAGCTGCACCCATTGAGATGAATTTGGGCGCGATGTTGGTCCAAAGCGTCAGGCGCGTACCGTCACCAAGAGGTTCGAGCTCCCACTTCATATCGAAGTCGCCCCAGTTGTATTCGAGCGTCCTCGGAGCATCGGCGCGCTTTACTCTTGACTCGGTAACACGGGGCCCGGGCGCGCCGACGGTGGAGAGTCTCACCATCTTTCCCGTTTCTCCGAGACTCGCGTCCGCATCGAACGGCGCCCACTCACGCAGCTGCGCCGGGTCGATCAGTGCTTGCCACACTTTTTCCGGCGAGTGGCGCAATTGTCTGACGAGTACGAGCGTCCACTTCTCGCCATCCTTCAGAACTTGCGCTCCGGCAGCAGGCCCCGGAGCGTAGTGATCGCGAGCGGCCATCCTAATAGCGCTTCAGCTGTGTGAGCTGGATGAGATTCCCGCAGGTGTCATTCACCATCGCTATGGTCGAGGCAGTCACGTCGGTCGGCGGCATCGTGAACTTCGCGCCGCGCGCCTGGATGCGCTCGTAGTCGCCTTTGACATCGTCCGTGAAGAACATCGCCGCTGGCTGACCCTGTTTGAAGATTGCCTGCTGGTATTCTCTGGCTGCCGGGTTGTCGTTCTTCGCCAGCTGCAGCTCGGTACCGTCCGGGTCCTCCGGGGAGACTACCGTCAGCCAGCGATATGGGCCCTGACTGAAATCGGCTTTCTTGGCGAAGCCGAGGGTGTCCGTATAGAACCGCAGCGCCTTCTCCTGATCGTCCACGAAAATGTTGGTGAGTTTGATTTTCATTTCTTTTCTCCGCTATCACGTCTGGGTTTTTGGGCGCGTCGCCCGGTGGTTTTCTTTTTTGTCGCTGGCGTCGACCGATCCAAGCGGTCCAGGTGCCGCTCGAGTGCATCGATGTGGGTAGACCAAAGCCGGCGGAACGGAGCGAGCCACGCATCCACATCCCGTAGCGGCTCCGGCTTCAGCCGATAGAGACGACGCTGCGCGTCAACCGTGGACTCCACGAGGCCTGCATCACGCAGCACCCGCAGGTGTTTCGAGACAGTCGGCTGCGACATGCGAAGCTGGCGCTCGATCTCTCCCACCGATCGCTGTGACGAGCCCAGAAGACTGAGGATGGCGCGGCGGTTCGGCTCGGCGATGATGTCGAAAGCAGTCTGCATGAGCAGAAATATACTGTTAGCGGCATATACGGCGCAAGGCATATGCGGGATGCGGGACGCGGGATGCGGGATGCGGGATGCGGGAAGCGCAGGCAGAGTGTACGTTCTGCGGATGCGCATTGTCGTCCTGGGCGCCACGGGTCATATCGGGACCTTCCTCGTTCCGCGACTGGTCAACGCGGGGCATGAGGTCATTGCGGCAAGTCGCGGTAAGCGTCAGCCGTATCTTGCAAATCCCGCGTGGAACGCTGCGCGGCGTGTGGAGATTGATCGCGAGGCCGAGGACGAAGCGGGCACCTTCGGATCCCGCGTCGCCGCGCTCAATGCAGATGCGGTGGTCGACCTCATTTGCTTTACACCCGCCAGCGCGCAGCAGCTGGTCGACGCGCTTCGACCTCGGCAGACCTTGTTACTTCACTGCGGCTCGATGTGGGTTCACGGGCGGCCGTCGAAGGTGCCGGTGACGGAAGACATGCCAAGGCATCCCTTCGGTGACTACGGCATCAAGAAAGCAGCGATCGAGCAGTTGCTGCTCGACGCCACCCGCGGCGGGCAGGCGCGCGCAGTCGCTCTCCATCCGGGACATTTGGTGGGGCCGGGATGGAATCCTCTCAATCCCGCCGGCCATTTCAATCCTGAGGTATTCCGGCGCATCGCCAGAGGCGAGGTGATCGTGCTGCCGAACGAAGGATTGGAGACAGTGCATCATGTGCACGCTGACGATGTCGCGCAGGCGTTCGAGCTGGCACTGACTAATCCCGATCGAGCTGTCGGAGAAAGCTTTCACGTCGTGTCGCCCGCGCCGATGACTCTTCGCGCTTACGCAGAAGCCATGTTCGCGCACTTTGGCCAGGTTCCACGGCTCGAGTTCCTTCCCTGGGAAGAATGGCGGGAGAGCGTGAGCGAAGGCGAAGCCGCAGCCACCTGGGACCACATCGCTCATTCGCCGCATGGAAGCATCGAGAAGGCGCGTCAAAGGCTTGGATACTCGCCGAGGTACTCATCGCTCGATGCGGTCATCGAGTCCATATCCGAAGTACCTGACGACCCTCGTGTATCTGCCTTCGCTGTCCACGCCACTCGAGCTGTCCGGATAAACCCGGCGGGAGGGTGATCTCTGCGTTGAGTCCGCGCTCGCCCTCGCGTACGAAACGAACGTCGATGTCGCCTAGCGGGTGTGGGATGCGGCCTTCCGCGTGATGCAGCGGTCCGAGCGCCGGAGAGATGCTGACCGTTCGGAAGCCCGCGCTCGAAGGACGTACGCCGAGTACGGTGGCGAGTAAACCGTAATTGGGGTGAGCGGCCCAGGCGTGGGTGTCGGATCGTGTCGGCTCCGGATTCTCAGGCGCCGATGTCAGACCCAGCTTCAGCATCGTCTGCCAGGGTGCGAGCTGCTCGATGTAGCGGTCCGCGAGTCCGGCTTTGCGCAGCGCTTCCAGGGTGTAGAAGCTGAAGTAGTACGATGCAGGTGTAATCGTGGTGTCGTCGAGCACGCGCTCCATCACTGCTCGCTCCATCCCTGCGGGTACCGCGTCGGCGAGAATCGCCAGCACGTTCGTCTGCTGGCTCCAGGCACTGGTGTCGGGTGCATCCCGAAAGAGGCCACGCGCGGAGTCCCACGCTCGAGCACGGACGGCGGCGCGAATCGATTGCGCGCGGGCGCGATAATCCGCGGCGGCGCCGCGCATTCCGACCGTCTCCTCGAGCTCGGCGGCGCGCTGCAGCGCATATACATATAGTAGGCTGATGGTCGACGAGTGGCCCGCGTCAGCGCGGGGCGGAACGCCGCGGTCCCAGCGCGGGGTCCAGTCGACGTAATTCCAGTAGGGCATGGCGCCGAGCATGTTGGTCGAGTCGACGTGGCGAGCGTACCAGTCGAGGATGCCGCGAATGCCGGGTAGTCGCGCGCGCACGAACGCGCGATCATCGCGGTGCATGAAGTAGTCGTGGACCATCGCGACGTAGATCAGGGAGAATGGAGGGATGATCTGCGTCAGCGACGACGGGTAGCGGCTGGTGGTGAGCCCCTCGGGAATTCGCGACAGGTCGAAGTGCTCGATGGCCTGACGCACGAGGCGGTCGTCGCCGGCGACGTAAAGCGAGATGAGGCCCTGGATGCGCGTGTCGCCGACGTACTGCAGCTGCTCCCAATACGGCGTGTCCATGTAGGTCTCGAACGCACCGATGCGCGCGCCGTTCCAGTTCATTCGCCACATGTCGGCGAGCCAGGGAAGGTCGCTGGCAAAGCGTCCGCGCTCGACAAACGGGTACGCCGTGAAGATTCCGTGCAGGTCGTGCACGCGGAGCGGTTCGTCGCGGGTGGTGATGTCGAGCTGGATGTAGCGGAACGAGCGCCAGTAAAGAGTTGTGAAGCGGCGATGTGACCCGCCGTCGGGGAGGAAGACATCGTGC
>DATBXT010000188.1:0-4351 GCA_036514115.1 Gemmatimonadaceae bacterium
TAGCTGCTACGGCTGAGCTCCAAACCTCAGCCGTTAGTGCCGCGCTGTTGAGCTCCGTAAGCTGTTGCGTGCCACCGACTTACGGCGTGTAATAACCACTGCGGACGCCTATCGAAACGGTCCCAAACCGAATATATTCAAGACAGTAAACATTTGACCGTCCCAAGCCGTTGGAGCCTTTGCGCAGCTGCTGTATCTGCTGCGTGAAGACTCCGCCCAAGTGGCGATTTCACATTGGAGGTTTTCGTGGACAGGATCAAAAACATGTTCAGATCCGGCGCAGCCAAGCACGTTGGTCTGCTCAGCGCCGCACTGCTCGGTGCGGTCTACACGGTTCAGACAGTCCATCCGAAACTGCCTGAGATGACCGCGGTCGACGCAGTCCTGGCAAGGGACGTCGCGCAATCCGCACCCGACTCGGGCTGGGATCTGCCGAACCTCGACAACCCGCGCGTCGACTCCTGGGTCAAGCTTTTCAGCACTGACCCGAAGGTCAAATCGCGTTTCGCAGTCTGGCTCGATCGAAAGGATACCTACGAGCCGATGATCTCGGCGAAGCTCGAGAAGCGCGACATGCCGCAGGACCTGATCTATCTCGCGATGATCGAGTCGGGATTCAACCCGAAGGCGAAGTCGCCGGCGAAAGCTGGTGGCCTGTGGCAGTTCATCAGCGAAACGGGCAAGCGTTACGGTCTGACCGTCAACAAGAAGGTCGACGAGCGGAACGTGCCGGCGAAGGCGACTGATGCCGCGCTCGCGTACTTGTCCGAGCTTCACGACCGTTTCGGCTCGTGGTACCTCGCCGCGGCTGCATACAACACCGGCGAGAATCGTGTCGCGCGGATCATGCGACAGGTTACCGGCAGCGAGAAAGGAAGCGACGAAGATTACTATCGCATCTCGAGTCTGCTGCCCAGAGAGACGCAGGATTATGTGCCGATGATGATCGCGGCGGCGCGCATCTCGAAGGAGCCGGCGCGGTACGGGTTCGATGATCCGGACGCCGGGATGGGCGAGTAGTTATTCTGCCGCGACCAGCCCGGCTGCGATCGCGGTACCATCCAGACTGGGCTGCGCCGGGAACGTCAGCCGCCGACTGAATTCGCGGCGCAGCAATAACAGACTGAGCGCGAGCTGGATGAATACCGCGCCGAGTGAGATGTACCAGATCCAGGTCAGCTGGAATGCCGGCGTCCTCGACAGCATGATCGCAGGTACTGCGACGAGCAGAATGCGAACACCGGACGCGACGAGCGAAGGAACGGTGTTGCCCATCGCCTGGAACATGCTGGACGCGACGAAGATCAATCCGGACGCGACGAAGTTCCACGACACGATTCGCAGGTACCCGGTGCCGACGGCGAGAACGGCCGGATCCTTGGAGAAGATTCGAATCAAAGCGGCCGGCGCAATCTGACAGACGATGATGAGGAGGGCCATTATCGCCGAGACCATCAGCGCGGCTTTGCGAAAGGTTTCGACGACGCGGTCTCTCTTGCGTGCGCCGAAATTCTGACCCGCCACCGGCGACACTGAAAAACCGAGCGCGACGGCCGGCATGAACAAAGCCTGCACCACGCGCTGGCCGATGCCGAAGCCCGCCTGCGCCGCCGCGCCAAACGGGCGTGCGATCGAGTAGATGACGATCAGGTAAACCGCCATCATCAGGAACTCAAAACCGGCGGGCAGCCCGATGGCGAGCATTTTCCGCCAGAGTGCGAACTGCGGCTTCTGATCCGCGCGCACGAAGCGCAGGTACGAATCCTTAGCCACGAAGTAGGCGCCGAACCATACGAGCGCGATGATGATCGAGATGAGCGAAGATATTGCGGCTCCGGCGACACCCAACGGGTGGCCGGTTCCCCAGCCGAAAATCAGAAACGGCGCCAAAACCATATTCGCGATGATCGATCCGGTGGAGACGATCATTCCGGTTTTGAAATTCCCGACTCCACGCAGCGCCGAACCGCCGGCGACGAGCAGAAACTGCAGCGCCATGGCCGGAATGAACCAGAGCAGGTACTGAGCGGCGAGCGTGGCAGTTTCTGAATCCGGGCTCATGGCCCGGGTATACGGAACCCGCACGAGCATTCCGACGATCAGAAACAGAATCCCCGTGACGGTGGCGAGCGCGTTGGCCTGGTTGAAATTGAGATTGGCGCCGTCGCGATCCTTTCTGCCGATCGCATGAGACACGACCGTCGTTGTGCCGACGCCCAGCATCTGGGTGAGAGCGAGCACGATGAAGGTGAGGTTGCCGGCGATCCCGACGGCGGCGACCGCATGCGTGCCGAGCCTGCCGACCCAGTAGAGGTCGATGAGGAAATACAGCGTCTGGAAGATCATGGTGACGAGCATGAAGCTCGTCGTCTTCAGCAGATGCCGGATGACGGGGCCGGAGGTGAGGTCTTCCATGGTGCCGCTAATGTACTAACGATGCGCACAGACGGTGAGCGGCGAAATTCGGCGGACTCTCAGCGGAGATGGGCGAAGAGCACGCCGATATATGTCGCCAGCGTGGCCGCGGCCACAACGGCCACGGCTTCCTGAACGCGCCGCGCGCGGACAATCATGGCTGCGATTGCCGTCGCAGCGAGAAATAACTGGAATCCCAGATTGTCCGGGTCGGGAAAGCTGCCGTCGATGGCGACTTGCCTCACGATACTAAGAGCGAGTGTCGCGAGCAGAAACGAAAAAAACCAGCGACGGTGGCGGTCGTAGTGCGCGAACAGATCGACGTCGCGTCCGTCGATCTGTTCCGGCAATGCAACGGCCGCCATCAGATAGAGCGTGGCCGTCTGGGCGAGCACGATCAGGAACTCGAGGAAGCTCCACTCGGGGTGCGAGCGCAAGCCGAACAGCGACCACCACACCTGGACGAAATTGACGAGCAGGACCACTGCCCATAGCAGCGGCACCCAGTCGAAGCGGACATGGCCTCGATGTCGAATCATTCGTCCGAACACCGTCAGGAGCTGCGTAAGGCCAAGCCCGATGACCATCGACAGCAAAACGGAGAGGTACGAGAATGCGTTCACGCGGACATTCTAGTGCGCTTGACGACCAAGCTCTACCGGCCAAAGAGCCAGCATCACTGCTCAGGTTGAAAACCAGATTGCATCTTCACACCCGCGTCGCAATAGGCCAGCTTGTTTTGGGGCGGCAATCCTGGCCGCCCGTCTGAAACGATCAATCCCCAAACACTTAAGCGGGTTGCACGCTATAAGAGCGCCCGACTGAATAGGAGTCCGAGCCATGGCAATCTGGAAAGAGCAAACCGTCTCGCGAAAGGATCCAACTTTTGGCCCGCAGGATCTTCCCGCACGCGACGAGTCCGATTCGTCTCTGGATAATGCACCGAGCTTTGCGCCCACACCGAGAGTCAGATCGAAGGACGCGAAGGAGTCCGTCATCGCCGCCGATCTCACCATCGAAGGCAAGATCGAAGGGGCGGGTCACGTCCGGATGGCGGGCCGCTTCAAGGGAGATGTGAACGTCGACGGCGATCTGACCATCGAGCAGGGTGCGAAGATCACCGGCTCCGTGCGCGCGAGCACAGTGACTGTTGGCGGCGAGCTCGACGGAAACATCGACGCCGCATCGCGCGTCGAGCTGACTTCGACGGGTGTTCTCAACGGCGATCTCAAGGCTGCTTCACTCACCGTTGCAGCCGGCTCGCGCATGCGAGGGAACGTCGCATTCGGCTGGGACGATGTTTCCACTTCGCAGCCGCGGCTGAGGATGGAGACCGACGCGGCGTCATGACCCCGCCGACCATCGCGGACGCGGGCAAGTCACGTCTGTGCCCGCATTGCAAAGCGACCATTCTCCAGAGCGCGACTATTTGTCCGGCGTGCGATCACAGTCTGAGGTTCGACTCACACCGGAAGCGGAGAGCGCCACCGAGCTTCTCTCCGCTACGCGTTGAGGGAACGATCAGGCAGCCGCCGGCCAGCGAGCCGTGGGAGTACTCGATCGTGCTGTCGATACTCGGCGAGCGTGGCGAGGAAGTGTCGCGCCAGGTGGTGAGCGTGGGCGTCCTGAATCCGCAGCAGAAGAGGACGTTCAAGCTCGCGGTGGAGGTTTTTACTCCCGGGGGAGAGGAGTAGGCGGGATGCGGGATGGGGGATGCGGGATGCGGTAGTACTGAACTCATTGGTCACCATGACTCGAACTGCGCTTCCCGCATCCCGCATCCCGCTTACTCCTCTCCCCCGGGAGTAAAAACCTCCACCGCCAGCTTGAACGTCCTCTTCTGCTGCGGATTCAGGACGCCCACGCTCACCACCTGGCGCGACACTTCCTCGCCACGCTCGCCGAGTATCGACAGCACGATCGAGTACTCCCACGG
>DATBXT010000189.1:0-3184 GCA_036514115.1 Gemmatimonadaceae bacterium
GGTGAGCCTCACCCACACCGTATCGGTGACAGTTCCCGCCCGGCTGAAAGTGGCTGTCGAAAACGGCGCGGCCTTGGCTAAACAGCAGGGCGGTAACGGCTCCAGCGGTCTCAATCTGCGAATCGACGCCACGCGGCCGTGGAGTCTGTCGATCCGTGCGCCACGACGCGCGCAGCTGCGAGTGTCGCGCGATGCAATTCTGGCTGCCGTCGACGAGAATCACACCAACATCCGATCGGGACCTCGTGCCGCAGCTGCCAGCACGGGGATTTTCCTGGACAGCCGCGCGGCGCAGAGTGCCGGACCGATCGAGCAGGACAGCGACAGCGCGTCAACAGTCGTTCTCACCATCGTCGCGCCATAAGGTGCAGACGCTCAGTCGACCGGTGGACATGGTCACGTCCTGGACCTCGCTGATTCTGCGCTGACCTGAAAGGCTTTCGGGTCGTCAGGATCACAAATACGACGTGCCCAAAAAAAGTCGCTCAGAACCCGCTCACAATCGTTACTGCCCCCGGCCCTGACGCGTCGTATGGACGGTGAGGGCCGGCAAGCGCCGACCGCAGGAGTCCTTTGGGACGATGCACAGGCGCAAAACCCTCCCGTAAACCAGATCAGCGTCCTACGAGTTCAGCTTCACAGCGTGCTTGCGGGCGCACTCTCGAACAAGGAGAAGCTTTGAAGCGTTCACTGTACCTCGCGATCGCAACGATCGCCCTCGTCGCTGCCCCGCGCGTTTCGCATGCGCAGCTCGGCGTACTGAAGCCGTTCAGCATTGGAGTAGCTGGCGGTGTAACCCAGCCCATGAGTGACCTGTCCGACGCCGCGAAGCTCGGATACAACGGCACCGCAGCGCTGGAGATCCACCTCCCGTTCATCCCGGTTGGTCTGCGCGTCGATGGCGCGTACAACTCGTTCGGTGAGAAGATCACCGGCGCCGGAAAGCTCCACGCGATCAGCGCGACTGGTAACCTCGTTGTCCGTCTGCCTGGCGTTGGCATCGCGCCTTATGCGATCGGCGGCGCTGGTCTTTACATGGTCGGCTCTGACCTTGATGGCGCGAGCAATGAGAACCACATGGGCTGGAACGCCGGCGCTGGTGTAAACCTTCCGCTGTCGTTCGTCCACGCCTTCGTCGAAGCGCGTTACAACCGCGTGTCGGCCAACGGCAGCTCGATGCAGTTTGTGCCGGTTACTGTCGGTATCATGTTCTAAACTTTTCGGCTCATGTTCGAGCCGCGAAGTAAAAAGGGGAGGGCGTAAAGCTCTCCCCTTTTTTTTGCCCGCAGATCTTCCCTCTGAGGAACTCAGTAGAAGTTTCTGAGCTGAACCTGAGAGTTATTCAGATAAGTGCCGTAGAAGCGAACCAGGTCGCCCGTACGTAGACCATTGAAGCGGTTCAGATCGTTGGTGCTGACACTGTTCGGGAGACTCACCGTGAGCGTGTTGTACCCGTTCATGTCGATGGTGAACAACCCGTTTTGCCGGTCGATCTGTCTCACGGTTCCCTGGAGCAGCTGGACGCCACCCGACGTGGACACACTTCCATTTCCGCGCACCGACTGATCGACCTGGACGTAGTCCGTGTAGTAGCTGTTTCCATTCGTCTGGATCCTCGCCGTCACCTGGTCGCCGTACTCCAGCGCAGTGGGAGGATAATTCTGATTCTGGTAGACAACCTGGGTCTGGTTGTCGTACGAAACCGGAATCGTCTGACCATTCGGGTCCTGAATGGTGATCTGCTGGTAGCGTGTATCGACGCTTCTGACGATACCGCTTACCTGCTGGTTCGATTGGTTGCCACCGCCAAGAACTGAACCGAGAACATTTCCGAGCCCGCTGGCGCACGCGCCCACCGAAGCCACCATGAGCGCCGCCGCGGCGCCCGTTCGAATGCGTTGAATTGAAATCATCAGCCCTCCTTTGGGACACTCCAAATAGCAATGACGGTGCCCGCTGTCCGGCCTTCATGAATTCAGTCGGTGACGACCCACCTGGTGGCCCGGATCTTCCCTTCAAGCGGGCGATGAAGCTGACGAGCACGCTCGGACTCCTCGCCTTCTCTCTGACCGCCTGCGGCCGCGGCAACCGAGAGGCACCTGACGCCAGCCGGGTGGCCTCGGCGAGCGCGGGGACCCCTGTCAGCCAACCCCGGTCCGGCGCAGCCGCGAGCAGCACCGCGACTGGCACCTGTCCGCGCACAGGGCAATGGGCGACGTGCAGTATCGAGAAGCGGCTGGTCCAGTCCGGATTCGTCCTCGTGCCCGTCAGGGAGCGTCCGGTGAGGCGCGCCGGCTTCAGTGTCGTTCCTTCGGCGTATCAGCTCGGCAAGTCACGACTGGAAGTCTTTCTTTATCCAAACCCGGCGGCGGCAGCGCGGGACGTCGCCGGACTCGACACTTTGACGGGCTCCCCGCGCGGATCGCGCGGCATGTGGGGCGCGTCTCCAACGTTCGTGCGGTCCGGCAACCTGATCGCGATCCTTCTCACGGACAGCCAGGCGAAGGCGGATCGTTTATCGCTGGCACTTACGGCGGGCGCGCCGCAACCCTGAGCGGCGACCGTTCTAGACATACTCAGGCGCGGTCGGCAGAATTGAGCCTTCCCACACCGGAGTCGTCCCGATGCAGCGCCGCATCTTCCCTATAGCTCTCGCTGTTCTTTTCACCGTACCAGTAGTTGCGACGGCGCAGGGAAATCCCGTTGCCGACGCGTTCCGCGACAACGCGAAGAGCGCGGCGAAGAACCTGATCGCCGCCGCGGAGGAATTTCCCGCCGACAAGTACAGCTATAAGCCAACGCCGTCGCAGATGAGCGTCGGAGATATCGTAGTGCACCTCATTCAGGGCAACGACTATCTCTGCGGCAGCATCGGCGGGATGAAGGCGCCGGAGCGGGCGAAGATTGCGACGACGGCCGGGAAGGACGCTCTGATCGCGCGCCTTCGCGAGACGTTCGCTTTCTGCGATCAGGCCCTGGCGCCGCTGACGGATGCCAGCCTGGGCGAGCAGCTGCCCTTTTTCGGGGGACGCAAGATGTCCCGAGCCGCGGTGATGACTCTGACTACGGGCGACTGGGCTGACCACTACAGTCAGTACGCGAACTATCTCCGACTGAATGGAATGGTTCCCCCAACCGCCAAGAAGCCGGCCGCGGAGTAGAAACGAAAACCCGCATTGGCCTC
>DATBXT010000190.1:0-7110 GCA_036514115.1 Gemmatimonadaceae bacterium
GCGGATCGAGGACTACGGGGGTGGAACAAATTCCTGTACAAATTCTGGAGACCGCTGGCGCCGCACGGGGAGGTTAGTGTGAAGAAATTGGCGGGAATTCTCGGCGGTTAGTCCGGAATGGACTGCGGATTCAGGGTTGCGGACTAACAGCTAGTCCGGACTTCGGACTAATTGAGGGGTCCGGACCTACTGCGGAGGCAGGATACCGGCATCGGCCGGAAAAGCTCATACCCCCCGCGGAATGATTGTCAAAATCCAGCGCCCCATAGACATCCTGCTGCATGACGCATTCGCTGCCGGCGATCTCGGAGAAAACCGCCAATGACCCGTTGGCGCGGATGCGTGCATATCAGTTGGCGCGCGAGCTCCTGAAAGTCGCGTTTATCGACGCCGAAGAACTTGCCGCGAATCCGGTAACGAAAAAGATCGCTGGGCAGCTCTACGCAGCGGTGGGATCCATCGCCGCGAACCTCAGCGAAGGCTATTCGCGCAGCTCGGGGAAAGACCGCGCGAGGATCTTCGAGATCGCACTCGGCTCGACCCGCGAAAGCATGATCTGGTACCACGCCGCGACTCCGACTCTGGGCGACATCACTCAACAAAGACTCGACAAACTCGAAGAAATCCGTCGCCTCCTCCTCGCGATCATCCCGCGAGAGCGCGGAAGACTAATCCGCCCAAAACATTGAGGACTCCTCGAAACCGTCCTCCCTCCGCAGTAGGTCCGGAAACCCTCAATTAGTCCGCAGTTCGGACTAGCTGTTAGTCCGCAACCCTGAATCCGCAGTCCATTCCGGACTAGCCGCCGAGAATTCCCGCCAATTTCTTCACACTAACCTCCCCGTGCGGCGCCAGCGGTCTCCAGAATTTGTACAGGAATTTGTTCCACCCCCGTAGTCCTCGATCCGCTCTCTGGGCGACAGGTATGAGCCTCCGCGCCGGAATCGCCAGCAATCGGCGGCGCGCGCGAAATCTTGCTCCATCTCGGGGTCGAAACTGGGCCCACCCAATCGATCCACTGAATCCCGCCGGTCCGAAGTCCTCGGAGTCAAGCACTTCCTCGACGAAGACGCGGAGCGCGCCCTCGAACGTCCCGAGCACATCGTGCATCGCCAGGACTGCGCCCGGTGCCAGGTATGGCTTGAACATCTCGACGTCCGCCTTGGCGCCTTCGTAGGTGTGATCGCCATCGATCCACAGAAAACGGATCGGGTCCTTCCACTCCCGTGCGAGCTCGTACGAATAGGCTCGCTTTATCTCCACCCGATCGAAGACTCCCGCAGTGCGGAGGTTCGCGACGAAGTCATCGTATGATGTGGTCTGTCCCGCGCGCTGCAGGTCGGGATCAGTGCTGGCCGGCGATGTATGGGGATCGACTGCCACGACTTTCCCCAATCCCAGCTCGCGCGTCACGTAAGCGATCCCCACCGTCGATCTGCCCTTGAAGCTGCCGATCTCGAGGTTCTTTCCCTCCGCTGGTGCCAGCGCTGCGGCTGCCATGAGAAACCGCGCTTCGCGTTCGGATAGGTACCCGGTGGTGGCTGAGACCCGCCGCCAGCCGGCATCGACGATCTGCCCGATGTGGTCGAGATCGTCGCTGATACGGATGCGGCGGTGCGCTCGACTCAAGGCGATTGCCCGCGAGAGGTCATATCGGGCGTGGCGCCTGGGTCAGAACTCCGGCTGATACTCTCCGGCTTCTTCGCGCCGCGAGCGACCAGTGGTCCTCGAGCGAACGTCGAATGACTGCACCAGCGCGATGAGCCTGTGCCGCTCGAGCGGCAGCACCAGATGCGCGAGCGTCGTGCGCTGCAGCCTCGGCGGAAGAAACGGCTTTTCGGCGTGTGACTTTCCATAAACGATGAGAGCGCCACCCGGAGTGATCGGCAAAGTGGTGCCCAGCCCTTCGTCCTGCAATGAGTCCGACGAAACTACGGCGATCGCTGGAAGATCCTCGTTCAGTGCCGCCGCCGTCTCTCCAATCGTTGCCGAAAACAATACTTCATGCCCGAATCCCAACAAGGTCTGCGCGAGTCCCTCGAGGAGAGCGACGTCCGCGCCGACAAGAATCACTTTTGCCACTCAGGGATTTCCCTCGATCAGCCAGGCGTTGAACCACTCTGAAAGCGGATTCGGAAGCGTCGACTAATACGCTCTCGAAGAGTGGCCGGACACTATCTACCTTCGCGCCGCGCACGACGCGGGGAAGAAAGAAAATCAATCACGCCGCAAAAGCAATCTGAGCAGGAACGATTTGTCGCTGCGATTTTCTAGACCAGCCTGAACAGCACGTTTTCAACTATGCCCAGCAGGAAATACGCGACGATAGGTGTAATGTCGAGCCCGCCAAGGACTGGTACGATGCGGCGCAGCGGCTGCAGCACGGGCTCGCTGAGGGCATAGCTCCAGCGTATCCATGGCGAGTAGGGAGAGATGGGCAGCCAGGAGCTGATCACCCTGACGACGATGGCCAGCTTGAGAATGGTGAACGTCCAGCTCACCAGCAGGTGGAAGATTCCCGCCGACCCTTCCTGGGTGGCGATGATCGATCTCACGACTTCGAGCCGGACGATGTCCAGCAGGGTCAGCAGCAGGATTCCGCCAATCACCACTGCCACCAACGCCCACAACGCCGCCGACGCCGGACTCCCGCCGGCGCGGACCACCCGCTTCTCGATTGGCGCGATGATCGGATCCACCGTCGAACGGCAGAATCGCGCGATGGCATTGAAGGGACTGATTTTTCTGGTGCGCACTGCCCAATCGATCACGCAAATCGCGGCGAACACGACTGCTATCGAGAGCAGCGCGGTACGCAGTATGGCGATTACTGTGTCCGCGCCGGACAGGAATGTCTCCATCTACTGCAGTGTGGGGCTCATGTGCAGCTCCTTCACAAGGAAGGAAAATCTATCAGCGGCCTCGTCGATCAGCTTGGTCGTCGGCCGGCCGGCGCCGTGGCCCGACTTGGTCTCGATACGAACGAGCACGGGATTCGGGCATGCCTGCGCCGCCTGCAGCGTTGCGACGTACTTGAAGGTGTGCCCCGGCACCACGCGATCGTCGTGGTCCGCAGTGAATGCAAGTGTCGGCGGATAACAGGTGCCCGGCTTGATGTTGTGCAGCGGCGAATACTGCTGCAGGTAGAGGAATTGCGCCGGATCGTCCGAAGAGCCGTAGTCCGATGTCCACGCCCAGCCGATGGTGAACTTCTGGAAGCGCAGCATGTCCATCACTCCGACTTCGGGCAGCGTCGCGCCGAATAAGTCCGGACGCTGATTCTCCACGGCGCCGATGAGCAAGCCGCCGTTCGATCCACCGCGAATCGCCAGCTTCGGCGTCGACGTGTACTTCTCCTTGATCAGGTACTCTGCGGCAGCGATGAAGTCATCGAAGACGTTCTGCTTCTTGGACAACATCCCTGCTTCATGCCACGCCTTCCCGTATTCGCCACCGCCGCGAAGATTCGCCAGCGCGTAAATGCCACCCATTTCCAGCCACGCCACGTTGGCGGCCGAAAACGACGGAGTCTCGGAGATGTTGAAACCACCGTACGCATAGAGCAGCGTCGGGTTGTTGCCGTCGAGCGCGACGCCCTTCTTTGCGGTGATGAACATCGGAACCTTCGTTCCGTCCTTGCTCGTGTAGAACACCTGCTTTGTTTCGTATGCCGTCGGATCAAATGCAACCTTGGGCATGCGGAAGACTTCGTTCCGGCCCGTCTTCACGTTGTAGCGGTAAACCGTCGTCGGATACAGGAACGAAGTGAAGCTGTAGAACATCTCCTCGTCGCCCTGTCGCCCGTGCAACTCTCCAACGCTTCCGATACCGGGGAGGGGCAGCTCGCCGTGCATCGTGTATCCACCGCCGAGCGCCTGAGTCCGCTCACGGGTCACCAGCGGAGCCGTGCTCGTGTCATCATAGACGTTTTCGGGGTGCTTCGGCTGCTGCTGCTGTGGCTGCTGCTGCCCCTGGTGCGGACGCTGTTCCTGGCGCAAGTCTCGGGACGACGTAAAGAACCGCACGCTCGAATGTGCATCCTGCAGGTAATTCGCTACGATGTCCTCGCCCGCCATGGTCGCGCTCTGCAGAGCGTCCTTGTTCTCGGGGATGATGGTGTTCCAGCGGTCCTCACGCGGATTATCAATGCTGATCGCGACGATTCTTCCCTTCGGCGCGTTTCGATCGGTGCGCATCATGAATGTGGTGCCGCGATTCCCGATGAACTCATACTCGGCGTCGAGTCTGTCGATCAGCTTCACCACCGGATTGTCGATCAGCGGCTTGCCGGGATTGTCCAGGTCGATGAAGTACAGCCGGTTCCGGACGTCAGTGCCCTGCGAGACCGTGATCACGAGGTATTGCCCATCATCCGACACGTTTCCGTTGAACAGCCAGTCAGGCTGATCGGGCCGATCGTAGACGAGCTGGTCGCGAGTCTGGGGCTGACCGACGCGATGGTAGTACAGCTTATGGAACTTGTTCGCGTTCGTCATCTTGTTGCCCGACGTCGGCTCGTCGTAGCGCGAGTAAAAGAATCCCTTGTTGTCATGCGTCCAGCTGATGCCGGAGAATTTGACCCATTTCACGACGTCGCTGAGATCCTTGCCGTTGTTCACGTCGCGGACATGCAGCTCCTGCCAGTCGGATCCGCTCGTCGAAAGCGAATACGCGAGGTAATGCCCGTCATCAGAAGCGGCGGTCGCCGACAAGGCGACTGTTCCGTCCGCTGACAGGAGGTTGGGATCGAGCAGCACCCGCGGGACCGCCTCTCGGCCGTCCTGCACGTAGAGCACGCTCTGGTTCTGCAGTCCAGTGTTCTGGAAATAGAAGTACCGCCCATGCTCCTTGAAGGGCGCCGAGAACCTCTGATAATTCCAGAGCTGGGTGAGTCGCGACTTGATCGCCGCCCGCTGCGGGATCGAGGAGAGGAACGAGTCGGTGAGACGATTCTGCGCCGCCACCCACTCCCGCGTCGCCGGAGAATCGACGTCCTCCAGCCAGCGATAAGGATCTGCGACGCTGATCCCGTGGTAGACGTCGGTTTGGGTCCCACGCGTTGCGGAAGGATATTTCGGTGCGCTCGTCTGCGCTCCCGATGCGACGGCGACGAGCAAAAGAAAAACGACGGACGTAACGAACGTCCTGATTACTAACGAATTCATGAGACCTGGCCTACCGGCTGAGTGGTTATGATGTACTCAATCTACGGCGCAACCGCAGTTAGGTTCCACTGGAATGTCCTCTTATCCACGGTGACCGTGAACTGAATGGCAAAGGTTACGCAGTCGGCGCAGACGTCGCGCCAATATTGGCTCCTCAAATCCGACCCTGACACGTTTGGCTTTGACGATTTGTGGAACTTGCCCGACCGGACGACGCATTGGGACGGTGTACGGAATTTCCAGGCGAGAAACTATCTGCGCGATGAGATGAAGAAAGGCGACCTCGCTTTCTTCTATCACTCCGGCGGTGAGGATCCCGCCATCCTCGGTATCGCCGAGATCGTTCGCGAAGGCTATCCCGACAGCACCGCCGTCGACCCCAAAGACCCGCATTACGACCCCAAGAGCAAGGGCGGGGAATCTGCATGGTCGATGGTGGACATCCGCGCCGTCGAACGTCTCGCCCGGCCGGTCACTCTCAGCGAGATGAGGACTCGTCCAGAGCTCGCGTCGATGCCCCTCCTGCAGAAGGGAAACCGCCTCTCGGTCCAGAAGGTTGGCGCTGCCGAGTGGAACGCCGTCCTGGCCCTGGCAAAACAGGTCGAATCCGACGCCTGACGGGCCCAATCCAGCGGCGTAATCGAGGGTGTTACCTGACGGCCGGGTTGCTCTTCCCTGTTCTATGAGACCCCGTCGTTTCGCTCTAATAGTAGTAGCATCTTTTGTTTGCGCCCTCCCCGTTATTTCGGCTGGCGCTCAATCCTCGGCGGCAGCGAGGCCCGAGCCGGCTCGTCCGCTCGATGACCTCAGACGCGTGGGCGCGCGCTATCAGTTCGACAATGTGAGCGATGTCGACGCGTTTCAGGACGCGACCCTCGAATACGCTGAGCGACTCCCCATCGGAACCGTCGTTGTGGACGTCAACGCCGCCCGACGTTACGGGAACAACGGAAGCCAGCTGGACCTGCAGGCATATCCGCACTTGGGCAGGCATAGCTATGTCTACCTCGACGTTGCCGCATCATCCTCGAAAGCGGTGTTCGTCCCGCTCCGCATTTCAGCGGAGCCCTACTACAACTGGGCGAACGGCTGGGAGATGTCGGGCGGGGCTCAATATCTCCAGCCGCCCGGCTCCGCCGCGGATCTCTACACATTCACGGGTACCCTCGCCAAATACTTCGGGAACTACTGGGTGTCGGCGAGACCTTCATACACCCCGTCGCAGGACAACAACTCCTACGCGTGGGGCGTTACCGGCAGACGCTATTTTTCCGGCCGCTACGACTACGCCTCGCTGAACTTCACGCGCACCGTCGGTATCGATCCCAACGCAAACGATCCGACGATGTTCGTCCGTGCGCCAAAACTCGGGAGTTACACCGTCTCGCTCGATCGCCACCAGCCAATCGGTCGCACCCGCAGTCGCGCGGTGTACGGCGTCGGGTATCAGCGTGAGGAGATAGCGCCGGCGCGATACAGACTGCACCGCACCGCGACCTTTGGTCTGGAGTGGTTCATCCCTTAGTCGATGTCGCCCGTCAAAATCCTGGTGGCGGGCCTGCCCGCGGAAACCGTCCGCGAGATCGGACTCCGGCTGCGTGACGTTACTGTAACCGAGTTCGACAACGCTCAGAAAATGGGTCGCGCCGCGGCTCACGCTGAAACCGGCGTAGTAGTCCTCAGCGATGCGCTTCCTACCGAGGACGCTCTCTACGTAGCCCGACGTGCCAGAGACTCAGGCGACGAGATGCGCGTCGCCTTCTGCATTTCGATGCAGCACGCCGAAACCGCTCTAAAAGCGGTGAAGGAAATTCACGTCGACCGTTTCTTCCTCGCGCCAATGAGCATGGAAGAGATGCTCCGCGAGCTGGCGAAGATGTGCGGCGTCGAGGTCCTTCCTCCGCTCGCGTCACACGGTGATCACATCGCCGCCGCGATTCGCGAA
>DATBXT010000191.1:0-21197 GCA_036514115.1 Gemmatimonadaceae bacterium
TCAAAAGAGAGGGCGCTTCGATCAGCGCCCTCTCCGGTCAATCGTTCGGAAAGGGGCGCGGTTCGGGCCATGGTCGTGGCCACGGACCGGTCGCGTTTCCTCCCGCCAATGCACGTACAGCGATGTTCCTGATCTCCGGGTCGCGAGACTCGAGAAGCCCTTTCAGGGCGTCCACCGATCTTTCACCGGTTGCGGCGAGCGCGCGGATGTAATCCATCTGCAGCTCTTTGCTGGATTCGCGGCTGAGGGCGCCCTCCAACCCCGGAATAGCAGCGGGATCCTCGATCTGATAAAGCGCCCATGCCGTGACCTCACGCATTTCGGGATCCTTGTCATTGAGCATGGCGATGAGCTGCGGCGGTGCCTGATGCAGATCGGTGTTTCCGAGAGCCCACGCGGCGCGTTTCCGGATCTCCGGACTTGCATCCGAGAGCGCGGCCGCCAAAGCCTGGGCCGATGATCTGTCGCCGATATTCCCGAGCGCCCACGCCGCGGTCTTCCTCACATCGAGGTTGGAATCGCTGCGCAATGCGGCGATCAGCGCTTCGATCGCGACCGATGAATGATCGGCGTCCGACAGAGACCATGCTGCCATCTCGCGAACGCCCGCGTCGCGGTCATGCCGCAATGCGTTGGCGAGCGCTTCCGCGGCGACCTGCCCATCCGCGTAGTCATTCAGCCCCCAGGCAGCAACGCGCCGAAGACTGGCGCTCGTGTCAGTCGCCAAAACCTTGGCGAGTAGTGCCGCCCGCTCGTCGGTGCCCTTATCCGCGCCCTGCTTGCCGATAACGGACATGATGGTCGCTCTGCTGACATTCATGCCGGCTGTCATTCCCGCGTTCACACCCACCGAGACTGCCGCTCTCACTGCTGCCTGCGCCGCCGCCGACACCAACGGCGCTGGCGAGATAACCGTGTTGGTGGTGGTCGACGTTTGCGTGCTCGTCGATGTCCTGGTCGACGTGTGCTGATGGGGCGCGTCCCCGTCTGGCTCACCTATTGACCCGACCTCCGCCGCGTTTTTCTGCGCGGAAGCCAGGGACAGATCCACGCTCGCCGGCACAGAACTGGACTCGCTCGGAAGACGTGGCGCCGGCGCAGCCGCTCCAACGACGAGTGCGATCATCGCGAGCGACGCAATCAATGCAGCAGACTGCCTCCGGCTCGGACTGGAATGACGCAGCTCGGGATCAAGAATCGCCAGCATCCGGCCCTCGAACTCCTTGCGGCGGGCCATCGCCAGCGCAACCGACGGCGTCGCGTCGTGACGAACGCTCGTGACGATATCCAGCAGATGCTCGGCGTAGTCGGCCGCTCGCGCTCCGCATGTGAGGGCGAGATCGTCGCACGCCCGCTCGCTTTCGGAGCGGAGCTGCTTGGCCGCGGTCCACACCAGCGGGTGAAACCAATAGAACGCGCACGCGAGACGGCCAAGCGTGTGGCCGACCAGATCGTGACGACGAACGTGCGCCAGCTCGTGCAGCAGAACCGCCCGGCGCCGGTCGAGGGACCAGGTGTCGCACTCGGCGGGCAGAACGATAGTCGGATTGAACAGCCCGCAGGCGAACGGCATTTTCGCATCCTCGCTCCGCAGAAGCCGCGGCGGCTCTTCGAGAGAGAGGCGGTCCGAGACTTCCCAGAGCGGCGTCACCCAGTCTTCGCTGCTGAGCGGCCGGGCACGGCTGACGATGCGCTTCACCATCAGCGCTGCGTAGGCGAGGGATGAGGCAATGGCGAGAACGACGACGGCCCACACGAGAAGAAGGATCGAGATTCCGCTGAGAACCGGAGAACTCGTGATCTCCTGTTCGATGGAGGGCGAGGCTGGCGCACCGTTGGCGGGGTTCCCCGCATCCGGCGCAGTGTTCTCGATCTTTGTGCCAGGCGTAGTCGCGAGATCATTTGTGACAGACGGAGCGCTCAATGGAGTCTCCACCGAAGCCGCTGGAAGGACTCTGAGCGGAATGGGCGCCCACGCGGTGAGAGCTGGAACGAGCATAAGTGTGGCAAGCGTGACGAGCCAGACGAGGTGTCGTGCGCCCGCCGACGCCCTTTGCATCGACAGCGTTATGCCCAGTGCCGCCACCAGAATGAGCGTTGCTTTGGCTAGCAGCATCAGCATGGAGATCGTTGACGCGCTGAGGACGATATTCGAAGTCATGGTGTTATCTCCCGCTTTGGCGAGCGCGACGGATGCTGTTGCGCAATCTCTTTATTTCGGCTTCGCTGAGATCGACGTCCGACATCCTCAGCAACGCGGTGACGGCCTGCTCCGGCGAGTCGCCGAAGTAGGTACGGACAACGTGAGCGAGAACATCTTCGCGCGCGGTCTCGGTCGGCTTGGCTGGATAGTATATGTAGCGAGGACCATCCTCTCGGTGCTTGATGAGCTCCTTCTCGCTCAGAATTCGCAGAACAGACCGCACCGCCGAGTACGTTGGCGGATCCGGGAGATCGGCCATTATCTCGGCCACTGTGGCTCCCGACCTCCGGTGGAGAATGTCCATAACCTGCGTCTCCCTACGTGAGAGCGCGGAGGGTGTTTCGTCCGTTTGTTTCGGCATTAGCGTAGCGGCCATGGGGAATTGCCTCGGGCCATAGAGAGCCCTTTGGTGTTGAAAAATCAACCGTGCTGAATTTTCAACAGCCGCCGGCGTTTGTCAATAGCCGGTTTAAGGGTGCCACTCCCGCACTAGAGCTCTATGTCTTCGAATCCGCTAAACGGGCGCTCGCCGCGCCTCTCGGTAAGGGATCGCGAGGACGTCTCGGCCCGGGAGAGAGCGCCCTGGAGATAGACGACGGTGAGGCCTTGCGCCCAATACTCGAGATCCACGCGGTTCGGCTGAGTGGTCTCCCGTTCAGAGGAGATGTGCCTGCTCGAATCATCAATACCGTCGAACCGGATCCAGCCTTCCCACAAACCGTCGCTGTCTCTCATGCGGCCGACCGCCTCAGCGAAGAACATTTCTCCGCGAGGATTCATTATCGGCTCATCGAATTTCACCAGGACCTCGGACATGACGGATCTCCTTTGCTATCGGCTCAGAGTGACTACCACCCGGCACTTCATTATAAGTCACTTCGTAACTTTGGACCGAAGAGCGGCGCGAATCACGTCCGCCTCTCTTCCATGGCGTCGTCGTAGATGTCTTCGATTCGTTTATCCGGGACCAGCCACATCAGCGCGACTCCGACATAGATCGCCTCTGCGATAGCCTGGTGCACGAATGCCAGCGGGATCGCGGAGGCGTACAACAGGACGGAGACCCTTCCCTTCCAGTCCGCGCCGACCGCCGCCTCGAGTCTGGAGTTCGGCCCTGCGGCCCGGATGATGGTTCGCTCGAGAATGTAGTACGCCACGCCGGCGAAAAGCAGCACGGCGCCGTAGAGGGCAGTCGGCACCGGCGCAAAATGGTTTTCGCCCATCCATCCCGTCACGAACGGCATGAGAGAAAGCCAGAACAGGAGGTGGAGGTTTGCCCACAGCACCCCGCCAGTGATACGCTCAGTGAGCGAAAGCATGTGGTGGTGGTTGCTCCAGTAGATACCCACCACGATGAAGCTCAGAATGTACGTCAGGAAAACGGGCAGCAGCGCGGAGAGAGAGCTGAGATCAGTTCCGTGCGGAACCCTCAGCTCCAAAACCATGATGGTGATGATTATGGCTATTACGCCGTCGCTGAAGGCGGCGATTCGTTCCGAAGTCATCCATCACTCCCGATTGCCGTGACCAGACGCCTGCGGAGAATCTATTCATCGAAGTCGGGAGTGGAGCGCCTGTCGATCAGGTTCCCGCGCAGGCCCCCAGCCGCTGTCAGCGAATCGCGACGTTTGCCTCGGAGGCCGCGTTCGTCAGGGCGAGAATGAATTCGTCGGTGTCGCTCCAGTCTCCGTCGTAGCGGTATCCATTGACGAAAAATGTCGGTGTGCCGTTGACCCCACTTCGAACTCCGCCGCGGAAATCATCACGGACGTCCCTGGTGTAGGCGCCGGCCGCCAACTCCTCAGCCGCGCGCCTCGCGTCGCAACCGATCCGGGCCACGTAAAGCAGCAAGTCCTGATTGTCCAATGCCTCGTGGTTCTCGAAGAGCATGTGGTGCATCTCCCAGAACTTGCCCTGCGCTCCAGCTGCCTCCGACGCCTCGGCGGCGTGCTGCGCATGTGGGTGGGCTTCTGCAAGCGGGAAATGTCTGTACACGAAACGAAGGCTGTCACCCATGGAGCGTCGTATTCCTTCGACGACCGGATATGCGCGGGCGCAGTGGCTGCATTCGAAATCGCCGTACTCGACGAGAGTGACGGGAGCGTTCGCGGGACCGACGGTGTGATCGCGCTCGTTGACGGGCACGGCAAGCTGTGCTGACTGCATTCTCGGCTCTGATCGTGGTTCTCGTAAAGCATGCATTGTTTGCGCCGCGATCTATATTTTGACGCACCGGTAAAACGCACCGGTAACTCAGGTGGAGGAAGACGATGACAAGCGATCAGTCCACGTCGACAAACGACAGCGTATTGGCAGCCGGCGCCGTGGCGCCGTCATTCACGCTCAGCTCGAGTCCCGATAAGTCGTACTCGCTTTCGGATTTCAGGGGCAAGCCGGTGGTGCTCGCTTTTTATCCGGCCGACTGGAGTCCTGTCTGTGGTGACCAGATGGCGCTCTACAACGAGATGCGGGAAGAGTTCTCAACGTACGGAGCGCAGCTGCTCGGGATTTCTGTCGATGGCGTGTGGTGCCACAAGGCTTTTGCCGAGGCACGACGCATTTATTTTCCGCTGCTCAGCGACTTCGAGCCGAAGGGCGAGATCTCGCGGCGGTACGGCGTATACGACGACAAGAGCGGAATCTCTCAGCGCGCGCTATTCGTCATCGATCCAGGCGGAGTCATCGCCTGGAGCTATCTCTCTCCAATGAGTGTCAACCCCGGCGCCGACGGAATTTTCAGGGCCCTGGATGCGCTCAACGCACCGCACGCCGCACGAGAGCAGGCGGACCGCCGGACAGTCCCGCAGCGCGACGAGAGAAACGAGGGCGAGGCTTCAGCACGCTAACGGCGAAGGAGCGATGGCGATGGTCAAAACGCTCGGCCTCACTCATCTCGCATTGACGGTCAGCGATATCAATCGCTCTTTCCAGTTCTACCATGACGTGTTCGGCATGCTCGCGACGTACCGCGAGCCGAATTTCATCCAGGCGCAGACTCCTGGTACGCACGACGTCCTGGTGTTGGAAGAAGGAAGCGGCGAAATCGGAAAATCAGGCGGCATAAAGCACTTCGGCTTTCGCCTGGCGGATGCCCGCGACATCGATAAAGCAGCGGCCGCCGTGGAGCGGGCGGGCGGCAAGATCCGGGAACGCGGCGAATTCGTTCCAGGCGAGCCGTATCTCTTCTTCAGCGATCCAGATGGATACGAGGTCGAGATCTGGTACGAGCTGCCCACCGGTCCGTCCCGGTAGTCTGTGAGCTCTCTGACCATAAGACACGCGACGCCGGATGATGCCGAGGCGCTGGCAGATCTCCTGACGCAGCTGGGTTATCCAACCGGCGTCGACCCTATCCCCGAGCGGCTGGCGAGGCTGCGCGCGCGAGCGGGCACCGCGGTGCTCGTCGCTGAACATGGTGGCCGGGCGGTGGCCGTGGTCACTGTACATCTGTTCGACTCGTTGCACACCAGCGAGCCGGTCGCCTGGCTCACCGCGGTCGTCGTCGACGAGGCGATGCGCGGAAAGGGCGTCGGATCGGCAATCGTCAAACGCGCCGAGGAGTGGGCAATTCAGCACGGCGCGCGCAAAGTCTCCCTGACGTCGGCTCTCCGTAGGAAGGAGGCGCATCAGTTCTATCTGGCTCGCGGCTACGAGCACACCGGCGTGCGACTTTCCAAGAATCTTGGCGAGGCTGGAACATCGCCACCCGACAGACCCGCTGCGCAACGCTCACCCACCAATCAGTCCACCTGAGATGACCCGTAATCTGACGTTCGCGTTCTTTGCCGCCGCGGCGGCCGTTACCACGCGCGTGCACGCGCAAACGGAATCTCCGCTCACTTCCGCGCGTGGATCTGCATTCGCCGATTCCATTCTGAAGTTGATGACTCTCGAGGAGAAGATCGGACAGCTCAATCAGCTTCCCGGCGGCGGCTCTCAGACGGGACCGCGAGTCCCCGCGGGCGGCGAAGCGCTCATACGAACCGGCGGCGTCGGCTCATTTCTCGGGATCTACGGAGCGGCATACACCCGGGAGCTCCAGCGCATCGCGACCAGGGAATCGCGGCTCAGGATTCCATTGCTCTTCGGGCAGGATGTCATCCACGGATTCCGAACCATCTTCCCGATTCCACTGGCAGAAGCGGCGAGCTTCGACACCGCCGCCGCAGCAAGAGCAGCGCGCCTTGCCGCGGTCGAAGCGACTGCCAATGGTTTGACGTGGACCTTCGCGCCAATGGTCGACATCGCTCGCGATCCGCGTTGGGGACGGATAATGGAAGGATCCGGTGAGGATCCTTATCTCGGGAGTCTGTTCGCCGCCGCCCGCGTTCGCGGGTTTCAGGGTGGTAACAACGCAATGGCCCTTGGCAGGTCGGACGCGATGCTGGCTACGGTAAAGCATTTTGCTGCGTACGGCGGCGCGGAAGGTGGTCGCGATTACAACTCCGTGGAACTGTCGGAGAGGACGCTTTGGGAGACGTACCTGCCGCCGTATGAGGCGGCGGTGAAGGCCGGCGCCGCTGTCGTGATGTCGTCGTTCAACGATCTCGGCGGAGTGCCGGTCCACTCCAGCGATTGGCTCATGGGTGATGTGTTGCGCGGACGGTGGGGCTTCAAGGGAATTGTGGACAGCGACTGGGGCGGCATTGGCGAGCTGATCCCGCACGGTGTCGCTGCGAACAAGGCAGACGCCGCGGTGCTCGGAATTCGCGCCGGGATCGACGTGGACATGTCGGATGCGGTGTACGCCGACAATCTCGCCGCACTCGTTCGCTCCGGACGCGTACCTGTAGCGCTCGTTGATTCTGCGGTGAAAAGAGTGTTGCGCGTGAAGTACGCGCTGGCCCTGTTCAGCGATCCGTACCGGTACAGTGACACGGAACGCGAGAAGAGGTTAACCCTCGCGGTCGAGCACGTCGCGGCGGCGCGCGCCGCCGCGCGGGAAGCCATCGTGCTGCTGAAGAACTCGAACGGAACACTTCCGCTTCGCAAAACCGTGCGGAGCATCGCGGTGATCGGGCCCCTGGCCGACGACGCCCAGTCAGCGCTCGGCAACTGGGCGGCAGCTGGAAAGGCCAGCGAGACCGTAAGCGCCCTGGCAGGAATTCGTAACGCGTTGGGCAACGGTGTGCGCGTGACCAGCGTGCGAGGTGCGCCAGTGGATACGGCGGACACCACGGGATTCGCCGCTGCACGCAGGGCGGCGTTTCAGGCGGAAGCAGTGGTCATCATTCTCGGCGAACGCGACACCATGAGTGGCGAAGCTTCGAGCCGCGCTTCGGTGGAGCTGCCCGGGTCGCAGCGCGACCTCGCGCTCGCCGTGATTCGCGCCGCGCGCAGCGTCAGTTCGAGCAAGCCGGTTGTGGTTGTTCTGATGAACGGGCGGTCACTGGCCATTCCCGAGTTGGCGGCCGAAGCGCCGGCTATAGTCGAAAGCTGGTTCCTCGGCAGCCAGCACGGCAACGCGGTCGCAGACGTTCTGTTCGGTGACTACAACCCGGGAGGGAAGCTGCCGGTGACTTTCCCCCGCGCGACCGGCCAGATCCCGCTCTACTACAACCACAGAAACACCGGACGACCTGCGGATGCGGCGAACCACTACACCTCGAAGTATCTCGATCTGCCGTGGACTCCTCTCTTTCCTTTCGGTTTCGGGCTGAGCTACACGACGTTCGCGTACTCGAACCTGCGGCTATCGGCACCGCGCATCACTGCGGGTGATTCTCTCGGCGTCTCGGTGGACGTAAGGAACAGCGGTAATCGCGCAGGCGATGAAGTGGTGCAGCTCTATCTGCGCGACGATGTCGCGAGCGTTGCTCAGCCAGTGAGAAGCCTGAAGGGATTCCAAAGAGTGAACCTCCGGCCAGGAGAGACCCGGACGGTGACTTTCAGGATCGGTCCGGACGCGTTCTCCTTGTACGACCGGCAGATGCGGAAGGTCGTCGAGCCCGGATCATTTTCGATATTCGTCGGCACGAACTCCGACGCGACCCTGAGCGTCCGAGTCGACGTCGCAGGCGATACGCTCGTGCTGGCGCCGCCGACCCCGCGGTACCACTGATTCGGGGGAAGGACGCATTGCAGGAACAACTCGCTGCACTGACGCATTCGCTCGAAGACGCGCAGGCAAGGCTGCGGCGCCTCAGCGACACGACGCCTGAGGACGCCTGGCGCGTCCCACCCGGTCCAGCGCGGTGGTCGGCGGCTGACTGCGTCGAGCATTTGAACCTGACCTCGCGGGCGTACATTCCCCGACTGCGCGACGCGATTGCCGAGGCACGTGAGCTCCATAGCGCGCCTGTCGCGAATTACCGGCGGGATCCCGTTGGATGGTTTCTGTCTCTGATGATCGGCCCGATGCATCATGTCGGACGCGTCAGGATCGGCAAGGTGAAGACGACACCCGATTTCATTCCCCAAGGGCGTCAGCCGACGCGAGCGCTCATTTCGGAATTCGTGCGCCTGCAGTCGGAGCTCATGACGATTATCAGATCAGCGGATGCGCTGCCACTCGACCGGGTGGAAATCGTATCGCCCTTCGGCGAGCGGATGCGGTATAACGCTTACTCGGCGCTCGTCGTCGTGGCGCGACACGAGCACCGGCACATCGACCAGGCGCAGGAAGCGCTAGGGCGCTGAGGTTGTGGCAGTGAAGGTGATTGACTGCAGCCCATGCACCTGCGCGGTTATAACCGCCGTACCGGGGGCCGTCGCGGTCGTGTAGTCTACAGTGGCCTGGCCACTGTCATCCGACAGTACTGAGCTGGCACTGAGGCTTCCGCCGCCGGAAGTGATCGACCAGTTGACCGTGATGTTCTTGAGCCTCTCGCCGTTTTGATTGACTACCACCACCGCCAGCGACGTCGGCAGCGTCGTGTTCGGAGGCGCAGCCTGCGAATCACCCGCGTAGCGAATCAAGGCGGCTGGCTGCGAGACGTCGGTGTCGAGCGTACAAGCTGTGGCAAGAGCAAAAAGAACCATCGCTACGGCACGAAAGGCCGCGGCGTATTTCAGCGGATAGATCATTCGAACAACCTCGAGGGGGACGGACGGGGAGAGGGGGGCAACCTGAAAATACAGCTTTTCTGGATTTTTCGCCGCACCCGCGACACCATTCACTGATGCCGCGTAGTCCCCTGCACCGGGTGCGAAAACTTGCGTTATCTCTCCCGGAGGCCCACGAAGTCGAGGCCTGGGGCGAGCCTACCTTTCGTGTGAAAAACAAGATCTTCGCCATGTACGCGGATGCCGATAATCATCACGGAGAAGGTCGACCGGCGGTGTGGTGCAAAGCGAAGGCAGTCAACCAGCGACTGATGATCGACGCGGCCCCCGACCGTTTTTTTTCGCCGCCGTACGTTGGACCCAGCGGCTGGGTGGGAGTTTGGCTGGATGCGGACGTCGACTGGGACCAGCTCCTCGATTTGCTTCGGGATGGATATCGAATGACGGCGCCAAAAAAACTGCTCGCTCTGGTGAAGGATGATTGAATTCCTCGCACCCGCTTTCGGGGCGCGAAATTTTCGTAAGCCGCACGCATGGCAATACGAGTAGTCCGCCTTGGTGGGCCGCGCCATCCCGACGAGGGTACTCGCCTCGGAACCGTGCGCCGTCCGCCACGCGGAGTTCGTAAGGAGGACTACGGCCGACGCGATTACTTCGACGTCTGGCTCCCCGACGTCGCGCCCAGCGGCGAGCTCGTGTCGTGGGCGTTGTCCGAGCCATTCACTCCAAAGCGCTGGGCGCGCTACGAAAAAGCGTATCGCGCGCAAATGAAGAAGCCGCCGGCCCGGCGCCTCATTGCCCTGCTCGCGGCAATGTCGCAGCAAACCGATTTTTCGATCGGCTGCTACTGCGAGAACGAGACAAAGTGTCACCGCTCGATTTTGCGCGATCTTCTTGTCGAAGCGGGCGCGCAAATCACCAATGAGGGTTAGTCCCCGTGCTGAACACTGATCCCACAGATCGGCAATCGCATCGGCGCCCCGCCCACAACTCCAAGTTCCTCCTGGCGCTGATTGTCGTCGCGGCTTTTGTGGTCGGGCTGCAGTACACCGACCGCGCCCTGCTGCCCGCCGACAAGACCAGTATGCTGTGGGGGATGTTCACAGGGCTGGTTCTAGGGGGATTTCTATTCGGCTGGTTGAAGGGGCCCTGGTGACTCTACAGGACCTCCACCCCGTTGGCCGTGATGCGATGCGACACGAGCGGCAGGCTGGCAGAAGATGTGTCACCGATTGTGATCGCGTCTTCGAGTACTGAAATCCCCAACGCGACTTGCTTCTCGCTGCTAGCGTGAACGACAGCTAACGGCTGCCCCTCCTCCACCTTCCCCCCCGGTTTAGCGGAGATGACGAAGCCAACGGACGGGTCCACGGAATCCTCCATTTTCGTCCGCCCTCCGCCGAGGGCGATCACCCCGTAACCGATCGCTCGCGGATCCACAGCCTGCACCACGCCGCCTCGCGGCGCGTCAAACTGCTTCTGCAACGGCGCCTTGGGCAGAAGTGACGGATCGCGTACGACGCCCGGCTCTCCGCCCTGAGCGGCGACGATCTCCTCGAGCTTGGAACGCGCCGCGCCTGACTCAATCGCGGCGTGCATCGTTCGACGCGCCATCTCACGCGTTGGCGTCACGCCCGCCAGAACGAGCATCTCGGCGCCGAGCGCCATGGTGACCTCGATCAAGTCGGCAGGTCCGCGTCCGTTCAACACCTCAATCGCTTCGCGCACCTCGAGCGCGTTTCCGCATGCTTCGCCGAGGGGACGATCCATTGCGGTGAGAAGAGCCACAACCGGACAATCGTGCCGCGCTCCGAGATCTATCATCGCCCGGGCCAGCTCCAGCTCGTCCTCCAGCTGGGGCAGAAACGAACCCGACCCGCGCTTGATGTCGAGGACGAGTCCGGTGAGAGACTCAGCGATCTTCTTACTCATGATGCTGGCGGCGATGAGCGGAATCACCTCCACGGTCGCGGTCGCGTCGCGCAGCGCGTAAAGCTTGCGATCCGCGGGGACAATCTCCTCGGTCTGGCTCAGCATCGCGCAGCCAATCGCCGCGACCTGCCGCTCCGCTTCGGCGAGCGAGAGACCCGTTCTGAAGCCGGGAATCGACTCGAGTTTGTCGAGAGTGCCTCCGGTGTGGCCCAGCCCGCGGCCCGACATCATCGGAACTGCGACGCCAAGGGATGCGATCAGCGGCGCGAGGATAAGAGATGTCTTGTCACCGACGCCCCCGGTCGAATGCTTGTCAACGCGCGGCGAATCGAGGCCCGAGAAGTCGAGCTGCCTTCCACTCTCGAGCATCGTCGCCATGAGCGCGTTCATCTCGCCTCGATCGAGACCATTGAAGTAGATGGCCATCAGCAACGCGGCCATCTGATATTCGGGAACCTCGCCCTCGGCGTAAGCGAGAACGAGCTCCCGAATTTCCTCGGGAGCGAGCTGCCCGCCATCGCGTTTGCGTTCGATCAGGCGCGGTACGATCATTTAGTCCCGGCCGGGGTATCAGGTCCGAACAACGTCACCTCGTAGTGGAGCCCACATGCGCACCTTCCAATCCGTCCTCGCGGGAATAGTCCTCGTCACGGCTGTCGCCCGCGGTCAGTCCGCGGCCGACCACGTTTCACTCGGCGACAAAGAATATGTCGCCATGAACGCGTCCGCCGCGCTACAACACTATGAGGAAGCGATCAAGATCGATCCAAAGAACTACCCGGCATTGTGGAAAGCCTCGCGCTCGGCGGTCGACCTCGGATCGTATGAGCAAAACGAAGACAAGCGCGACACCTACTTCAAGAACGGCGAGAAGTACGCGCGTGATGCTGTAGCTGCCAACCCCGGCGGGGCGGAAGGACATTTCAACCTCGCGCGCGCACTCGGCAAGAACGCGCTGACGCAGAGTCCCAAGTCCCGGATCAAATACGCGAAGGATGTTCGCAGTCAGGCGCTCGAATGTCTGAAGATCGAGCCGAAGCACGCGGGATGCCTGCATGTGATGGGGATGTGGAACGCCGAGGTGATGCGCCTGAACGGCTTCACCCGGATGCTGGCCAAGAATTTCCTCGGCGGACAGATCTTCGAGTCCGCGAACTGGTCCGAGGCCCGACGCTACATGGAAGAATCCGTTGCCGCCGAGCCCGATCGCATCGTTCATCACGTCGACCTGGCCGGTGTTTATCGCGACATGGGGGACAAAGCGAAGGCGCGTGCCGAGTGGCAGGCGGTAATGAAGCTGCCCAATACGGATTACAACGATCGCCACTACAAGGCGGAGGCCGACGCCGGCCTGAGAGGCGCTTAGGTCTTCAGCGCGACGACGGTTTCGCGGGCGGCGTCCTCGTCCTCCTCAGCGTCGTCAGCTGCTCGCTCGAGCTCCGCGGCCAGCGCATCCCAGACGTCCTCGTCGGAACCGCGTCGTACCCGCCGCGAAATCCGGTCTCGAAACTCACCGCCACTCGCCGGAGCGAAAAGTAGCGCCGTCGCCGCGCCGAGTATGGCGCCGACGGCGATGCCCGCTGTAAACAGACCGATGTTGTTCCAGTCGGGAACCATTTCGCCCCGAAATTCATCCGCTGTGGGCTGACGAATCGATCCGGGCAACGGCGCTTTGGAATACGAGGTGCCCGGCGGGTCCGGGCTGGCGGCATTGAACATAAGATCAGGCTCTAGGGGGTGGTAAGAAATTTGCCCTAAAGCCGACCCAGCAATAGCCGTGCGAGGGGTACTGAATGAGCAGTTCAGGTAAAATGGTATTGTTGGTGGAAGACAACGAGGACAATCGTATTGTCTATTCCACCATCCTGAAGCACTTTGGGTATGAAGTCACCGAAGCTCTGAATGGCGAGGAAGGGATCGCAAAGGCTCGATCAGAAAAGCCTGATCTGATCCTTATGGATATCTCCATTCCGATCATCGATGGCTGGGAGGCTACCCAGGTGTTGAAACACGATCCATCCACGAAGTCGATTCCAATCATTGCCCTCACCGCTCACGCTCTCGCGTCTGATCGGGAGAAGGCGATGGAAGTCGGCTGCGATGGATATCTGGCCAAGCCCTGCGAGCCGAGAGCGGTTGTCGCTGAAGTCCAGAGATTTCTCGGCAAAAACAATGGAGCGTAACTCGAAGCCTCGGATTCTGGTCGTAGATGACCACGAGGACAACATCGAGCTTCTCCGCGCTCGTCTCGAAGCACGCGGGTACCATGTGGACGGAGCGCCGGACGGACAGGCGGCGCTGGAGCAGGTCGACAGGTCGGTCCCCGATCTGATTCTGCTGGACGTGATGATGCCGAAGATGGACGGGATGGAAGTTGCCCGGCGACTCAAGGCAAGAATGGCGAACAAGGAACTGCCGTTCATTCCGATCATCATGCAGACGGCGCTGGATACCACCGAGCACAAAGTCGAAGGACTCGGCGCGGGCGCGATCGACTACATCACCAAGCCGATCAACTTCGCCGAGCTCGAGGCGCGAGTGAGCTCGCAGCTGCACGTGAAGAAGCTCCAGTCAGAGCTCGAGGCACGCGACAAGGAATTGTCGGAGCTTAACGACAAACTGCGGCAGATCTCCCTCACCGACGGCCTGACCGAGGTCGAAAACCGACGTTCGCTGGAAGAGCGTCTGCACGACATGTGGCAACACTCGGTGCGTCTCCACGAGCCAATCGCCCTCGTTATGTGCGACATCGACAAGTTCAAGGCCGTGAACGACGAGTACGGGCACCAGGCTGGTGACGCTGTGCTCAAGCAGTTCGCGAAGGTCCTGAAGGATGAGGCCCGCGAGATCGACAGGGTCGGCCGCTACGGCGGCGAGGAATTTCTTTTGATTCTTCCCGGTACGGTCCTGGACGCCGCCGTCACTTTCGCGGAGCGGCTGCGGGAAAAGGTCGCCGAGCATACCTTTACCTACTCGGGCGGAACGCTTCGCCGGACGATGAGCTGCGGGGTGGCAGCGTCACCGCATCCTCTGGTAAAAGACCAGGAAGGGCTTCTCAGAGCGTCAGACGAGGCTCTTTACGTTGCCAAGGAGACTGGCCGCAACCGCGTGATCCGTTTCGACGGCGGCGACTTCAAAGCCCATATGCAGAGTAAGGGGAACGACACGACGGATGTCGAAAAGCCGGTCAGCAAACCAGCAGCAGGCACGGGCAGCGCCGTCCCAGGCGGCCCACCAAAATCCAAAGCCTCCGCAGAAGCCTCAAGGCCCACAGCTTAGTCGCGCCGCCGAGCTGCGCGAGCGCCTGACCCGCGCGTCCCACGAGTACTACGTGCTCGATCGTCCGACGATGTCGGACGCGGAATACGACAAACTTTTTCGCGAGCTCCAGGACCTGGAGCGGGAATTTCCGGAGTGCGCGTCTCCGGACTCTCCTACTCTGCGCATTGGCGCCGAAGTGCAGAGTCAGCTCGCGAAACACGAGCACATGCGCACGATGCTGTCGCTCGGAAACGCATTCGACGACGAAGAGCTGCGGGCATGGGAGGAGCGTCTCGTCCGTCTCGCTGGCGCTGACGTCGCCAAATCAGGCTACACGGCGGAGCTGAAAATAGATGGAACCGCGGTCGCGCTGACTTACGAGAATCGAATTTTCGTGATGGGCGCGACGCGTGGCAACGGAACGATCGGTGAAGATGTCACCGTCAACTTGCGCACTGTCCGCGACGTGCCGCTACGACTCCACGAGTCGGCGCCCGCGGAACGCATCGAGATCAGGGGCGAAGTGTATTTCCCTTTCGACCGGTTCGAGGAAATGAACGAGGCGCGCGCGCGGGCCGGCGATCCGGTGTTCGCCAATCCGCGAAACGCCGCCGCCGGCAGTCTGCGGATGCTCGATCCCGGTGTGACTGCGTCGAGACCGCTGCGCTTCTTCGGATATTCGGTGGTCGCGCCCGACGGTCAGGATCTGCCTTTCGAAACCCAGACTGAATTGCTCGACGCTCTGGACGACTGGGGAGTGCCGGTGGCGCCGCACCGCAAGCGCGCCAAGACCCTCGCGCAGGTCGAAGAGTGGGCGCATGACCTCGAGCACAACATCCGTGGCAAGCTCAACTTCGGGATCGACGGCGCAGTGGTGAAGGTGGACTCACTGCGCCTTCAGGACGAGCTCGGCGTGGTAGGCGGGCGGGAGCCGCGTTGGGCGATTGCGCGCAAGTTCGCGCCTGACATCGCCGAGACCAGGCTGCTGGCGATCGAGGTGAATGTCGGCAGGACTGGAGCGATCAACCCCTTCGCGGTGCTGGAGCCCGTCGAGATCGGCGGCGTCGTGGTCAAGCTCGCCACGCTGCATAACGAAGATCTGATCATTGCCAAGGATCTGCGGGTGGGCGACTGGGTTCAGGTGAAGCGCGCGGGAGAAGTCATCCCGCAGATCATCGCGCCGATCCCCGATAGACGGACGGGAAGCGAACAGCAGTGGCGCATGCCGAAGAAGTGCCCCGTATGCTCGACGCCGCTCACCCGGGAGGAAGACGAGGCCGCGATCTATTGCCCGAACGTCGCCTGCCCAGGGCGCCAGCTGGAGGGGCTCGTCCATTTCACCTCTCGCGGCGCGATGGACATCCGCGGACTGTCGTACGCGCGGATTGAGCAGCTGGTTCAGGAAGGTCTGGTGAAGGATCCGGGCGACCTGTACGCGCTGACGCGCGAGCAATTGCTCGCGCTCGAAGGTTACGCCGAGAAAGGCGCGGAGGGACTGATCGCGGCAATTGAAGCGTCGAAGTCGCAGCCTCTCAATCGCCTTCTCAGCGCGCTCGGCATACGACATGTCGGCGCAATCGCGGCGCAGCTGCTGGCCCAGCACTTCGGAACAATGGACGCACTGATGGCCGCGTCGGCGGACGACATTCTCAGCGTTCGCGGCATTGGCGCGACGATCGCCAATGGTGTAGTCGCCTACTTCGCCGATCCGGGCGGGAAACGTCTCATAGAAAAGTTGAGATCGAGCGGAGTCAACTTCACCGAGCCGCGAGCGGTTGTTGCCGGCGGGCCTTTTTCCGGACTCACCTTCGTGATCACCGGGACGCTCCCGACGTTGAGCAGATCGAAAGCCACCGCTTTGATAGAGGCAGCGGGCGGAAGAGTGACCGGCTCCGTTTCGAAGGCGACGGATTTTCTACTCGCCGGCGAAGAAGCCGGAAGCAAACTCGACAGGGCAAAAAGCCTCGGCGTCGAGATCATCGACGAGGCCAACCTCTTGCGTCGGATGAATTCCGACGCAACATCTTCAGAGTGAGATCGTCCCAGAAGAAATGGCAGCTTCCCCGACACCAGAGTTGATCGGCCTCGCTCAACGCACGCTACGCGACCTGCGCCTGCGCGTTGCGGGTGCAAGTGGCGGCGGGCCAGATGCATTGCGCGAAGCCGGATATGCAGGTTCCGGCTCTCTGTTCGATGCATTCGAGACGTGGCTTGGCGATCGCGGTGAGTCCAAAGCCGAGGATCTCTCGGTCGACGATTTCTCCGATCGCGCTGGAGAATTTTTCCAGGCAGCGGGTTGGGGCCGGGTGACTTTTCGATCGCTGCACGACACGCTTGCCGTCATCGACATCGAGCATTGCTGGGAGGCGCAGCTACATGGCGAGGGTGAGCGCGGCTGTCACCTCACGACAGGTACGCTGGCCGGATTTCTGGGTTGCCTCACCGATTATCCCGTCGCCGTGATGGAGATCGATTGCAGCGTCGGTCCGTCCGGGCGTTGCCGGTTCCTGGCCGGCAATGCGGACATGCTCGAGCACGCCTATGATCGCGTCTCTCGAGGAGAGCAGTGGGAGACCATCGGCGCCGGCTGATTTTTCCAGCTGAGTCCGGATTATGGTCCTGATTGTGCATGACCGCACAATCCTGCAGGCATGGTGGAAAAATTGTCGGGACAGCGTGAAAAGAACCGGGATTTCCCGGAGTTGGATAGCGTCGGCAGGCGACGAGAGAAGGTCAGAGCCGACATCGCCAAGCGGATCGGACGCGTATGCGGGCACTTCTCGGAGAAAGAGCTCACCGAGCTGGTCGACCTCATGACGGACCGCCAGATCCGTGGCGAGCGGCGCGATACCTCGTGGTGATCTACCCGACGGTGTGAATCAGGCTACGCTGCGCTGATTGCGGTCCCGGTCAGCGCCGTTCGCTGGCCCAATCGAGTAAAACTCCTCTACAAAAATCGTCGCCAGGTGCCCAAGCAGCGCGATTCGCTCGGGTCCGAAGGGTATCTCGGCTGTGTCGGCCGCGGAGATTATCAAGCTCCGAAAGGCTACGAGGAGCTGCTCACGGGAGTGGGGACAGTCACCGGCAACGGTGCACAACTGGCGAATGGTTTGCCGGTGTCCGGTCTCTCCATCGCCATCGGCCCATCCAGTACGGAGGGCGTGTGTGAGGAGCTCGCGCTCCGCACTGTAGTCCCTTTTTTTTTGCGAGTCGACGCCGTTAGAAAGTGCCATCGGGATCGCTGTTTTGATATTCCGGAGGGCAATTTTAAGGCCGGGTACTACCCGCGCAAGATGGTTGGTACCAACGAGTTGGATTGTGCGGCATCGCACTTTTTTCGCGCCGTTCTAGAAGCTACTGGCGCGCGTCCAGAGCCTCCGCATAAGCGGGGTTGGGTCGTAACTCGCCGCCGACGAGAACCTCCCGATCCCAAGGCAGGATGATAGTACTCTCCGTAGCGATGGCGTGGAAATCAGGCGCGTAATTGCCCGTCCGGAACGCGACGGCGGTGCGGACCTCGGATGCTCCGGCTTCCTGGATCGCGGAAACGGCGAGTCGCATGGTGTCGCCCGAGTCACAGGTCTCATCGACAACCAGGACCCGGTGACCGCGCACCTCGGCTGGCGCATTCCCGAATACTTCCGGGGCTTCTCGCGCACGAGCGGTTTTGTACTTGCGGCTCACCACGAGGGAGTGGAATTCACGCCCGAGTATTGCCGCGATCACCGCTCCGGGAATTACGCCGGCGGTGGCGATTCCAATTACGATTTCCGGATCGTACGAGCGGGCGACCTTGAGAGCCAGCCCGCGCGACAGCTCGCCGAAGAACGGCCATTCGATTTCCAGCACACCTTTGGCGGCATCCACTGTCCGTTTGCGCGGTGACATTTTGCTCTCAAACTGTTCAGGGAAAAGCAGTTAGGTTAAGCTAGCCTCAGCACATCATACTCGGTAGATTCGACCGAATGTCATTCTGGGACCGCCTCACCGGCGGAAAGCCGAAACCCCCGGCCGAAAACCTCGACTACCTCAATGAAGCGCTCGCCCTCGAGCGTCAGGGGGATTACGACGCGGCGCTGACTTCTTACCGTCTGGCGCTTCGGCAAAAGCCCAATAATCACAAGGTTCTGCAGAACATGGCCATCGCCTACTCGAAGCTTGGTCAGCTCGACGAGGCGGTTCGTTGCTATCGACGCGCGTTGGCAATTGAGCCCAGGCTCTCGGGTGCGCATTACGGGCTGGCGTTCCTGCTTTTACGTCGTGGCGACTTGAGCGACGCCGCTTTCCATCTCGAGGCCTTTCTGATGGATCCCCCGCGCAGCCAGGAAGCGGAGCGTTGGGTCAAGCACGCGCAAAAAACGCTCGATGAGATGAAGGCCGGCGATTCCTCACCACCCAGCTCCAGCAAAATGAAAACGAGTGAGTACCCCGGAATCCTAGAATAGATGGGTGCTGTTCTCGCTGTCGTAAGCCAGAAGGGGGGAGTTGGCAAAACCACCACTGCAGTAAATCTCGCCGCCGCATTCGCGCGTCGCGGCATGAAGACGCTGCTCATAGACGTGGATCCGCAAGGTTCGGTGCGTTACGGCTCGGGACTCGCCCGCGGGCACGAGACGGCAGGCTTCGCCGATTACCTGAATGGTGAGCGCGATCTAAGAGACATTATTCTCCCCACTGCGCTGCCATGGCTGAGGGTGATCCTCGCTGGGTCGGTCGCAGACGCCGCTGATCACGCGACCTATTCAGGCCTCGTCCGCGAGACGAATGTGCTCCAGGACCTGCTGCACATGGCCGAGCAGCGGTGTCAGGTCGTCGTTGTCGATACTCCGCCCGGTCTTGGCTCGATCACCAGGAAGGTGCTGGGCGCGGCAGAGCACGTCATAGTTCCTCTACAGTGCGAGCCGCTCGCATTACAAACCACGCCACAAGTGCTGCGAATGATCCAGGACATCGTTGGCGTCAATGAGCGGCTGACGCTCGATGGCATTCTGCTCACAATGTACGAGCAGAACAATCCTGCCAGCGACCGGGTAGTTGAATACGTGAGACGACACCTTCCTGCCAACATTGTCTTCGACGTTGTGATACCGCGCTCGGTGGCAACGGCCGACGCTTTCGCGGCGGGGCAGCCGGTAGTTGTCCGGAGTCCCGCTGACGCGGCCGCGCAGGCATACGTCAACCTCGCGACGATACTGGCAGACCGTTTGGTATGACGCTGTCGCCCGTGTTGCACCGCTCTTCCCGCCCACGAACGATTGTATTGGCGGCAACCACTATCGCTGTCGTCGCATCGGCTTTTGCCTGCACTGATATCAGCAGCGACCCGCATACGGTGTTGTCGCTGCAGTTCGATAGTCTGCCTGCGCCAGGCGTTGCCGTCGGCGATACACTGCGCGACACACTCGGCGTCGTCGCCCGACCCGTCGTTCACGCCTTCAATTATCAGGGTGACGAAATCATTCCCGCGCCTGTGTTTTTTCTTTCTCCCGACACGGGCGTGACGGTCGACAGTGCGACGGGCGTGATCGTCGGCGACAGCCTGCGCGCCACTCCGGCCAGGGTGGTGGCGAACATCGGGACGCTGCAAGCCATTCAGAAGGTGACCGTAACTCTCAGACCGGACACCATTGCTGCTGTGAACGCAGTCGACAGCATTCTGTACTCATTCACTGGCGACACCAAACCGTCCGCGGCGCTGACGGTGTCGCTGAAGCACGGTACCGCGCCTGCTGACAGCGCGGTCCAAGCCTGGATAGTGAGCTTTGCGATCGTATCACAGCACAAGCCCGGGCTCGTCGAACTGGTGAATGAAGCGGGCAAGCCGTCCGTGATCGACACCACCGACGCGTCGGGGATAGCGGGAAGACAGGTTCGGCTGCATCCTGTCAACCTGGATTCATCCACCCAGACCGACACGGTGGTGGTCAACGCTTCGGCCAGATATCGCGGCGCGCTGGTGAAAGGCAGTCCGGTGCGGCTCGTCGTCGTGTTCAAGCCGGCCAGCTAGCAACTTCCTCGGAGAAATCGATGGCTCAGACGGAGGCCAGAGGCGGACCGCGGCCCAAACCGGGCACGCTGAATCAATTGTTCTTCGACGCGGTGAGCCGCTACAACAGGGCCGACGCGCTGCAGGTTAAAGTCGGAGGCGTGTACAAGCCCATCTCGCACAAGGAAGTGGAGGAGCGCGTGCGTCACGCCGCGCGCGGGCTCTCTTACCTCGGCGTGCGGCGCGGCGATCGGGTGGCCATTCTCTCGGAGAACCGTCCGGAGTGGGCAATCGCGGACTTCGCATGCCTCACCGCCGGCATGACCGATGTGCCCATTTATCCGACGCTACCCGCCGATCAGATCGCCTACATCCTCAAGGATGCAGGGGCGACCGCGATATTCGTGTCCAACAAGGCGCAGGCGGAGAAAATCCGCGAGATTCGCGGCCAGCTGCCCGCCCTCAAGAGCGTAATTGGATTCGACGAGATTCCCGGTCTGACCAACCTCTCGATCGCCGAGCTCGAAAAGCACGGCACCCAGGGCGAGAACAAGGAGACCATCGCCACGTATCGCGAAGACGCGATGACGACGAAACCTGATGACCTGGCGACGCTCATCTACACGTCGGGTACTACCGGTGAGCCGAAGGGCGTGATGCTCACCCACGACAACATCTTCTCCAATGTCGAGGCCGCGCGAACGAAGATTCCGTTCGCAGGCGATGACACCGCGCTCAGCTTTCTCCCGCTGTCGCACATCTTCGAGCGTATGGGCGGGCATTATCTGATGTTCGCGACGGGAACCTCGA
>DATBXT010000192.1:0-9272 GCA_036514115.1 Gemmatimonadaceae bacterium
AACGGCGCGGGCCCGTTCTTCGCCGGTCGTCCCCGCAAATCTCGGCGTCTCGCAGAGCTTGTCGACCAGAACCTTCGCCCGCTGGACGAGCTCAGCGTCGACCATCGAACGCGGCTATGCCAACCCCATCTTCTGGCGGACCTCAGTCATGGTGCCGCTGGCAACCGATCGGGCGTGCTCGGCGCCGGCTTCAAGATCCTTCCGCATTTTCACCGGATCGCCCGCGATGTCCTTCGCTCTTTCACGAATGGGCGCGAGCTCGGTCTCCATCGATTGGTGCAGCACCTTCTTGCACTCGATGCATCCCCAGCCCGCTGTTCGGCATTGAACCGCGACGTGCTCGACCGTCGGCGGCGGACTGAACGCCTTGTGGAGATGGTAAATGTTGCAGACTTCGGGGGTCCCCGGATCGGTCCGTCGCACTCGCTTCGGGTCGGTGACCGCTGGTCTCAGCTTCTCCCAGACGGAGGCAGAATCCTCCAGCATGTCCACAGTGTTGCCGAGCGATTTGGACATTTTTGCCTGACCGTCGAGACCCATGATGCGGCGCGACGGTGTCAGCAGCCCTTTCGGCTCCGGGAAAAAGCCAGGCCGCTCGGCGCCCTTCGCCACGTTCGCTGACTCACCCGATGCGACCGAGTCGAATCGGGCGTTCCACTTCCTGGCGATCTCGCGTGAGAGCTCGAGGTGCTGCAGCTGGTCTTCACCCACAGGCACGAGATCGGCGCGATACAATAGTATGTCGGCTGCCTGGAGCACCGGGTAATTCAGGATGCCGGCCGGAACGCTCGCTTCGCGACTCGACTTCTCCTTGAACTGCGTCTGCCGTTCCAGCTCGCCAAGGGGCGTAAGCGTGTTGAATATCCACGCCAGCTCGGTATGTTCCGGCACCTTCGACTGTATGAACAGCGTGCACTTCGAGGGGTCGAGTCCGGCCGCGAGCAGACCTAGCGCCATATCGTTGGTACGCTTCCGCAGATCCGCGGCCTCGTACGGAACTGTGATCGCGTGGTAGTCGACGATGCAGAAAAACGATTCGTACGTGTGCTGCAGCTCAACCCAGTTTTTTACGGCGCCGAGGTAGTTTCCTATGTGCAGCGCGCCGGAGGGCTGGATGCCGCTGAAGATGCGGGACATTGCGCGAAATTAAAGAGCGAGAGATGCGAGTTGCAAGCAATTAGGAAAACTGAGACTACCGACGCCGAGCTCCTCGAGATTTCTGTCGAGGCGGCTCACCGCGGAGCGACGGTCATCCGCGAAGCAACGGCGCAGCGCGGCGCTCTCGTGTGGGAGACGAAGGGCCGCTCCGATTTCGTCAGTGAGGTCGACAAGACCTCCGAGAAGGAGATCGCCGCGGTTTTCGCGCGCCGTCTTCCTGACGCAATCGTGATGGGAGAGGAGCTCACGCCGACGGCGACGTGGAACCAGGGCGTGGTCGTGATCGCCGATCCGCTCGACGGTACCACGAATTTCCTCCACGGCTATCCTGAGTACGCGGTGTCGATCGGAGTGGCACGCGACGGCGTGCTTCGCGCAGCGGTTGTTCTGAACGTCGCCCGTGACGAGGAGTTTACGGCGACAAAAGGTGGCGGCGCCTTTCTCAATGGCAAGCGCATTCGCGTCTCGGATTTGCGAGAGCCGGGTCGTTCGCTGATTGGCACTGGCTTCCCGTTCAAGCACATCGACAAGTTGCCGCAGTATCAGGAGCAGTTCAGTTTAGTGATGCGAGGCACCGCTGGAATTCGTCGCGCCGGCTCCGCTGCGCTCGATCTGTGCAATGTTGCGTGCGGCCGGTTTGACGCTTTCTGGGAATTGGATCTCTCTCCGTGGGACATCGCGGCGGGAATTCTGATGGTCCAGGAAGCCGGAGGGATTGTCAGCGATCTGGACGGCAATCCACCAGAGCTCAGACCCGGTGGTTTCGTCGCCGGCAATCCTGCAATGCATACGTGGCTGCTGCAGACAACCAGGCGCGCTAACATGAGCAAGAGGGATACTGGATGAAACTGGTCGAGTGCGTTCCGAATTTTTCCGAGGGCCGACGTCCGGAGGTCGTCACCGCCATTCGCGACGCGATCGCCTCGGTTGAATCCGTCTCTGTGCTCGACGTTTCGTCGGACGCGTCGCACAACAGGTCCGTCATCACCTTCATCGCGCCCGTCGAGGCCGCTGTCGACGCCGCATTCGCGGGCATCAAGGCAGCGGCCGAGCGAATCGATCTTTGCCAGCACACCGGAGAGCACCCACGTATCGGGGCCACCGACGTAGTACCCTTCATCCCGCTTGAAGGCGCGACGATGGAGGATTGCATCTCCCTGGCCCGGGCGCTCGGCGAGCGTGTGGGACGCGAGCTCCAGATACCGGTCTACTTATACGAGCGCGCAGCCACAACGCCGGCGCGTGAGAATCTGGCTGACGTTCGTCGAGGGGAGTTCGAGGGACTGCGTGACGAGCTCGGCAAGAATCCCGCGCGCAGACCCGACTTCGGCCCCGACAAAATTCATCCGACCTGCGGCGCGACCGCGATCGGCGCGCGACCTTTCCTCGTCGCCTACAACATTTACCTCGGTCCCGCGGCGAATCTCAGGATCGCCAAGAACATCGCCAAAGCCGTCAGGGGTTCATCGGGCGGCTTCCGTTACGTGAAAGGGCTCGGGCTCGAGGTTGACGGTCAGGCCCAGGTCTCCATGAATCTCGTCGATACCGAGAAGACACCTCTGCACAACGTTTTCGACTTCGTGAAAATGCGCGCCGAGGCCGAGGGTGCGAAGGTGACGTGGAGCGAGCTCGTCGGACTGGTGCCGGAGAGAGTGCTCTTCGATGCAGCAGTGAGTCATCTTCAGCTCACCCAGTTCACTCCCGCCCAGGTGCTCGACCGTCAGGTGCGGGAGGTGAGGGGCGGAGGCGAGAGCCTGAGCGGGTTCGTCGGTAGTGTTGCGTCGTCGAACCCTGTGCCGGGTGGCGGCAGCGTCGCCGCGCACGCAGGAGCGCTCGCGGCGGCCCTGGCCCAAATGGTTGCCGGACTCACCGTCGGAAAAAAGAAATACGCGGCTGTCGATGCCGAGATGAAGGAAGTCGGACTCAAGGCGGCTGCCGTCGGGAACGAGCTTGCCGCGCTGGTCAAACGCGATGCAGAGGCGTACGCGCTGGTGTCAGAGGCGTACAAGCTCCCGAAGGAGCCGGCGGAGGCCGCGACGCGCCGCGCCGAATCTGTCGCCGAAGCGCTGATCAAGGCCGCTCGAGTTCCGCTCGAGACGGCGCGTGCGTCCGTGAAAGTCGCTGAGCTCGCCGCGGTGGTTGCCGAGAAGGGCAACACCAATGCGATCACCGATGCTGGCGTTGCTGCATTGCTGGCTCACGCCGCTGCTCGAGGCGCCGCCTACAACGTTCGAGTGAACGTTCAGGCTATGGACGACAAGTCGAAGGGTGAGCCTCTCGCGCGCCAGGCCGCCGAGCTGGTGACGCAAGCAGGCGAGCTCGAGAAGCGCACTACCGCTATCGTCGAGAAGGCGCTGTCCGCTTAGGAGGCGAAGCCGGTCAGGACGCGGGGCCCGTCCTCGGTGATCGCTATGGTGTGCTCAAAATGCGCGGAGCGCGTCCCATCCACGCTTACAACGGTCCAGCGGTCGGGCATCGTTCGGGTGCCCGGCTTGCCGACGTTCACCATCGGCTCGATCGCGATCGTCAGGCCTGGCTGCAAGCGCACGCCCCGCTTGGGTTTGCCGTAGTTCGGAACCTGCGGGTCCTCGTGGAACCCGACTCCGATGCCATGGCCGACGAGGTCACGCACCACGCTGAAGCCCGCAGCTTCGACGACTTCCTGCACTGCGGCCCCGATATCCCCGATGTGATTTTCCGCAGTCGCAGCCGCGATTCCTGCTGAAAGCGCGCTGCGGGTGACATCGAGCAATCGCTTCGACTCGGGATCGACTTTTCCAACGGGAACCGTCGTCGCCGAATCGGTATAGTAGCCCTCGAGCTGCACACCGATGTCGATCGACACGATGTCGCCTTCTTCCAGCACGCGCTTCTTCGACGGGATGCCGTGCACGATTTCCTGGTTGATCGACGTGCAGATGCTGGCGGGGAAATTGTAGAGACCCTTGAACGCCGGTGTCGCGCCCGGGTGAGAACGGATGAAATCGTCGGCGATCTTGTCGAGATCCATCGTCGTCATGCCCGGCCGCACGCTCTGCTCGAGCAGGCGGACCGTCGCGGCGAGTATCTCCCCGCCCCGCGCCATTATGTCGATCTCGCGCTGTGATTTGATCTGGATCATTGCCGCCTCCCGCTTCCCGCTTCCCGCGTCCCGCCTCCCTCATCCCGCCCGCCACTTTCCGCGTCCGGAATGCCGCTTCCCGATCCGAGGGCCTCGAGCGCGCGAGATGTCACTTTGTCGACTGCGCCGTCGGCGTCGATCTTGAACACCTTCATCTTGTGATCTCCGTACCAGTCGATCACGGGAGCGGTCTGCCGGCGATATACCTCGAGACGGTTCCGAATCGCTTCCGGCTCGTCATCCTTGCGCCTCACCAGCTTACCCCCGCACTTCTCGCAAGTCGAGCCCGCATCGCGGCCCATATACGGCGTCTGGCATCCCTCACAGACGGTGCGCGTGCTGAGGCGCTTCACCAGCTCATCGTCAGCGACGTCGAAGAGCAGCACCTTGTCCACTTTCCTGCCGATTTCCGCCAGCATGATGCCGAGTCCCTGAGCCTGCGGGACCGTTCGGACCGCGCCATCGAGGATCGCACCCTTCTCCGCGGCGGGAGACGTCATGACGTCCTGAAGAATGCCCAGGATGACGGAATCAGGAACGAGATCCCCGCGATCCATGTAGGCCTTCGCCTCGAGACCGCGCCTGGTGCCCTGCTTGAGGGCTGCGCGCAGGACGTCGCCCGTCGCGATTTTCGGGATGCCGAGGCGATCGGACAGCTTGTCGGCCTGCGTTCCCTTGCCAGCGCCCGGAGGCCCGAGCAGCACGATGATCATCGCTGTTACCCCGAAAAGATTCGGAGGAGCTTTTGGCTCCTCCGAGAGAAATCTAGAAAGCGCCGCCGGTTGCACGCCCTCGGAATCGTACTCGGCCCTTCTTCATGAAGCCGTCGTACTTCCTGAGCAGCAAATGCTGATTGATCTGAGCCATGGTGTCGAGCGCGACACCGACCACGATCAGCAGCGACGTCCCGCCGAACCTGAAAGGCACGTTGACCGCATCGGCAATGAACACCGGCAGCAGCGCAATGAACGTCAGGAACAGCGAGCCGGGGAAAGTGATTCGTGACACAACGTGATCGATGTACTCGGCCGTCTTCGCGCCGGGCTTCACGCCCGGGATGAACCCGCCCTGCTTCTTCAGGTTCTCCGCGATGTCGACCGGATTGAAGATGATCGACGTGTAGAAGTACGTGAAGAACACGATCAGGATTGCCGTCAGGAGATAGTACGCCCAGGTACCCGGCGCGACTTTCTCAGCCCACTGGCTGGCGACGGCGCTGCCGCTGAACTGGGCAATTGCGCCAGGCACGACGATGACGGAAGACGCGAAGATGATCGGCATCACGCCCGCGGCGTTGATGCGCAGCGGGATGAAGTTTTTCGCTGCTTCTCTTTGCCGTCCTCGTGCCATAGTCCGCTGCGGGATCTGGATCATTACCCGGCGAGCGGCGATGGTGATCGCGATCGTCCCGGCCACCACTCCCACCATGACGAGCCCCAGAACCACCAGCGAGAACGGTCCGACTGCCTGGGTCTTGATGAACCCGAAGGTCCCGAAGATCCCGGGCCAGAAACGCTCGACGATCGAGAAGAAAATGATCAGTGACGCGCCGTTCCCGAGGCCTCGTTCAGTGATCTGCTCACCGAGCCACATCACGAAGATCGCGCCGGCTGTGAGCACCGTCACCATCTGCAGCTTGAACCCGAACCCAGGGTTGATGACCGCGTTTTCGAGCGATGACGTGAAGAGCGCGAACCCCCAGCCCTGAACCGCAGCGAGGACGACAGTCGCGTAACGGGTCCACTGGGTGACTTTCTTTCGGCCTTCCTCATCCTTCTGCATCTTCTCGACGGTGGGAATCACCGCGCCCGCGATCTGGAAAAAGATGCTGGCCGAGATGTAGGGCATGATTCCCAGCGCAAACACCGTCGCGTGGGAAAGACCGCCGCCGACAAACAGATCGTACAGGCCGAGCAGACCACCCTTCCCGCCCCTGTTGGCGAAAAAGTCGGTCAGCGCCACGACATCCACGCCCGGCGCCGTAATGTGAGCGCCGAGTCTGTAGATAACGAGACAGATCAGCGTGAAGACGATCTTGTCCCGCAATTCCGGCGTGTTGTAGATGTTGCTGACAGCCGCCGCTGGAGCTGATTGCGCCATTTAGTTCTCTACCCGGCCTCCGGCCGCTTCGATTTTCTGTCGGGCGCCTGCGCTCATCTTGATGCCGCGCACGATAACGCCGTTCGCTGCTTCGCCGTTGGCGAGAAGCTTCGCCGGGCCTTTGCCTTTTCGGATCAGGCCGGCTTCAGTCAAAGTTTCTTCCGTCACTTCAGCGCCCTTCGGCAGCCTGGCCAAATCGTCGAAACCGACGACCTGACTCTCTACACGAAAGATATTAGTAAACCCGCGCTTTGGGACGCGACGGGTGAGAGGCATCTGACCGCCCTCGAAATGGGGCTTGCCGCCGCCGGGGCCATGATGCCCCGCGCGCGCCTTGATACCCTTGTGTCCCTTGCCCGACGTCTTACCGGTGCCCGAGCCCGGACCACGTCCGAGTCTCTTGCGATTCCGGTGGGATCCCGGAGCTGGAACGAGATTGTGCAGGCCAATGCGCTCGACGCCTTCCGAGCGAGTGCCTGACGTGCGCGCGGACTTTGCCGAACGCGAAGCTGTCTTGGTTGCCACTCTTTAATCCTCTACCGGCGTCACTTCGACGAGATGACGCACGTGCTTGATCTGTCCGCGCAATGCGGGTGAGTCCTGCTTGATTACTTCAGACTGGTGATGCCGCAGTCCGAGAGCTTCGAGCGTAAGCCGCATTCTCCAGGAGTGACCGATGCCGCTTCTCACCTGTTTGATGCGCACTTTACCCTTGGTAAGAGTTTCCTTGGGGGTCGTCTTCGGTCCCCGCGTTCTCCACCATACGTGTGTTCTAGGCATGGACGGCCTCCTTCGACTTGGCGCGTGAGCGATAACCAATGCTCGAGACTTCGATGCCGCGCTCGCGGGCGATCTGCTCCACGGTTGTCAGCTGCTGAAGTCCGTCGAGCGCGGCCAGCACCATGTTGTGCGGATTGGTGGAGCCAAGACTCTTGGTGAGAATGTCGGCAATACCCGCGCACTCCATGATCGCGCGCACCGCACCACCGGCAATCACGCCGGCGCCGGGAGCAGCAGGCTTCATCAGAACTTTGCCGGCTCCGTGTGATCCCACGACCTCGTGCGGGATCGTCCCGCCGGTCATCGGAATCGCCACCATGTTGCGACGCGCGCCGTCGACAGCCTTGCGAACGGCTTCCGAGACTTCGTTCGCCTTGCCAGTGGCAAAGCCGACGCGTCCCTGACCATCTCCGACTGCGACGAGCGCGTTGAACGAGAAGCGGCGTCCGCCCTTAACGACCTTCGCGACACGATTGATCGCGATGACGTTTTCGACCAGCTCGCTGCCACCTTCTCCGCGGCCACCTTCGCGATCGCGACCTTTGCCTTCACGACGACGTCCACCGCCGCCTTCACCGCCACGCCCGCCGCCCTGACCTGGAGGGCCACCACGACCGCGACCCCCGCCACCGCCCGGCCCACCGCGTCCGCCGCCGCCACGCCCGCCGCGGCCGCCACCACCGCCGCCACTGCGCGCGCTGCCACCACGGCCGCCACCACCGCCACCGCGCTCTGCGCTCGGCTGCGCGGTCGGGGTTCCGGAGGTCTCGTTTTCGTTTTCAGCCATTTATTAAAACTCCAATCCGCCCTCGCGGGCTCCGTCGGCCACACCCTTCACGCGGCCGTGATATTTGTATCCAGCTCGGTCGAATACCACGCGCTTGACGCCGGCATCCTTCGCCTTGGCTGCAATGCGCTTTCCAACTTCCACCGACTTCTCGGTCGGCTTTCCTTCGAGTCCCGAATCGGTCACCGTCATGATCGTACGCTGGGTCGCGTCGTCCACCAGCTGAGCGTAGATGTGCTTCAGCGAGCGATAAACGACGAGACGCGGACGCTCCGCGCTGCCAACGACTTTCTTGCGCAGTCGGAAATGACGGCGCGTGCGCAGCTGATCGCGGGACTTCGGTCTGGCCATCTTTGGCATTACTTACCTCCCGCCTTGCCGGCCTTACCGGCTTTGCGGCGGATCTGTTCTCCAACATACTTGATTCCCTTGCCCTTGTAGGGCTCGGGCGGACGGATGCTGCGGATTTCCGCGGCGACCTGTCCAACGATTTCCTTGTTCGCGCCTTCGACGACGATCTGCGTCGGCTGCGGCGCGCTGAGCTTGATTCCTTTCGGTGCTTCGTACTTCACCGGGTGCGAGAATCCGAGCGCCAGCTGCAATCCATAAGGACGCGGCTCGGCCTTGTAACCGACGCCGACCAGCTCGAGCTCTTTCCTGAAGCCTTTGGTGACGCCGTCGACCATGTTGGCGACGAGCGTCCGGCTGAGGCCGTGAAGCGCCTTGTGGTTCGATTCATCGGATGGACGTTCGACGAGGATCTGCCCATCGCTGAGCGTGACCTTCATGTCGTCGTGCAGCGTCCGCTCGAGCTCTCCCTTCGGGCCCTTCACGCTAACCGTGTTGCCTTCGACCTTCGCGGTCACGCCCTTCGGCAGAGCGACCGGGTGCTTTCCAATTCGTGACATGTCGTCTCCTTACCAGACCAGGGCGAGCAGCTCGCCGCCGGTGCGCTTCTGCCGGGCCTGACGATCGGACATCACGCCCTGCGACGTGCTGAGGATCGCCATGCCGAGGCCGTTGCGAACGCGTGGAATCTCCGCGACCGCGACATACTTGCGCAGTCCGGGAGTGGAGATGCGGCGCAGCTCACGAATGACCGGCTGGCCGCCCTGCGCGTACTTGAGAACCACGCGCAGCACCTGCCTGCCCTCTTCCGTATCGAGCGTCTTGTAGTCCTGAATGAAGTTGTTCTCCTTCAGGATTTTTGCGATCTCCACTTTCAGCTTCGAGACCGGCATGTCCACGCGGCGGTGCTTCGCCCCACAGGCGTTGCGAATGCGCGTGAGCATATCGGCTATCGGATCTGTCATGCTCATTAAGTCA
>DATBXT010000193.1:0-2608 GCA_036514115.1 Gemmatimonadaceae bacterium
GTCTCCGGGCGCCGAACCTTCCTCTTCACCGACGCGGATGCCCTGAATCAGCAGATCTTCGAAGATCACACCGGGGCTCGTCGCGACAACGTAGGAATTGTCGACGTCGCGGCTGAGACCAGCGGCGAGATCTATCCAGCCCGAATCGCCGAACGCGGGCACCGGCTTGCCCGTGGTAGCATCCAGCGAGTAGAGCCGACGTGCAGCCGAAAAGAAAATCCGCCGTTCGGTCCCTGACGACCAATACACGACGCCTCGGTTGGCGTGCGCCTCGCGCTCGCGATTTCTGAATGGATCGAATCGCCAGATCATCCGCCCGCTGTCGGCCCGCAGAGCCACCACCGCGAGGGCCGGTGTGGTCGTGTAAAGAACTCCATCGATGACCACCGGCGTCGCCTGGATCTGCGAGTTCCCCGCGGGAGAGTCACCCGTGTGGTAAGTCCACGCGACGCGGAGCGAAGCAACGTTGCCACGGTTTATCTGATCGAGCGCGGAGTACCGGCTGTTCCCGGCGTCACCACCGGTGGTCTTCCAATCGGTGGTCGCAATGGAGGTTGGGGCTGTCTTTGTTGCGCAAGCAATCGCTGCGATCAGCAGTGACGCGCGGAGTAGAACTACATCGCGGCGCTCACCTCGTGGTGTCACTATCCCTGTAGTCCAGATCAGCGGGGCGCACCGCGCAATGATCGCCGCAGCCGAACTTATAGCGATTCCGCGCAAACCAGCGATAAAACCTGTCGGCCAGCGGCCGGACGAACGGGATTTTGAACAGCCACGAGATCAATCCCCCTTTCGGCAGCGCGTTGAGCAGCTCTTCGAGCGCGGCCGCCGCTTGCCACGTCTTCCCGTCGCTGGTGCGAATGACCTGTACTGACTCAATGTACGAGCGCTCGGGAATCCACGGAAATCGCTGCCGGACCCCCGGCTTCTGCGATGGAATTATCTCGAGGTCGTGATTGCGATCCCATTTGGTGAGCAGCTTTACCAATCGGCCGCACACCTTGCAATGGCCGTCGTATATGACGGTGTACCGGCGTCCGGGCTCACCAACGCTGGGCGCGATGGGCTCGGCGTCTTCCCCCGCGACCGTGAACCGCACTACAGCGACACTCATTGAGACGGCGCTCCCACTGCGTCGACGGTAATCTGCGCGGGTTTCGCCAGCGACTGGTGCACGCCGCACAGGTGAGCCGCCCTCAAGGCGCGCGGCCACAGCTCGGCGGACAGGGACGGCCATTCGAGCTTCACGTTCATTGTCTCAACCCGGTGTTGGCCCTCCGCGAACCGCCAATTCACGTCGATTCGCAAATCCGCCACAGACAGATTCTTGTTGCTGCCCCAGCTCTGAAGCACCGAGAAAGTGCACATGCCCAGAGCGCTGCCGAGCATGTGGAAGGGCGAGTAGCCCTGATCGGATGATGGGGCTTCGATCGTGAGCATGCCGCTCGTGGGTTCAATCCGCAGGGAATCTTCCCCAGTCAATGTGATCTTCATTTGCGGATCGGCCTCGCCGGCTGCTGCTGCGTGAGACAATGAAGCGTTCCCAGGCCCCATACAAGATCGACAGCGTGAATTCCAATCACCGCGCGTTGCGGAAATGCTTCGGCGATCGAGTTCAATGCCAACCGATCGTTGGGATCGTTGAACGTAGGTACAAGAACAGCGCCATTGGCGACATAGAAATTTGCGTAGCTGGCCGGCAGCCTCTCGCCGTTCATCATCACCGGACGCGGGAAGGGAACCGTAACGATTCTAAGCTCACGCGTTTTGGCCGCCGCCTGCAGCCTGCGCAGATTGTCGGCGGACCGCGCATGATTCTCGTCAGACGGATCGCCTTCATACGCCAGGATCACCGTGTCGCGGCTGGCGAAGCGGGCAATGTCGTCGATGTGGCCGTGGGTATCGTCACCGACTGCGCCCTCGCCGAGCCAGATCGTGTCCGTAACGCCGAGATATTTGGCGAAAGTCTCCTCGTACTCCTGAGCGGTCATACCGGGATTTCGGATCTGGACGTCGCTAAGAAGCCACTCCTCGGTCACGAGCATCATTCCGTTGCCGTTGACCTCGATTCCACCGCCTTCCAGGACCACGCGCTTCCCGTTGTCCTCGCGTTTCGCTTCGGTGCGAGTGAATCCGGTGATGCGCTCGATCACTCGACCGATTTCGGCGTCCTTTGCGTAGTTCTCGTATTTCGCCCACGCGTTGAAGCCCCAATCGATCAGCTCTACGATTCCGTCGGCCCGATAAACCATCGTCGGCGCCGAATCGCGAAGCCACACGCGGTCGTTGGGCGCGATGTGCAGACGATATTTTTCGTCGGCCTCCTTTACGCCGTGCGCTGCGAGCAGAAGGCGGGCGTTGTCCGCCACCTCCTCGTCGTGACACAGAATCTCCACCCGCTCGTAGTCGCTGAGCGCGCGCACGATCTCCGCATAGACCCACGGAATCGGCGCCAGTTTGCCCGGCCAATCCGGCTCATGATGCGGCCACGCGATCCAGGTGGCGTCGTGCTTCTCCCACTCCGCGGGCATCCGCCGGGCAAGCGACAGCTCCATAGTCAAAGCGCCGCTTCCCAGCGGAGCGGCGCTTTTGCGCGTGGAAGTGGCTG
>DATBXT010000194.1:0-2811 GCA_036514115.1 Gemmatimonadaceae bacterium
CGATCACCTGTCAGCCGCGGGTAGAGCGATCTGAGGAGACTGGCGTCCTGGCCCGTCACGTAGTTGTGGCCGAGCCCCCGGATTGCCACCGCGAGCAGCTCGTCGGGGAGATCGGAGCGCTGCACCATCGTGCGCAAAAACTGCCGGGCCCGCGGATCGCCGGATGAGGACAGCACCCGCATGCTCTCGCGCCCGACCCAAGACGCCGAATTCGCGCTGGCGAGCTGAATGAGTGGTTGAATACCTGCACCGTGATCGAGACGCGCGAGTACAGAGAGCGCGGCCGATCGCACTCCCTGGACATCACTCTCATTCGTAGCCACCTGGACGAGCGACTGGCCCACCCTGTCGAGTTGCCGAGTATCGCTCCGGGTCAAACCAGACAGCGCTGCGCGACGAGTCTCCATTGGGCGCGTCTGATCGCGTCCGATATCGAGCAGGCGCGACGTGATCTCGACACTATCACCGAGAAGCGCGGCGAAAATCGCGTCGCGGCCGACTCGGCCGTCGGCGCGGGAGGCAACGCCGACCAGATATTCAGCTGCTTCGGCGGGCGACACACTTCCAAGGTCGGTGACACCCGCTTCGGCGGCAGCCGTCCCCACATAAGTGCGAAGCGCAATCACGCTCCGGTCGGCGAGATCCAGAACTACCCGGACCGGACCGGGCTGGCACTGCTCGGATGCGGATGACGACGAGCCATAGAAACTGCCTGCGCCTGTAGAAATGTAGGTGCGGCCATCGCCACACACTCCTGGCTTCGCCTTGTACGTGAACTGCACGGCCTTATCACCCGCGGCGCCGATTCTATTGGCGAGAGATTGCGCCACGGCTGGAGACGACGCTGCAAACAGCGACAGGGCGGCGAGCGCAGCAACACGAGAGTTGCGCAGGGTCATTTGTCGATGATCTCCAGTAGAAGCTTCTTCGTCCTCGGGTCGTTCTTTCTCGACAGAGCCGATATCGCGTATCGCCTCATATCTGGATCCGTCCCGGCTCGAGCGATGTCGAGAAGCTTGTCTGTTGCTTCAGGCTCGGTTCGCTCGGCGTAGAGGCGGATCAGCTGCTCACGCAGGGGACGGTCGGCGGCGGCGTCGTACATCTTCGCGAGATCCGCAACCGGGACGACCGTGGAGCGGCCCGCGTAGCGGAGAGCCATCGCGCGAACGTCCGACGGTTCATTCTGGTTGCGCACGAGGGACAGCAGCCACTGGTCGTTATCTGCCCCACCGGCCCGGGCTACAGCCTGAATCGCTGCGGCCTTGAGGCGAGGCGTGTCCAGTCGCGGATAAATGGAGCGGATATATGCGCCATTGTCGGTGCTGCGGTCCCGGTCGATGCTGGTGAGCGCAGTCACACGCAGGTTTTCACCAACGTCAGCGCGCTCGATGATATTGCGAAGACTCTGGCGCGCCCGAGGATTATCGCTGCGTCCCAGCGCTGAAATCGCGGCGCGCTGGAGCTCCTCGTTGCCGGGAGTGCGCGCCATCTCCTCGATGGTGGCGATAGCCTGATCGCCGGGCATGGCCGCCAGAAAACGCAGCGCTTCGGCGCGGACCCTGATGTCCGGATCGTTTCGGGCCGCGCCGATCACGAGATCGCGCGCTTCGTCGTCGGTGCGGCGGCCGAGGATGTAAATCGCGGCTCGACGAAGGGTGGCGGAACAATCATCGCGACGCCCTAGCACGCGGCGAAGGATCGGGGTCGTAGACTCGGGATCGGTTTGGCCGAGTGAGTTCAGAGCTTCGACACGGACGGCCAGGTCTTCGCGATCGCATGCAGTGCCGGATTGTGTTGCGGCATCGCTGACAGCTTTTCGCGCATTCGGGTCACCCTGCGCAGCGAGCGCGGCGCGAATTCGGGTGGCGAGCACGGGCGCGTCCGACGTCAGAGAGACAGTGCGATAAGCGCGGCCGGTGTCCTGAAGCGAAGCAAGCGCGTCTCTGAGGTCACTGCTGCCACCGATGCGGTAGAGGGCAAAGGCGCGCCAATAGCGGGAGTCGGCGGCGTAGACGGAATTGGGAAACTTCTGTCCGATATCGCCGAAAAGCTGAGCGGCCCTTCTATACTCACCTCTGTTCAATGCCTGGCGTGCCAGTTTGTAGAGCGAGTCCGCTGGGTCTGACTGATTCCAACTCTGTGGCGGCTCGCTGCTAATGCCAGCGAACTGACGCTCGAACGGCGAGCTTCCCTGAACACGCTCGATCGCGGCGAGGGCATCTGCTTTGGCAATTATTGCCTGGGGCGAGCCAGGGCCCACGTCCCAGACCGATAGCGGCGGCATCGCGGTGGCTGGTACCATCGGAGACAATGGCACCATCGGCGTCATTGGTATCACCGGTGCCAGCGGTGCTGGTCCGATCAAATCCATCGGTTCCATCGGTTCCACGGGTTCCATCGGTTCCATTGGTTCAATAGGCTCGATCGACTGGATCCACATCGGCGCCATGTCCGCGAAAGGAGCCACTGGCGGATTAGCGAAGTCGAAGTCGAAGTCGAAGTCCATGGGAGACGGCGTGACATCCCAGGCCAGATCGGCGGGCTCGATGTCCAGGTCGATGAACGGCGTCGGCGGTGGCGCCAGCGTGTAATCCATATTCATGTCTTCAATGACGTGCAGGCGATCCGAGAGATCGAGCATGTCGTCCGAGCCCCAGACTTGGGGAGGAACGCGCAGCACTTTCGCCTTCGGCGCGCGACTCGGTTGAGCCGGTTTCGCTTCCGGTGAAGGCGCCGCCGGTGCCGGCGGGGTAGTCGGATTCTGCGCTGCGCTCGAGAGAGCTGTTATCGCGAGAGCGACGCCGATAAAGG
>DATBXT010000195.1:0-15191 GCA_036514115.1 Gemmatimonadaceae bacterium
AGCGTTTTCCCGCGCAGTCCCACGGCGAGTTCTGCAACTGGCGTGAAACCTGAAGCTGCCGCATAGTGTCATAACAGTTACACCCTTTAGCCGTATCGTCACATGTCAATTGGAACGCAGAGAGCGCGGCTCTTCGTGGCCGTCACCACCGCCTTCATTGGCGGATTGATCATCGCATCCGGGCTGAACTGGACAAAACTCGGATTTGCGCAGAGTCGTCCCACAGCGGCAGTCGTCCAGCCGATTGCCGAAGCAAGCAACGCATTCGTAGCCATCGCGAACAACGTGACCCCTGCGGTCGTGTCGATCGAGGTGTTCAGCGCGCCTCGCACCGGAAACACGAGCTCGCGTGGCCGAACGCAGACGCCTCAGGGAGTCCCGCCGGGAATGGAAGATTTCTTCCGGCAGTTCGATATCCCGCAGCAGTCGCGTCCGATGCGCGGCCAGGGTTCCGGCTTCATCGTTACGAACAGCGGGTACATCCTCACCAACAACCACGTAGTGACCAACTCGGACCGTGAGACGATCGCCGACAAAGTTACTGTGCGCATGCTCGATCATCGCGTCTTCACGGCCAAGGTCGTGGGCCACGATCGCACCACCGACGTTGCCGTGATCAAGATCGATGGCAACAACTTCCCCACCGTTTCGCTCGGCAATGACGGCACTTCGCGGATCGGCGAGTGGGTGCTGGCAATCGGCAATCCGCTCGGACTCGAGAATACGGTCACGGCTGGGATCATCAGCGCCAAGGGTCGCAGTCTCTCCGACCTGATGAACCCGAACGGCACCAACCAGTACGCGATCAGCGATCTGATTCAGACCGACGCTGCAATCAACCCCGGCAACTCTGGTGGTCCCCTCGTCAATTCGAAGGGTGAAGTGATCGGCATCAACAGCGCGATCGCGAGCCCCACGGGCTACAACGCGGGCTATGGCTTTGCGATTCCCATCACGCTCGCCAAGAGAGTGATGGATCAGATCATCGCCAACGGACGCGTCCGCGTTCCGGCCCTCGGCATCGGCATCGACGATGTCAGTCCGGAAGACGCAGCGGTCGCCGGCGTCAAAGACATCCGCGGCGTTCTCGTCCGCAACTTCCCGAGCGATGATACTCCGGCGAAGCAGGCCGGTCTCCAGCCTGGTGACGTCATCATCACCGCAGACGGACAGCCGGTCGATCGGGTCAGCACGCTTCAGCGAATCGTCCGGAACCACAATCCCGGCGAGACCATCGAAATCGAAGCGATGCGCTATGGCCAGCGGAAGACTTTCCGCGTTCGACTGATGGAAGCCAAGACGGATCAGGAGGTCGCCAGCGAAGTCAGTCCGAATCCAGCCGCCAGCGGAGGAACGCTACACCCGGCACTGGGAATCTCGGTCGCGCCGGTGAGCGCGGAGATCGCAGCGCAGGCGCGGGTAAGCACACCCGTTCGCGGCGTGATGGTCTCGGATGTCACTCCGGGCGGCCCCGCCGATGACAAGTTGGCGCGCAACGATGTTATCACCGAGGTCCTGTTCCCTGCTCCGCGCCATGCGATCAACACGCCAACCGATTTGCAGCAGGTGCTGAATCGCCTCAAGCCAGGCGACTACGTAAGCCTCAGCGTTTACTCGCTGGCCGACCCGCAGCATAACCAGCGGATCGTCAATATTCAGGTCGGTCGATAAAAGGCGACCCGCTGCAGCGAAAAACCCCGGCGAGATTCTCGCCGGGGTTTTTTCTTGTTAGCGTGCGGCCTGATCACGTCTTTGATTTCGTGGAAGCTAGCCCCTTAGTATTTTGAGACGTCGCGGAAGTGGCGGAATTGGTAGACGCGCTGGACTTAGGATCCAGTGGAGCAATCCGTGGGGGTTCGAGTCCCCCCTTTCGCATCGTGATGATGAGACAACGCGGGTGTCGCGTTAACGGCTGAACGGAGAGCGTATGAAGCGCAAGAATGAGATTCCTGATTTTTCGAAGAAGCGAAAGGACAACAAGTCGCACGGCGTGCCGGAGACTGGAAAGCCGCAGCCACAGCAGGCAACTACTCCACCGCCGGTGCGAGCGAGCAAGCCACCCGCGACATCGATGAAATCGGGAAGGCGCGGTTCGTAAGGGCTGGTCGCGGTTAGTTAGTCGGATGGCACTTTCGCGGGCCGCTCTGGCCGCGCGTCACTGCACGGTGCTCCTGCTTCTGGCAGCTGCGCCCGTTCAAGCGCGCTCCCAGGTTCTCCAGCCCGCTGCGAAAGCGCCGGCTGCCGCCGGGTGGTCAACTGCCGGCCGCCAGGGCGATTTCATCATGCGCGACTTCAGGTTTGCCGATGGCGCGACGCTGCCGGAGCTGCGCATCCATTACACAACCCTCGGCTCTCCCCGGCGCAATTCGGCCGGTCTCGTCACGAACGCCGTGCTCATACTCCACGGCACTGGCGGCACCGGACGAGGGTTCCTCTCGCCGTCATTCGCAGGAGAGCTTTTCGCTCCGGGAGAACTCCTCGACTCGGCGAGCCACTTCATCGTCCTGCCCGATGGCATCGGCGCTGGCGGCTCCAGCAAGCCAAGCGACGGGTTGCGCTCATCGTTTCCGCATTATCGATACGCAGATATGGTCACTGCCCAATATCGTCTGCTCACGGAGCAGCTCGGCGTCAACCACCTGCTGCTGGTCATGGGGACTTCGATGGGCGCGATGCACTCGTGGATGTGGGCGGAGCGCTATCCTGATTTCATGGATGGCGTCGTCCCGCTTGCCAGTGTACCGACTCAGATCGCCGGACGGAACAGGATGATGCGGCGGCTGATAGTGCAGTCGATTCGTTCCGATCCGGAGTGGAAGGACGGGAACTACACGACGCCGCCACACGGCTTGTACGGCGCGCTGGAGATGCTTTTCATGATGACGAGCAGCCCCAGATACCTTCAGCACCTGGCACCAACCCGGGACAGTGCCGACGCGTACATCGATTCGTGGGTGCGGACGCGCATGCGCACAACGGACTCAAACGATTTCATCTATCAGTTCGAAGCATCCGGCGATTACGATCCATCGCCGCAGCTCGAGGCAATCCGGGCTCCTCTCCTCGCGATCAATTCAGCGGACGATCAGGTCAATCCGCCGGAGCTTGGTTTGATGGAGCGTCTAATCGGTCGGGTGGCGAACGGAAAGTTTGTACTTCTTCCGATCACCGACGAGACGAGGGGGCACGGAACGCACTCGCTACCGCGCATCTGGAAGCAACATCTCGCGGATTTTCTCAGGGTAATCACTCAGGAACACCGCAACTGAGAAAAAGTCAGCTCACGAAGTCGAAACAAGTGTTGCCATAACCAGCGCGGAATTTTAGGATTCGCGGTCGTTTCCCGCGTCGCTCGCCGACACCCACGGCGTTCCACACCGAAATTACTGGAGTTTCGATGCCCCGGCCTCGCTCGCTGAGAGTTCTGGCAATTCTTTTCCTTTTGGCCGGCGCATTCGGCGCATGTTCGAGAGACGGTCTGACAACCGCGCCGAGGACTTTATCAGCCTTAGCGGGTCGCGACGTTGAAGTCGAAGCCGTGGCAGGCCCAGTGGTCATCAGCCAGGTGTATGGCGGTGGCGGAAACTCGGGTGCGACGCTCACCAACGACTTCATCGAGATCCACAACAACGGATCGATCGACGTCTCCGTCGAAGGATGGTCCGTCCAGTACGCGAGCGCCGCCGGATCGTTCTCCGGACTCACGCCCATTCACGGAACGATCGCGGCCGGACAATACCTGCTGGTCCAGGAGGCAAAAGGAGCCGGCGGAACCGTGGAGCTGCCAGTGGCCGACGACACCGGCACGGTGGCCATGAGTGCGACGGCTGGTAAAGTCGCCCTCGTGAAAAACACCACCCTTCTCTCCTGCGGAACTACTGCCGCGCCGTGCACGAGCGCCGTCATCGCTGACCTGGTTGGTTTTGGCGGTGCATCTGCCTTCGAAGGAAGCGGACCGACGGCCGTTCTATCGAACACGAATGCAGCGCTCAGAAAAGGAGCTGGCTGCACCGACACCGATAACAACAACGCCGACTTCAGCGTCGGACCGCCGGCGCCTCGAAACACGAAATCCTCCCCGGTAACCTGCGGAGAGGCCGCGCCGAGAGTAACCGGAACGACTCCGACCGCGGGTGGCATCCTCGGAGCGCCCGAAACCATCTCGATCTCATTCAGTGAGTTGGTGAACGTCGACGCCGGCTGGTACAGGATCTCCTGCTCGGCTACCGGCGATCATTCCGCAACCGTGACGGGCGGACCGCAGACCTTCACGCTATCCAGCCTAGGCGATTTTGCGCCCGCCGAGAGCTGCACCGGAACGGTGTTTGGCGCTTCGGTCACCGATCAGGACTCGGACGATCCGCCCGACACCATGTCGGCCGATTTCACGTGGACGTTCACCACTGAAGCGCTCGCTCAGCCCCTGCCCGAGACTCGCTTCTCCGAGATTCATTACGACAACTCGGGTGACGACGTAGGCGAACAAATCGAAATCGAAGGACCGGCGAACACCGACCTCGGCGGGTGGAGCATCGTTCTTTACAACGGCGGCTCGGGTCAGTCGTACGATACCAGGGCGCTGAGCGGGTTCATTCCCGCCACGTGCGGCGAGCGCGGAGTCGTCGTGGTGCCTTTCGCCACGATCCAGAATGGTAGTCCTGATGGGTTCGCGCTCGTACATAATGCGCAGGTGGTTCAGTTCCTCTCCTACGAAGGCAGTTTTGCCGCAGTCGACGGACCGGCAACAGGGATCACATCCACAGATATCAAGGTCGAAGAGCCATCGAGCTCGTCGGCGATCTCATCGCTGCAGCTGAATTCGACGACTTCAAAGTGGTTCGGGCCTTCGCGCCGGACTTTCGGACGCTGCAACAAGGATGGTCCGCCCCCCTTCGACATCACCTTTAGCGGCCGAGTGCCCATCAACGATCCACCGCTCCCGGTTGGTTTCGAGGACCAGCTGTTCGCAACGATGGTAGACCTCGCCGGCACTACGGTCTCGACCTCCTTCAGCTGGAGCTCCGATACCCCTGCTCTGGCCAGCATCGATCAGAACGGCGTGATGCACAGTCTGGCGGCAGGCCAGGCTGTATTCCGCGCGACGTCGACGAATGGAACGAGCGCGACATACTCGCTTCCGACCGCTGTCGCGACTCTCGGTGGGACCGCCGAATATGTCGGCAACGCCGAGTTCGGCATTCCATCAGACGGCAGTCCCAGCGATGACTTCATCATTGCTCGAGACCAGTACACCATCTCGTACAACCCAAACCGCAACACGCCGAACTGGGTCAGCTACGAGTTCGACGCTTCGCACTTCCAGGCTCCCGGTGGAGACAACATCGACAGGTGCGATTGTTTCACCCACGATCCAGCTCTCCCGGCGAGCTTCACCCATCTGACAACTGCTGACTACACGGGAGCGGGCGCGTTCGCGGGATACGGCATAGATCGCGGCCACATGGCGCGCTCATTCGATTTCACATCGGGCACTCTCGACAACGCCCGTTCTTACTACCTCTCCAACATCATCCCGCAGGCCGCCGCGGTTAACCAGGGTCCCTGGAAAATTCTCGAAGACACGCTCGGGAACCTGGCGCGGTTCGACGACAAAGAGGTCTACATCGTAGATGGAGTTGCCGGCACCAAGGGCACCGTGAAGAACGAAGGGAAGATCGTGATGCCGGCTTACGTCTGGAAAGTCGCACTCATTTTGCCCCGCAACCACCGGCTGGCAGACGTCCACGATTACACGGACATCGACGATGTAATAGCGGTCATCATGCCCAACGATCCGGTCGTCAACTCGGACTGGAAGACGTACAAGACGACTGTCGATGAAATCGAGCGCACGAGCGGCTACGATCTCCTTTCTCTCCTTCCCGACAAGGTAGAGAGCGCAGTGGAGAGCAATACAATAATTGCCGCGAAGGCGCTGAATGGCGCGAGCACCGTCGTTCAAGCCTTGTCCACGACTGCGGGCCTGACCGCCGGCGAAGCGAATTCATTGCTCGCAAAGATTGATGCCGCTCAAAAACAACTCGGAATCGGCAACGCCATACCAGCGGCCAACCAGCTCAGAAGCATGCTGAAAGAGCTGGATGCGATGGTGGGCTCGGGACGCGTCTCGGAAAGCGATGCCGCGGCATTGAGGGCGTTGGTGGAGGGTGTGCTCGACTCGCTCGCCTAGATCCCGCGAATAAAAAAACCCCGGCGTCAGTGACGCCGGGGTTTTTGTTTGCCTGCGATCAAACTTCCGCTTCGAGATTGATTCCGGATTCGGCGAGCGCGGTCAGGAGATGGTCTGTCTGACCCTCCTCATCGAGCGTCTGCTGAAGCAGGTCCGCCTGGTTCTCATACCCGAGTTGGCGAGCGTAGGTGCGCACGGTGCCGTAACCGGCGATCTCATAATGTTCTACGTGCTGCGCGGCGGCGATGAGGCCGGCGTCGAGAACTTCCGGCTCAGGGCGCTCCTTGATAAGCTCGTTGCCCTCCTCGATGAGACCTTCCATGCCGACACACTTCTTTCCGCGAGGACTGACGCCGAGCTCTTCGCAGATCTGCTCGAGTCGCGCGGCATGCTCCGCCGTCTGCCTCTGATGCGTCCGAAATGCCTCTGCCAGCTGTTGGTCGTTCGCCGCCTTGGCCATCTTCGGCAGCGCTTTCACCAGCTGCTTCTCGGCGCTGTAGAGGTCCTTGAGCTCTTCGACGTAAAGGTCTTTGAGGGTTTCCATCTCCATAATGCATCCTCCCCGAAAAATTCCCGATTTTTATTGGTGGTTTTCTGTGTTTATGAGAAGGCAAGTGGAGTGCCGACCGATCGCATTTGACCGACTTGCATTCGCGCATTTTATCCGTCCGAACTCGCACCCCGCATTTGGCGGCGCCGGGCTTTTTCAGTCTGTTATATTGCGAACATGAAAATCGAGTTCACGCCCCGCGCGTCCGAAGGCGTCGAGCGCCACATCCAGGTTTCCGTTCCGGCTGAGGCGGTCAAGGACGCTGAGGATAAGGCGGCCCGGCGCTATGCATCTACGGTAAGGCTGCCAGGGTTCAGGCCCGGGAAAGCGCCCTCAACGGTCGTCCGAAAGAAGTTCGGAGAAGCCATCAGGCAGGAAGCCCTCGAATCGCTCGTTCGCGAGGCGTACGAGGAATTCGTGGAAAAGGAGAGCATCAAGGTCGCGGCCCAGCCGCACGTCCACGACCTCAAGTTCGAGGAAGGCAAGCCCCTCACCTTCGAGCTGCACCTCGAGCTTCGTCCAACCGTTAACCTCGCCCGGACCAACGGCTTCCGGGTTCAACGGCCGAACGCGGCCGTAACCGACGAGCAGGTGGCCCAGCAGCTCGAGCAGATTCGAGACGAGAAGGCGACCTGGACCCCGGTTAACGAGAAACCCCAGCCGGGCGACATGGTCAACGTGCAGCTCGCCACCGCGTCGGGCGACGCCGATGCCGGCGAAGGTAAGAGCTACCCGATCGTCCTCGGGGCGGGCCAGGCCATTGCCGGCATCGAAGAGCTCATTATGAGCGCTACTCCCGGAGAGACGGTTGAACGGCCGGTCAAATGGCCCGATGACTTCCCGGACGAGGCGCAGCGTGGCCAGACCAAGACAGTCCGGATTACGCTCAATGAGGTGAAGAGGAAGTCGGCACCGACGCTGGATGATGCGCTGGCGCGTGAGGTAGGCGACTTCGAGTCCCTCGAAGCGCTGAAAGCTGCTGTTCGGACTGACTTGCAGCGCCACGCGGAGCACGAGGTCGAGGCCAACGTTCGGCAGCAGCTCATCGATCAGATCATCTCAGCCAACGCGTTCGATGTTCCCAAAAGCTGGGTCCAGCAGTTCGTTCAGAACTACGCCGAGGCCTATCAGATACCCGAAGACCAGCGTGAGCAATTCGGTGGGGAGTTCCGGACGATGGCGGAACGTCAGATCCGCCGCGACCTGGTGATCGAAACGATTGCGGAAAAGGAAGGTCTGACCGCGACCGAAAAGGACCTTGATGACCGCATTGCGGAGCAGGCTGAAAAAAGAGGAGCGAACCCCGGCCAGATCTACGCCCAGCTCGAGAAGAGCGGCCGGCTGAAGGAAATGGAGCGCAGCATCACTGAAGAAAAGGTCTTCAAGTGGCTGCTGGGCCGAAACGATGTATCGACCGATGCCTAAACGGCACGAGGAAGAAGACGAACCAATGCCGACGATTTACACGCCGTACGTTATCGAGCGCTCCAGCCGCGGTGAGCGCACCTACGATGTATTCTCCCGGCTGCTGATGGACCGCATCATTTTCCTGGGGACGCCGATCAATGACGACGTCGCCAACATCGTGATCGCGCAGCTTCTGTTTCTGGAGTCCGATAATCCGGAGCGCGACATCCACATCTACATCAACTCGCCCGGCGGCAGCGTCTCGGCGGGCTTGGCGATCTACGACACGATGCAGTTCCTGAAGTCGCCGGTGAACACCAACTGCATGGGTCTCGCCGCCAGCATGGGCGCGTTCCTCCTCGCGGCCGGACGCAAGGGCAAGCGCTCGGCGCTTCCCCACTCCCGGATCATGATTCACCAGCCGTCTCAGGGCGGCGGTGGCGGGACTGCGTCGGACATCGAGATCCAGGCCAAGGAGATTCTCCACCTGCGGTCCGAGATGAACAAGCTGATGGCCAAGCATACCGGGCAGCCGACGGAGAGAATCGAGCGCGACACCGACAGAGACCGTTTCATGTCGGCAGCGGAGGCCAAGGAGTACGGCCTCATCGACAATGTGATTTCCTATCGGGGCGAGATGGAGGAGGCCCTTAAACAGGCCTGAGCCGGGCCGTAGTTACTTGTGAAAATCTTCACGAGTCATCTCACGGATTCGTTTCTTGACCGCTTCGGCGCCCGCTGTTAGGTATCTTTAGTTCAGCGGGCCCGACCGCCGCCGTACCCCTCGTCCCTTCGGTTTATGTCTCAAGAGAAACACCTCCGCTGCTCCTTCTGCGGCAAATCGAAAGATTCCGTCAGGAAGTTCATTTCCGGACCGTCGGTCTACATCTGCAACGAGTGCATAGCCCTTTGCAATGAGATCCTGGCCGAAGACGAGGAGCGCGAGGTAGCTGAGGCTATAACCCAGGTACCATCTCCTCAGGAGATCAAGGACGTCCTCGACCAGTACGTAATCGGTCAGGAGCAGGCGAAAAAGGCCCTGGCTGTATCGGTCTACAATCACTACAAGCGCATCAACTCGACATCCCTGAAGGACGACGACGTCGAGCTCGATAAATCCAACATTCTGCTGATCGGGCCGACGGGTGTCGGCAAGACCCTTCTCGCCCGGACGCTGGCGCGTATTCTGGACGTTCCGTTCACGATCGCCGACGCAACGACGCTCACCGAAGCGGGATACGTCGGCGAAGACGTCGAGAACATTCTGGTAAGACTACTCCAGGCGGGCGACTTTAACGTCGCCGAGTGCGAGCGCGGTATCGTCTATATCGACGAGATCGACAAGATCGCGAGAAAGTCAGAGAACCCGAGCATCACTCGCGATGTTTCAGGCGAAGGTGTCCAGCAGGCGCTGCTCAAGATCATTGAAGGCACCGTCGCTTCTGTTCCGCCTCAGGGCGGCCGCAAGCACCCGCAGCAGGAGTACATCCAGCTCAACACCAAGGACATTCTGTTCATCTGCGGTGGAGCGTTCGACGGGTTGGAAAAGATCATCGAGGCCCGTACCGGCCGCCGTCAGATCGGGTTCAACGGCACGGCTGCCCGCGAGAAGAAGCTGGCCCAGACAAAGATGTTCAGCGAGGTGGAGCCGGACGATCTGCTCCGCTACGGTTTGATCCCGGAGTTGGTCGGACGTCTGCCGGTGACGGTCGCCCTCGAAGGCCTCGACGAGGAAGCGCTGGTTCGCATCCTCAAGGAGCCGAAGAACGCCCTCACCAAGCAGTACGCGAAGCTTTTCGGGCTCGAGGACGTCAAGATCACGTTCGACGAGGCGGCGCTGGTCGCAATCGCCACCAAGGCGCTCAAGCGTGGGACTGGCGCGCGCGGTCTGCGGGCGATCCTCGAAGAGGTCCTGATGGAAGTGATGTTCGACCTTCCGGGTCGCGAGGATGTCGTCGAGGTCAAGGTCACCGAGTCGTGCATTACGAACGGGACGCAGCCGCTGCTCGAGATCTCGCCGATCAGGCGCAAGAAAGAAGCGTAAGCTTTTTAACTACAAACTAAAGACTACCAGCCCGCAGCCTGCGGCTCTAAGCCGGCGGCCGCGAGCCATAGTGCGATTCGCCGCGGCTCCCTCTAAATCAACCTTGCCCCAAGTTTTCCAACGCGATAACGAGAGCATCACGGCCTCGGACCGGATTCCGGTCCTTCCCCTCCGTGATGTCGTCATCTTCCCGTATGTAGTCATTCCGCTGCTCGTCGGCCGGCCCGCATCGCTGGCGGCGATCGAGGCCGCCCTCGCGGAAGACAAGCTGATCCTCCTCGTCGCTCAGCGCGACGGCGAGAAGCAGGAGCCCGCCGCAGCGGATCTGCATCGGACCGGTGTGCTGGGACGGGTGGTGCAGGTATCGAGGCTGCCCACGGGTACGACGCGAGTGCTGGTCGAGGGAGTCGCGCGCGCGCGGGTGACGCGGTACATCCCCGCCGGAAATGTTCTGCGCGCCGCAGCCGCTCCCTTCCCCTTCGACGGGCCCGCACCTGAAGACGTCGCCGAGACGGAGGCGCTGAGCCGGCGCGTTCTCAACTCGTTCGAAGAATATGTCAGCCTTCACCGGCGAATCCCCGCGGAGATCGTCTCGATCATCCAGAGCGCGGACTCCGCCGAGCGGCAGGCATTCGGCGTCGCGGCGCATGTGGCGGTGCGTTTCGAGCTGCGACAGTCCCTGCTCGAGGCCGATACGCTGCGCGCGTTGCTGGAGATGCTGACGGAACTCTTGTCTGGCGAAATCGAGCTGCTTCGTCTGGAGCGCAAGATCGACGACGACGTCCGTGGCGCGATGTTCCAGAACCAGCGCGAGTTCTATTTGCAGGAACAGCTGCGGGTGATCCATAAAGAGCTTGGAGAGGACGAGAGTGATGATTTTTCCGAGCTGGAGGCGCAGGTCCGGAAGAAACAGCTTCCGGCGCAGGTCGAGCAGCGAACTCTCAGAGAGCTGAGGAAACTGCGTCGGATGCCACCGATGTCGCCCGAGTTCACTGTTGCGCGCAACTTCGTCGACTGGATCGTGGCCATTCCCTGGACCGAGCGCACCGATGAAGTGCTCGATGTCGCGCACGCGCGGGCGATTCTCGATGCCGACCATTACGGACTCGATGAGGTGAAGGACAGGATTCTCGACTTCATTGCCGTCATGTCGCTGGTGGGGAGACTTGACGGACAAATTCTTTGTCTGGTGGGACCTCCGGGTGTGGGAAAGACATCACTCGGACGATCGATCGCACGCGCGCTCGGCCGGAAATTCGTGCGCATGGCGCTGGGCGGCGTTCGTGATGAGGCGGAGATCCGCGGCCATCGGCGAACGTACATCGGGTCGATGCCGGGACGCATCATCCAGGCAATGCGGCGTGCGGAGGTCGTGAACCCCGTCATCCTCCTCGATGAAGTCGACAAGCTCGGACAGGATTTTCGTGGCGATCCCGCGGCCGCGTTGCTGGAGGTGCTCGACCCGGAGCAGAACACGACCTTCAACGACAACTACCTCGAGGTCGACTACGATCTCTCTCAGGTGCTATTCATCACCACTGCGAACTCACTCTCCGGAATCCCGGAGGCCCTGCGCGACCGAATGGAGATACTTCGCATCGCGGGATATCTCGATCACGAAAAGCTGGCGATAGCGCGCCAGTACTTGCTGCCGCGACAAATCGAAGCCAATGGGTTGAAGAAAGAGGGTGTGGTCGTGGAGCCGGATGTCATGATGGCGATCATGCGCGGCTACACGCGCGAAGCGGGCGTCCGTGAGCTGGAGCGTCGCATCGCGCGGGTCGCGCGGAAGCTAGCTCGTCGACGCGCGGAACTCGCGACGGAGGCGGAAAGGGTCGAGACAGTCTCGGTTGACGACCTCAAAGATCTTCTTGGAACGCCGCCGTTCGATCCCGACGATACCTCGCTCGACGACAAGGTCGGTGTCGCTTCAGGCCTCGCATACACGTCGGCGGGTGGCGAAGTCCTGGAGATCGAAGTCAGCGTCGTCAAAGGGCGCGGGAAAGTTCAGCTGACCGGTACTCTGGGCGATGTGATGAAGGAATCCGCGAGCGCGGCGCTTTCCTATGCACGCGCGCGGGCGCGTCCGCTGGGGATCGAGCCCGAATTCTATCGGACGCGGGACATCCACATCCACATGCCCGCGGGGGCGACACCCAAGGACGGCCCCTCCGCCGGTATCGCCATCGCAACGGCGGTGATCAGCGCGCTCACCGGCGTGCCCGTGCGTGGAGATGTGGCCATGACGGGCGAAATCACCTTGCGCGGACGCGTGCTGCCGATCGGCGGTCTCAAGGAGAAATCGGTGGCTGCGCACAGAAACAAGGTGACCGACGTCATCGTCCCGTACGCGAACGCTCGCGACATCGAGGAGCTTCCGGACGAGGTGCGAGCGTCCGTCCGCTTTCATCCCGTCAAGACGATGGACGAGGTGCTCGCGATTGCGCTCCGTCCACAGCCCGCAGCAACGACATCTTCCGGCGAAGCACTCTACGATTCCGTAACACACTGACATGCCGCAGGATCCCGGGGCTCCTGACGAGCGACTCGTCATCAGGAACGTGGAGTTCATCGGCGGAATGGCGGAGAAGCACGGCTGGCGGCCCGACTCCTCTCTTCCGGAAGTCGCCTTCGCGGGCCGCTCCAACGTCGGGAAATCTTCCCTACTCAACGCCCTGGTGCGGCGGAAATCATTCGCGCGTGTCAGTCGTACGCCCGGTCGCACGCGCGAGATCAACTTCTTCCGTGTCAACAACGGCTTCGTGCTGGTCGACCTGCCAGGCTATGGCTACGCCCGCATCTCAAAGGAGAAGAAGGCCTCCTGGAAACCGCTCATGGAGAGTTACCTGAGGCGGACCTCCCAGTTGCGGGGTATAGTTCTACTGCTGGACATCAGGCGAGAGCCGAGCGAAGATGATCGAGACATGCTCGACTTTCTGTCGGAGATGGAGATCCCTACGCTCATTGCCCTGACGAAGACAGATAAGCTAAGCAAATCGACCGCGCGTCAGCGCGCGGCCGACATAGCGAAGGATCTCGCGCTGGATTCCGAGCAGGTGATTCCGTTCAGCGCACACTCGGGTGAAGGCCGCGCGGAACTGCTGGAGGCGATCGCCGATCTGGTGGAGAACAAGCCGGCGGAGGAAGCGAAATGAGACGGTCGAGCGTGCTGCTGTGCGGAGGCGTACTCGCCACGCTGTGCGCGTGCGCCAGCGGGACGCCGGCAGCGGAGGCGCAGCAGACTACTCTCACTCCGATCGGCGAAGACAGCACGGGGCGCGCGAGCGTGCCGGTCGGTTACGGAACGTTGAGACAGGATGATATTGCCATCCGAATGGAGCTGCCGGGCCTGATCGTGAGAGCGATCCCCCTCGACGAGAATCTGATCAGGCTGTTGACGCCTGATTCGTACCGCGCGCTTCGTGAGCTGCAGGAGAGCAACAAGCAGTCTATCGCAGCGGTCAAGCGGCGCACGGGCGGACGGGCTCCCGATCTATGGTACGTCTCCTTTTACGGTGTCCAGCCGGACGTTCACTTCAGCCCGATGGAGCTCGTCATCACCAGCAGCGGACGCGATTTCCGCCCGCTCGAGGTTCTGCCTCTGAGCTCCGGCTTTGGCGAACAGAGGCTGAAGCAGCGCGAGGCGCAAAGCGCGATCTATCTGTACGATGAGGATGTCGATCTCGATCAGCCTTTATCGGTCAGCTTCCAGAACGTGCGTGATGACACCTGGGAGCAGGTGCTGACGAGGGTCGAGCGTGAACGCGCCCTGGTGCGTGCGCGCGCGTCGCGTCCAACGCAGTAGCTGGTTTTTCGACCTGGCGCAGGTCAACTTTCCGGCAATGCCGATCTATCCGCTCCGCAAGTTGCCGACGCTCCCCACAGCGGGAGTCGCTACGCAGTGGCTCGAAAAGGTGGCCGACGAGCTCAAGTCCGGAGCTGATCGCGCGGAGTTGTGCAGGCGCACGCTGTGTGAGATCAGCTACCCACAGTACGCTGCGAACTGGGAGACGGCCATTGCCGATGAGAAACTTCCGTTGGCAACGCGTTTGGCGCTTTCCGCTCTCGATCCGCGCAACATCACCCTCGAGCCGGAATACTACGCGGAGTGCGATGACGCGCGCTTTCAAAAGGTAAAGCCGCTGCTCTGGCTCTGGTATTCATTCGATCGCACCGTACTCGGCGGACAAAACGTGGAGCTGGGGGTGCAGCTGCGACGAATTCTGGCGCCCTACATCTTCAAGCGCTGCGGCGAGAACTTCAAAGCGTTCCAGTTCGTCGAGTTCTCCTTCGGCTACAACATGGAGGTCGGCGACAACGTCGTCGTCCACCGCTACGTCCTCCTCGACGACCGCGGTGGAATCTCGCTCGGGAATAATGTCTCGATCAGCGACTTCGCCAACGTTTACAGTCACACCCACAGCATCGTAGACCAGCGCGACGTGACCGACGCGCTCACCCGTCTGGAGGACGGCGTGCGAGTCACCTACCACGCTACGGTGCTGGCCGGAGTGCACGTGCACGAGCAGGCGATGGTCGGAGCGATGGCGGTTGCGACCAAGGATGTGCGGCCGTACCACGTGTACGTGGGAATTCCGGCGAAAAGCGTGCGCGTGAAGCCGAATGCGCCGCAGGGGCAGGAAAACCTCACAACCATCAAGAAACGATAAGGATCGGCAACTGCCACTGAGACTACCAGCTAGCGGCGGTGGGCGGCCCGGCTGGCGGCTCGGAGCTACAGCTTAATCCTTAGTACATCCTCTACAGGTCCGGCGTCGCCGGCGCCGAGGAGACGATGAGCATCGCGCAGTGAGTGGGCCTCGCGCGGCCAGGTGAAGCGTTCGCAGGCCTGATCGAGAGAGAGCCATTCGAACCTTTGGTGCTCTTCGCCGATTGTGACCTCCGCATCATCGGGGACGAAGGCTGCGAAGGTCATGCACATCTGGACGGTGTTGGAGCCGTGGAGATAAAACGGGTTAACCGTCACGTTGTACATAGAG
>DATBXT010000196.1:0-17092 GCA_036514115.1 Gemmatimonadaceae bacterium
GCGATTGGCCGCGCGGGGGAAAGCCACCAGATGCCGATTATCACATCCTACCCGTTACCACCAAGGAGAACTCACGATGAGCACTGATTCGCTTTCCTCACCCAAACGCCGCGAATTCCTCGGACGCGTTGCCGCCGGCGCAGTTGCGCTTGGCCTCTCCTCGAGAATTCCGACCGCCTTCGCCGCCGAGCCGGCGAAGTCGACCGACCAAACGCCGAGTGACAAGTGGTTGTCAGCGATCACAGGGAAGCATCGCCAGATTTTTGACGCACCCAACCACGAGAACGGCTGGGCGCTCCTGCACGTCCGTAATTACCTGAATACTCTGCGCGACACCTATCACGCCACCAAGCCCGACGTAACGGCGGTTGTCAGTATTTACGGCCTGGGGACAATGCAGGCCTTCAACGACGACATGTGGAAGAAGTACAACCTTGGTGCCGCCAGCAAAGTGATGGACACGTCGAATGCACCCGCGACTGCGAACGTGTTTGCGAAAGCCCCTGCCGGCAGCCCCTCGCTCGCGATCACCGGTGGCCCCTTGCCGATCCCCGCCGACGCATCGATCTCCGCCCTTCAGGAACGCGGCGCGGTCTTCATCCTCTGCAACAATGCCTACAACGTGTGGATGTCCCTGCTCTCCGGCGGCGACGCCACCAAGGCCGCCGCGATGCGCAAGGAGTTCGACGCCAACATGCTGCCGGGAGTTTACCTCGTGCCCGCGATGGTGGTTGCTATCAACCAGGCGCAGAAGAACGGGTGCAGCTACATGTACGTTTGACCCTTTGGAAAAAAAAGAAGCACCGGGGGCGAAAGCCTCCGGTGCTTTTCTTTAACGGCACCTACAAGCTACCTGCTACCGGGTAGCTTGCCGTGGCAGTTCAATAGTCCTATTTCGCCCCCTGAAGCACGGGCGGATTCGGAGCCTTGAGGTACCGCGCAAGGAACGCGTCCGTCGCCTGCCTGATCAGCCGGAAACTCGCCCCGTTGTAGGCAGCGCCATGATGCCCCGGCGGATAAATCCGGACCTCGGCATCCCGCCCCGCGTTCGTCAGCGCAGTCAAAAGCTGCATCGTGTTCTGCGGATGCACGTTGTCATCCATCATCGAGTGGATCACGAGCAGATTGCCGCGCATCTTCGGCGCCTGCTCAATCGGCGCACTCTCGACATAACCCTTGAGATTGTCGCCGAGTAATCCCATGTACCGCTCGGTGTAGATCGTGTCGTACAGCCGCCAGTCACCCACCGCGGAATTTGCGACGCCGACTGGGAATAACTCAGGGTACATCTCCATCGTGTACACCGTGCTGTAACCGCCGTAGCTCGTTCCCATGATCGCAATGCGCTTGGGATCGACGTAGCTCTGCTTGCTCAGGTAGCGAGCCGCTTCCGCGAAATCCATCGCCTCGTATTTACCGAGCTGCTTGTAGACGACCTTCATGAAGTCGCGGCCGTAGTTGTTGGTGCCACGATTGTTGAGCCCGACGATGATGTATCCTTCCTGCGCCAGCCACTGCGTCCAGCCACTCGGCGCGAACTGATCGTACACCTGTTGCGATCCCGGCCCGCCGTAGATGTCGAAAAGCACGGGATAGCGCTTGTTCGGGTCGAACGGCACCGGCTTGACGATGCTGCCGTCGATGCGCGCTCCATCCGCCGTGGTGAACGAAAAGATCTCGGGCGTCGAGTAGGCATGGGTCGAAAGCCAGCGGCTGGTAGCGGCGTTGTCCTCGAGCGTGCGAAGCTTCTGCCCGGGTGTCGACCAGATCTCGACCTGCGCCGGTTGCTTCAGCGATGAGTACCTGTCGATGAAGAACGTCGCCGTCGGCGCCATGTTGATGCGGTGCGTCCCCTCGGCCGTCGTCACCCGGCGCTCGCCGGTGCCGTCGAAGCGGATCGAGTAGAGCTGTCGCTGGAGCGGCGAGGCCTCGGTGGAGGTGTAGTAGATCGTCTGGCCCTTCGCGTCGCTTCCCTCGACGCGTGTGACGCTCCAGTTGCCATGGGTGACCTGGTTCACCAGCTTGCCCGAATAGTCGTATCGGTACAAGTGCTGGTACCCGTCGCGATCGGAGAGCCAGAAGAATTCGTGTGAGTCCGCCGGGAACGTCATCATGTCATCGACGCCCGCGTAGAAATCATAGACGTCGAGCCACGTCTTCGACGTCTCGCTCATTACCTGTCGACGTCCGCCCGTTCTGACGTCGAAGAAAAACAACTTCATCTCATTCTGCGGCCGGTTCAGCGTGATTACCGCGATAGTGTCCGGCCGGCTCGTCCAGTAAATCCGGGGGATGTAGAACTCGCCGCGTTCACCCGTGTCGAGCCAGGTGTTCTGGCCGCTGGCCACGTTCACGACACCGATGCGCACCGTCGCGTTGGTATCGCCGACCTGCGGAATGCGAAGCTGCTCCCAATCCTGGTGAAGGCCCGAATAATCCGAGATCTGGACCTCGGGCTCGGCGGCGTCGTTGAGCTGCCAGTATGCGATGTACCGGCTGTCCGGCGACCACTTCCACGCCTGCGCCATCCCGAACTCTTCTTCGTATACCCAGTCGAAGTGTCCGTTGAAGACGTGCTCCGCCGAATCGCGGGTCAGCCGCTTCTCCTGATGGTTCGACAGCGTGGTAACGTACATATCGCCGCCGCGCTCGAAGCCGAGCATCGCGCCGTTCGGCGAGAGCTCACCGGTCCTCGCGCCCTTGGTTGCCACCTGCAGCGAGCGGTCGGCGAGGGAGTAGATGTAGAAATCCGAGATCCCGGAACGTCGGAAAATGGGCTGGAAGTTGGACTGAAAAACCAGGTGCCTCGAATCCTGGGCCCATTGGAACGAATCGTAGCTGAAAGGCTGGGTCGTCCCGGGGAAGGTCAGACCCGCCGTCGCGAATAGCAGCGTGTCGCGCCCGGTTGCCGGATCGTAGGCGCGAATCACCGGCGCGCCCGTCCTCGCGTCGCGATCGGTATAGGAGAATCGCTTGCCCCCCTCGATCCAGTTCACATCGCGCGGGCCCTGCCGCCCCGAGAGAATTCCTGACGCCTGGGCGGCTTCGTCGAACGAAGCGAAGCGCTGCTTCTCCTGCGCACCGACGCCATAGGGAAGGAGGATGACGAGCGCGACAAAATAGGGCCTGAGCGTTTTTTGCATTCTCGAATTGGTTTGAGGAAAGCTGTCTCGCAGGGAAGGAGCAGGAGCGGTCAAGCGCTCCGGGCGTTGCGCGCGTCGGATTGTTCTTCCTCGCACTTCTCACACATGACTACACCGCGAAAAGTGCAGATGATGCAGATGAAGGTCCCGCAGTTGGTGCACGGATATCCTTCGGAAGCGCGCTCCTCGTTGTGGCAGGAACGGCAAATCATGGCATCGCGTTCGCGGATTATAGCCTGGCGCATTGTAGCGATTGGTACCGCCAGTGACTGAAAGAGGGTCCAACAGCGTTCAGTCGCTGAATCTACATCACGGCCCACATTTGACAACGCGCCGCGCGGCCTGGAGCCAGCCCGACAGCTTGTCGGGACCTGCCTGGTCCCACTCGGGCGGGACCGGCGCCAATCGGCGTTTCTCGCCCTCGCTTTCGAAGCAGAGCCAGCCATCGCTGAATTCGCTGGCGACGACCACGTTTCGGCGAAAGGTGTTCTTGCGACGGTCATTCCGACGCCGATCGATGAACCCCTCGGAGCCCCCGGGCGTCGGTCCGGTTGCCACCCGCCGATCCACTCTCCTCCTCTCCGCGGCGGCCGGCGTCACCAGCCAGACCTCCCACCGCTTGCCACTCGAGTCAAGAAAAGTACGATAGCTCACGCAGGCCTCCGTCGCCGTTCACGCCAACGTCCCCCGCCCTCTTCTGCTTTAGCAGGCTGGGTGCCAACAACAGCGCGAATTTTGCCGCGGTCCGCTGGAATCTTCTGACGTAAACGTACGTCTTCGCGCAGGCTAACGCGAATCGAGTTTTCGACCCGCGTCGAGTCGATCGAAATTGAGCAGCGCGTTGAGTACCAGCGTGTAGCTTCCGATTGTCGCGCCGCGATACATCGGGTTGTTTCCAAACAGTACGACGTGACCCTTGCCCAACGGCGAGTCCACGACAACCGGCCGCTGCGCGACGTCGTTTCCAGCCAGCAGTCCCGACGCGAGCAGCTCGCGCTGGTCGGCGAATCGCAGGACTACTCTGGGGCGCAGCGCCGGCGGAATCACCGACAAGGGATTGCGCATTTGGTCGTCGGTTACCGGCGCCGCCTGCCACGGTTCGACCGGTCGGCGCGGCGCTACATCGAATCGCGGATCGAGCGGTACCCTCCCCTGAGGTACATCCAGCTCGTCGGCCGTCCCGCGTCCGGTCGGACGTGCGGACGACGAATCCGCAAAGCGGCCTCCGCGCGTGCCGAGGACGTTGGTCACGCTGAAGTTGGTTCCACCATCGCTGTAGACAGCCAGGCTGTCGCGAATGCCATAGGCGAGCGGGCTCTCGTCGTCGACCACCCGCGTCCTCAACAGACTGCCGACGACGTGCAGCCGCGGCGGGTTGCTCGCCGACACGCCGTTCGCCAGACCGAAGGCGATTGCCATTTCCGCTGTGTTCTCCACCGTCACCAGCACCCCGCCGTTCCTGACGAACGCGACGAGATTGTTCACGCCGCTCCAGCCAAGTCCGGGGCGGATGTCGTCGGTCTCGTCGATGCCCATGTTGGGCGTCAGCTCCGTCTTCTTCCACGGCATCGGATTTCGCCACATCGGCAGGCCCGAGAGAATAGTCTGGGGACTACCGCTGGTCGGCGGAAAGAGAATTACGTCGTACTTCGCGTTGAGGTTGGGATCCTTCGCGGCGTCCTGGACGCTGATGTACGAGTAAGGAACGTGGATGAAATCGAACGCCTGCCGCCACCAACCTTCCGTCTGAGTCGATTGCCACGTGTGCATGATCGCCACTCGCGGCGCACGTGCCGGATGCATGGCTACGCTCGGCGCAGCGGACAGCGCGAATGCCCTTAGCCCCAGCTCGCGAGTCGCCTTGTCGAGGTCAGCGCTGGACGCGCCGCGGATGATGAATGACCCCCGTCCGAACTTCTGGCCCGCCGCTTCGAACGGCTGTTCGGCGATCTGGAAATCCGCAGCCCTGAGTCGATAGCGAAGCGTCGCCAGAGCATTGTCGCCGTTGTGATCGATCGCGAAAACGGATCCGCTTCCCGACAGGCCGCCGGGAGCGGAGATCTCGCCGGTCACCGTTTCCATAGGCACACCAAGAACTTTCGGATCGATTACGCGGACAGAGCGCACCGCGAAATTCTCCGGAAAGGTCCAGCCGGTGTCGTCGTATGGCGTCTTCTGCGGATCGTCCGGGCTCCAGTACTGATAATCGAGCAGTGCGTCCGCGATTCGCGAATACGGCTGATCCATGCGGATGATGTAGCTGCCCGCTGGGAATTGACGCATCTCGGTACGCTGGAAAGAGCGCGGGAGCGTATCGAACGCTGGCGTGTCGGGTTTCGCGGTATCCGTGGTCGCGACTCCCTCGGCGCGGCGCGAGCTGTCGGCCGGGCGTGATGCGCGCGACGGCTGAGCAACCGGTCGCGTGCGACCAACGGGTACCATCACGGTGAACGGCGCGGTGGCGCGCGAGATCTCTACGTGCTGTTTCTGAAGAATTCGCAGCAGCTCGGCCTGCGCGCCCGGACGACGCTCGTCTCCCGGAAGAATGTAGGCGGCCGGCCCCTCCGTCCTCGCCTTGAGGATCGACCGCTTACTCTTCTCATAGAAGTTCTCGAGGAATTGCTGCCGGTTGTTCGCGAAATAACTGAGGGACGTCAGCAACCCCGTTTCTTCGTAGTTGTTGTTATTCCGGAGAGACCACTTCACCTTCGGTAAGGGTGGATTCTGGCGATACCAGGTCCGCGACGTCTCGTCGGGCGACAGCGTCCGCTCCACGGTCTCCGCGGTGCCGCCATTGCCGAACGTCTCGTATAGCCGGCTGATACCGTTGTGTGTCGCCGCCAGGAACATGAGATAGCCGGGTGACCACGTATCGAAATCGCCGTGCGTGAAGACACCCGGCATTCCCAGCCGCGTCATCTCCTGCACGTTGTTCCAGCCTATCATCTGCCATTCGTTGGTGAGCAGCGGATCGAGCCAGGCGTTGTACGGCCCGTCGCCAACGGTGTTGTCGTAGAGGTACGGAACCGATTCGTGCAGATCGTGGAGAACCTGTGCCTTCCAGTCGATATAGGTGTTGAGGACGTTCTGAGTGAGCTTCAGCGTCATCGCCATCGCGTCGCGGTTGTTGTCGTGAGCGACGTAATGCCCCCAGTACAGGAGCGGGGGCGCCGTCTCACCCGGATGCGCCATGTGCCAGTGAAACAGGTCGACCATCCTGTCGCGGCCATCGACTTCGACGACCGGAGTGATGAGCGTGATGAGGTGATCGCGGATGTTCTTCACATACGGGCTTTCGTCCACGGCCAGGCGATACGCCAGCTCCATCAGCGCCGTTGGCGCACCCGACTCCGTGGAATGGATCGTCCCGGTGATGTAGTAGACCGGAACCGTTTCGCCGACGAGCTTCGCCGCCTGCGCGTCGTCCATCGAAATCGACCGCGGGTCCGCCAGCTTTGCGAGGTTGGCCTTGTTCTGATCGAGCTTCGCCATCAATTCTTCTGACGCGACGGCCACCGCGATCATCTCCCTGCCTTCCTCCGTGGTGCCGATCGAATAGACCTTCACCCGCGGGCTCGCCTTGGCGAGCATCCGCATGTAGGTGTAGACCTCCTTCGAGTACGGAAGGTTGTTGCGGGCACCGGCGATGTCACCAAGAACAGCCTTGGGGGTGGGGACAGTAGCGGACGCCGGGAGATAGTCGACCAGCGGTGAGAGGAAGAACGGCTCGGTCGTGTACTCCCGGATCTTGCGCGTGTATTCCTCGTCGATGGGCTGATTCGGATCGCGCCCGGGGCGCGTCGCCGAAATGAGCGGATTGCTGGAAGCGCCGACCGTTTCCGGCGTGACCGACTTGGTCTGTCCCTGCGAAACCGTAACAACGAAAGTCAGTGAAGCGACCGCGAGAACCGAGCTCTGAAACCGCATCAACCCCTCGTTTGGAAAATGTGAAAGCCCCTTTGCAAAACGTAACTCAGGGGGAGCGGGGGGCGGGATGGGGGATGCGGGATGCGGGATGCGGGCAAAGGCTATCGTGCGACCCAGTTCGATGCGCCATGCATTTGAGCTCGCCAGTATTCCACTGCGAATGGCATCGTCAGGTACTGGTAAGAGCTATCGCGACCTCCGCGTGTGGGACGAAGCAATATCTCTTGCGCTCGAGGTGTATCGAATCACCGAGTCCTTCCCGCAGGCCGAACGGTTCGGACTCACCAGCCAATTGCGGCGGGCCGTAGTAGCAATTGCTTCGAATATTGCGGAAGGACACGCGCGCTCTACGCGAGGTGAATACAAGAATTTCCTGTCCATCGCACGTGGTTCGGTCGCAGAAGTCGAGGTGCAATTGACGTTAGCCAAGGAGCTCGGATACGTGCAATCGCCCGCGATCGCTAAGCCGCTGGACCTCTGTGATGCGATCAGTAGAATGATCACGAACCTAAAGCGCGCGCTTTGACCGCATCCCGCATCCCGCATCCCGCATCCGCATTCCCGCTTCCCGCTTCCCGCTTCCCGCCCGACCATCTACCTTTCGAGACTCCGGGAGAGATGGCCGAGAGGCTGAAGGCACCGGTTTGCTAAACCGGCATACGTGGAAACGCGTATCGAGGGTTCGAATCCCTCTCTCTCCGCTCGGCGGGTCCGCGCATGCCGTGGGCCCGCCTTTCATTTTCGCACTGCCATGACCACCGACGACAATATCAAGCCGAGGCTGCGCTTCGCCCCATCGCCGACGGGCTACCTCCACGTCGGCGGCGCTCGAACGGCGCTGTTCAATTGGCTGTACGCGAGAAAATTTGGCGGCGAGTTCCTTCTCCGAATCGAAGACACCGACAAGGCCCGCAGTACCGACGAAAGCACCCGGGCAATCTTCGAGGGACTGCAGTGGCTCGGCCTCGACTGGGACAACGGCGTTGTTTATCAGGGCGCCAATCTCGCGCGACATCAGGCCGACGCGAAGCGCCTTCTCGAGAACGGAACGGCCTATCGATGCTTCTGCACCGCCGCGGAGCTCGACGAGCGCAGGCGCGAAGCCGAGGCGCGCAAGGAGGCCTTCAGGTACGACGGCCGATGCGACCGCTTGCCGCGCGATGAAGTCGAGCGGCGCGTCGCGGCGGGAATGCCTTTTGTCATCCGCTTCAGAATGACCGAAGGCACCACCGAGTGGAACGACATGGTCCACGAGCGAATCGCTTTCCCCAACAAGGACATCGATGACTTCGTGATCCTGCGGTCCGACGGAACTCCGATCTACAATCTGGCCGTGGTGTCAGACGATATCGACATGGGAATCACTGTCGTCATGCGCGGCGACGATCACATCTCGAATACGCCGAAGCAGATTCAGCTCTATCGCGCGCTTGGCGCATCGCTGCCGACCTTCGCGCATCTGCCGATGATTCACGGACTCGACGGCAAGAAGCTGAGCAAACGCCACGGCGCGACGGCCGTCGGCGACTACCAGCATTTCGGATTGTTGCCAGGCGCGATGCTGAATTTTCTCGCGCTCCTCGGCTGGTCACCAGGCGGCGATCGTGAAGTGATGACGATTCCGGAGATGATCGAGTTGTTCAGCGTCGACGGTCTGCAGAAGAAAGCCGCGGTGTTCGATCCGAAAAAGTTGGAGTGGATGAACGGCCAGCACCTTTCGATGATACCATTGGAGGAGCTTGAGCCCCGCGTCACGCCAGCGATCGTCGCTGCGGGTCTCGCGACGGAGGCAGATCTAAAAGCGCGGCGAGGCTGGTACATGAGCCTGCTCGATCTCCTGCGTGTACGGTCCCGCACAATTGACGACATTGTACGCCAGGCGGGCCCATACTTTTTGGAAAACATCGAGTACGATCCGGCGGCTGTCGCCAAGAACTGGAAGGATCCCGTCGAGGCCGCATCGATGCTGCGCTCGACTCGTGACGCGCTCGCAGCTGTGCCGGAGTGGAAACCTGAGCCGCTCGAAGCGTCGCTTCGATCTCTCGCGGAGTCGCGCGGCATCGCCGCGGGTAAGGTGTTTCAGCCCCTCAGGGTCGCGTTAACGGGAATGACGGTGAGCCCCGGCATTTTCGAAATGCTCATGCAGATGGGCCGCGAGTTGTCGCTCGCTCGCATCGACAAAGCCGTCGCCGCCCTCGCGAGTAATACTTTTGTGTAGGCAGGAAAATGGTTGACCGGGTACGATTCCGTACACAAATTAGTGTTTGTCGGTTCCACTCCGGACGACTTCGCCTCTTACAAGGAAAGAAAATGGCCGAGCAGTTAACAAAGCTCGAGAGCTCGGTGTACCACTATCTTCTCGACTTCACCGCCGAGAATACCTACCAGCCGAGCATTCGTGACATCGGCAAGCAGTTCAAGATCAAGTCGACGAAGACTGTCTCGGATCTGCTCCAGTCGCTGGCGAAAAAAGGTTATATCGAGCGAGATCCTGCCAGATCGCGTGGCGTGAATCTCCTCGGCTTCGGCGCGGCAATGCGCACGCAGCCCGTGCCGTTCTATGGAAGAATTCACGCAGGCGAGCCGGCGTTGCTTCCTGAGCATCGTCACGGCTTCATCACCATCGACAGACGCTTCGTCCCTTCTGACGAAGTTTTCTTCCTGAAGGTGAAGGGCGACAGCATGGTCGGCCGCTGTGTTAACGACGGCGACTACGTGATGGTGAATCCGCGCCAGGATCCGCGCGACAACGACATCATCGCTGCGCGTTTGGGTGAAGAAGCGACCGTCAAGACCTATTCCCGCAAGAACGGCTCGGTGGTTCTCGAGGCCGCGAATCCTGCAGACCGCGACATCCCCGTTCAGCCAGGAATGGACTTCGGAATACTCGGCGTAGTTTGCGGAGTATTTCGTCCCGGCTTCGACGCCAACCAGGGTGGCAACACCGCCGTCGCCTGACGGAGTATTCAGTCGATTGAAAAACGGTCGGCCTCGCAGGCCGGCCTTTTTTTTGTTATGGTGAGGGTCGAAGGAGGTCTTAATGGCTGAAGCGAAGGACAGTTCCGCAGAAACTCCAGCGACCCTGAAGCAGCTGACTCCGGTGCTCATTGTGGACGCCGTCGAGCCGTGCATCAAGTTCTGGACGGACAGGCTTGGTTTCACAGTGAACAACCAGGTCCCCGGCTCGGACGGCAAGCTCGTTTTCGCCAGCGTCGAAAAGGGCGGGATCGAGATCATGTATCAGACCCGCGCGAGCGTCCTCAGCGAAGATCCCGGCGCTGCACGCGACCTCACCGGCCACTCCGTCGCGCTTTTCATCACGGTGTCCGACCTCGACGCAGTCGAGAAGTCCCTCAGCGGTGCGCCCGTCGTGAAGCCGCGACACGACACGTTCTATGGGAGTACCGAGATTTACGTAAAGGAGCCGGGCGGGAATACCGTGGGGTTCGCGCAGTTCAGCTAGCTCGCATCTCGAAGCTCAAAAACCCGTAGCGAGATATCAGAAGTTGATCCAGTACGACGCCTTGATGAGAAACGTATTATCAGGCCGCGCATTGAATAATCCTCTGAAATCCCGATTCGGCGCAAAGGATCCAAGATCACGGTCGTCCTGCTCCCTCCCCTGCGTCCACACTACGAAGACCGTCGACCCGGGCCGGTACTCCCAGCGCATCACCGCGCTCGCGTGCAGCTCCTTGACGTTGAAGCTCGCGTCGTCGGTCGACAGTGAATAGGGACGATAGCGGTCGTCGTACTCGGCCGCGCGCGGCGCGGCGAGCTCTCGCAGCCTGAAGTATCTCCCGGTGGTCAGGAACGGCTCCGCGTAGCACTGCAGGGAAAGAGTCGTCGTCGCCGTGTAATTCAGCCTGCTGGTGAAGCTGAGGAGCTGCTGATCCAGGTGAGCAAACAGGTAATGCGTCGTGTCGCTTCCGATCTTGCCGAGATTCGCGTACCACTGCGAGTCGTTCCGATTCCGCTGGTATCGCGTGCCCAGCTCCCAGCTGAGATTGCTGTGAGCAAGGACGGTGACGTACGGTCGCACCCGCCACAATGTCGATCGCCCTTCGTCGCCTACGGTGTAGATCGCAGCCAATGTTGGAACCACTTTGCCTCGTGGATCCGCACCGACGTTTATCAGAAGGTTGTAGTCCGGGGAGGACCGCAGTGCCGGCCCTCCGCGCGCGCAGCGGTCGCAATACGCCGTCATCAGATTGTCACTCCATAAACTCGCGCCAAACGTCATCCGGTTGCGGAACTCGGTGAACATGTCGAGCTCCGTGTAGTTGACCGTCGGCATTCCGCTCGCCGTGAACTGGTTCGCCTGCCATAGCTCGATCCATGCATTCCGCCAGAACGCGCGCGGCTCGCTGCTCTGCAAAGTCGCGTGCGCGGTCGCGCTTTGGAGATCCGCTTGCGCCAGGAACCCGACGTCGTTCGTCTCGAAACCGGGCGTGATTCGCTCGTAGTTCGCTCCATACGTGAGCGTCCCGGCGACTTTGTCGGCAGCCAGCTGGAGATTCGTGCCGGACAGCGACGTTCGCGTCGGATCGTACGCCAGGCCCGCGTCCGGCCTGTTGTAGTAGTGAACGGCGTTCCTCTGCGTGCGATCGATTGCCGCCTCGGTTCCGTGAACCACGCTGCTCGCCATGGATCCCTTCAGCCTGTAGCGGCCGTTATCGAATCGGTGACGCGCATCGACGCCTGCCGTGAGAGCTTCACTGCGAAGAAACCGGCCCGTGAGATCGTCCATGTGACGGTTGACCACAGTGAGGATCGTTCCGATTCCGGATTCGCCTTTGCGGAAATCCTGCGACGCCCGCAACACGCCGTACTCCGTGCGCGGCTCGATCACCGTCGGGCCCACAGACTCTTCGCTGGTCACCGCGAATAAACTGCCGAGCGATGTGCCCGACGCCAGGCGACCGGACAGCTTCGACGCCCCGAGAATCGTGACCGCCGCCGGAATGTCGGCTGTCGGATCCGCGACCAGTCCCGACAGCTGCGGCGCGCGTCCAATGCGGCGCGAGTAGAACATTCGCGAGGCATCGCTGTTGAACGCGAAAATGCCGGTGCCTTCGAGAAAGAATGGTCGCTTCTCGTCGAGAAACGTTTCGAACGCCGTGAGATTGAGCTGCGCGGGATCGGCTTCGACCTGGCCGAAGTCCGGATTGACCGTAGCGTCCAGCGTCAGATTCGAAGTCACACCGTATTTGAGGTCGCCACCGACCGCCTGCTTCTGCGTTCGCTCGAACCCGTTGGCCTGTGGAACGCTGGAGTTCTTCGCTATCACGTAGGGCGCGATCTCGAGTCGGTGCGGGGAACCCAGGCCCTGCAGGCCGGATAGGTCTCCGAACTGCGACGGGATGCCACTCTTGGATCGCCTGTACACCGGCCAGCTGTCACGCTCGCTTCTGCGCACGATGTCACGCATCAGCATCAACCCGAAGGTGTGCTCCGCGGCGCGCGGGTACCGAAGCTGGCTCAGCGGGATCTTGAACTCGGCGGTCCACCCGAGCGAGTCGATACGGGTCGCGACGTCCCATACCGCATCCCAGGTCGCATCCTCGCGGGTATCGTCATAGACATAGTAGTCGCGCTTTACTCCGGCCGGGTTCACGCCGAACTCGTACGCAGTACGCCGATCGTGGTACGAATCGATCATCAGCTTGATCTGCTCGCTTTGCGTTTTGACGTCGCGTCGGGACAATAGCGAGACAATGCTGTCTGGATTCGGATCGAACATCCGCGCGAACACGTAGAGGTTCTCCGAGTCGTAGGCGACTCTCGCCTCTGTCTGGAAAGAAGGATCTCCGTCTTCCTTGGGATCAAAGACACGAAACCCGGTGATGACTTTCGCGGTGGCCCAGGCGGCATCGTCATCGCGTCCGTCGATGACCGGTGCGCGTTCCGCTTTCACGGCCATAGCCTGACCGAGTGCGCTGACGCCCGCCGTCGGGGAGTCGCTGTGGTGCTCCAGCGCAGCGCCCTGCCCCAACAATCTCTGTAGCGGAGCGGACACCGTGAAAAGCAGAAGTGCTAGTTTTCCAGCACTTATGGATACAGAAAAACGGGAGATCATCGATTGGCCCTCGCATTATTCGTTTTAGTTACTGCTTCGCAGCTATTGCCAGCACGTTCGCGCGATCGCCTTCCGACGGCAGCGCCATCGCCGCCTTGATGAATGCGTTGCGCAATTCCGTATTCGTCAGCAACCCCGCCCCTGCCAGCTCGATCAGCACGTTGGCTCGATCACCGCTGGACGCCATTGTCCCCGTGCGCTGGATCATCGCCATCGTCAGATTCGTCATCTGCGGCTGCACCGCCCGCTGTGATATGAGCGCCAGCAACACGTTCGCTGCGTCGCCGCTGGAGGCCAGGCCTTTCGAGATCTCCACGACGTTGTTGACGACGTCCACGTTGGCGTGAGCGTAAGGGATCGCGGTGAGAAGCACGTTGGCCATGTCCCCACTCGACGTCAGCGTGGCGGCCGCCCGGAAGTACGCGTTGCGCAGCGCGGCGTCGCGCTGCGTCAGATATTCCGCGGTGGTGGCGAGAAGGAAATTTGCTTTGTCTCCGTTCGAGGGCAGGCTCTCGGCCGCCTTCGCCAGGAGGAGCAGCATCTGGGGATCCGCATTCGGCGCCAGGTATTCGAGCGTGCTCGCTTTATCGCCGCTCGAGCTGATCTGGGAGAGTGCGTCGCCAACTGCGGTACGAACCGCCGGACTTTGTACCGCGCTCTTCGGAAGCATTTTCAAGACACTACTCAGGTCGCCAGAGCTCTTCAGATCCCGCGCTACCTGCTGCGCAATCTTCTCGGCGTCGCTCGAGCTTAGTGCTGGACCGTGCTTGATGAGCTCTTCATAGTGCTGCCTTTTCGAGGAGCCACTGTTTATTTGGGAGATCTCCTGAAGCACTGCGGGGACGCCGCCGCGCGCCCGGGCCCGGGCCACACGCTCGGGCACGTTGACGCCAAGCTCCCGGAGGACGCGCGGCATCAGGCCCGATAACCAGCCAGCCATCGCGTCGTCGAAGTGCACCGAAAGTCCGTTCACTGTCGCCGTATAGCTTAGAGAGCCGTCGCCAACCGGAACTACGGTGACCGTCCGATCCGCTTCGCGGGTCCGCTCCCGAAACCGCGCAAAGCTGCCGGCAGAGAGCGCCTCGATGTGCGATTCGTCAGCGGAAAATTTCGCCTTGCCTATCAGCGCCGCCTCGGTGCAGCGACCAGGCTCGCTCAGGAGATAATCCCACCTGTCTCCATCGGAGTCAGTGTGCTGACTGACGTGCGACGAGTTCCCGTACAACACCGTTCCGACAGGGTAGGCCTCGCACGACCATCGGGGTTTTGCCGCGATTGCGGCGATTGCCACGGACGCGCCGGAACTTTGCTGCTGCGTTTGCGCGCCGACGACTGTTGACGCCGTGACGAGTGGGGTGGCGGCCTTCGCGACACCCGCCGTCGACATCAGCCCGGCGTCCGCGGCGTCGGTAATGGAAACCTTGAACGAAAGCGGAAAATCCCCTGCGACAACTTTCGATGAAGCAGGCTGCTCAAACGGCCGCAGCGCCGCTAAAGGAAGCGTGAGAATTGCGACGATTGCAGCAGTCATCAGAGTGCCCTTTGGTTTGAGCGTTTGACGGTCGAGGCGGGGATCGAGAATCGCGAGCATCCGACCTTCGAACTCCGAACGCCGCGCCATTGCCAAAGCCGCGAAGGCAGGTGCCGCGCCGTCGTGTCGTGGTGTACCAATCGACTGGACCATCTCCAGCAGCTCGCCCGCATAAAGTGACGGTGTGGTTCCGTCACGGAGCACGTAGTCATCGCACGCGTGCTCGCGCTCGACGCGCATTTGATGAGCGGCGATCCACACCAGCGGATCGAACCAGAACAGCGCCACCGCGAACTGCGCCAGCAGCTGCGTCAGCGCGTCGAACCGCTTCACGTGCGCCATCTCGTGCACCAGCACAAAGCGCCTGCGCTCATCGGACCACGTATCCGCGTCCTGGGGCAGAAGCACTGCCGGGTAGATGATTCCCCAGGTGACTGGCACCGACAGACTGTCTCCGCGCAGCAGCGTCATTGGCCGCGAGACTCCGAGTCTGTTGGCGAGACGCTGGGTGAGCGACAACCATACTCCGTCTTCGACCCGCGCTCCTTCGCGAGCAAGCTGACCCACCTTCAAGGTCCCGAGGGCGAGCCGGAGCAATACCAGCGCGGCGCCAAGGAACCAGATCATCGCCAGAATCGCGGTCGTGGAGGGACGTCTCGACGTAACCGTCGAATTGCTCGACATGGAAGACACGGCGGCACCGACGCCCGGCTCGGTCGCTTGCTTGCTGGCCGCCGTCTGGGCTTTCGGGGCTGGCGCGATCGGACCGGACGCCTTCGACGCGGGAGAGAAGCTGATGTTCTGCAGTGGAGTGGTTTCAAGCGACTCGGAGATCGAGGGCGCCTGCTGCATCCACGGCGCTGCGGGAAGGACAGGTATCGTCCACGCCGGCAGAATGAAAACGAGGGCCGGAATCGCCAGGTGGCCGATGACGGCGGCCGTCCATACTGCGTGGCGCGATGCAGCTGATCGCCTCCGCAGCGCGTAGGCCCCGAGAGCCGCCAGGCCAACCAGAACGGCACCCTTGAGCGCCGCATCGATGAAGATCGGAAGCGCACCTTGTATCGATGAACTGTTGCCCAGAAGTGAACTCATCTTCAATCCCTCGAATGGCGGGTGCGTCAGCGCCCTTCTTTCCTGGCCTGGTCGACGATTTTGGAAACGCGCTCGAGCTCCGCGCCGGTCAACTTCGCTCCCCGCAACTCCAGTAGGGCGGCAACAGCCTGCTCCGCGGAGTTGTCGAAGAACGTCTTCAGTACGTGAGTGAGTGCGGATTTACGCGCAGCTTCTCTCCGAAGCGTGGGGCGGTAGACGTACGCCCGCCCATCTTCCTCGTGAACAACTCTTCCCTTCTGTTCGAGAGTGCGCAGCGTGGCGCGAACCGCCGAGTATCCGGGCGGATTCGGAATACCATCCATTACCTCACCGACCGATGCCTTCCCGCGTTGAAAGAGGAAGTCCATGATCTGGCGCTCCCTGCGGCTGAGTCCGGTGAGCTCGTCTTCGTGCGTCATCTCGAAAATCCGAAAGCGTGGCGTTGGGGAACTGTTGGTTGACTGCTACGAATCTAGCAGATGCTAGATTTTTAGCAATAGCGAGTTTTTAAAAGGGCCTGCTAGCGCTGGCTCTGGTCGCTGGCGGCGTCTTTGGAGGCCGCGGTCTGGGCGGCGGCGCGCTCCCGCTCCTTACGCTCGCGGATACTCCGCACGGCTTTGGCGAAATCCGCGTCGTTGATCGCCTGCTGGGCGTGCCAGGTGATATCGCGGTTCATCGCCGCGTAAGTGCGATCACGCTCCATCGTTGTTGGATTGCCCTGGAGGTTCAAAGGAAGCATCGCCAGCAAAGCCGTCGGGATCGAAACCGGTCCGAGCCGGATCGCGCGCTTGTCGATTCCCCACTTGTAGCCACCCTTCTCGATCGTCCAGTCGCTCGGATCGCGACCCCGAGCCACAGCCGCCGCGGAATCGTTGTAGGGTGCAATCCCCTCGGCGATCAGACTATCCAGCGTCTGCTTCACCGTCTTCGGCGGCTCGATTATCGGCGCCGGTGGAGTCCACAGTCTTCCGTCCGAATAATTCGGCCGAACGCCGCGCACCGGACCGCCGCCGCCAATAAGCGGTCCGGTCCCACCCTCGTCCTTTGGCTTGACTACGGTCAGAACTGGCTGCGGAACGTTGGTAGGAATCGTCCGTGGCGCGTCGACATGTATGGCCCGCGGGGTTTCCGGGCGCCCGTCCCCTCCGGCGCGGCCCGCCGTCGGTTTCTCACCAGGATTTCCCAGTCTCACGAACCCAACACGCTGCTCCCTGACAGCCTCCCGCTTCGCATTCGCGGAGAAGTCGGCGTTGAGTATCAGCATCCGCATGAACGCAATCGCGACGACGATGTGCACGCCGAGCGACACGAAGAACG
>DATBXT010000197.1:0-4493 GCA_036514115.1 Gemmatimonadaceae bacterium
CCACCAAGCTGGCCACAGTGCTGAGGGCTCGCGGATTCGACGTTCTAATGACGCGGACTACAGACACGCTCATAGCTTTGGCGGATCGAGGGCGGATCGCCAATGCCAATCACGGCGACGTCTTCATTTCGATTCACTGTAACGCGCCCGGATCCAATACCGCTGCCGGCGCGCGGGAGCGGGGATTCGAGACATATTTCCTCGCCGAAGCGAAGACCGAAGACGAGCGTCGCGTGCAGGACATGGAAAACGAATCAGTGAAGTTCGAGACCGGGGCGAATGCCTCCAAAGGCGATCCACTCAGCTTCATCATCACCGACATGGCGCAGAACGAGCACCTTCGTGAGTCGAGCGATCTGGCCGAAACCATTCAGACCGGTCTGATCGACGTGCACCCCGGCCCCAACCGCGGCGTCCAGCAGGCGAATTTCGCTGTGCTGCGCGGTTCGTATATGCCGGCGGTACTGGTCGAGGTGGGGTTCGGCAGCAACCAGTCGGAGGCGACCTATCTATCCGATCAGTCGAACCAGCGCGCACTGGCGCGCAACGTCGCCGAGTCCGTGGTGGCGTATCTCGCGCACTATGAATCGCGAGTCGGGGGCCAGCGGTAGCGGTGGCGACGTCCTCGCTCGCAGTCACGGCCGCGGGGATCGAATTCCAAAATCCGGTTTTATTGGCCGCTGGCACCGCCGGTTACGGCAAGGAGCTGGCGAAGGTGATTGCGCTCGACGCTTTGGGCGGGCTCATCACGAAAGCCGTGAGCGTGGCACCTCGTCACGGCGCGCCGGCGCCGCGGGTCGCGGAGTTCGACGGCGGGATGATTAACGCTGTGGGTCTCGCGAATCCGGGAATGGAAGAAGTTCGCCGCGATCATCTTCCATGGCTGGCGGAGAATGTGCGGCGTGCGCGAGTTTTGGTGAACGTGGTTGGCAACCAGGTCGAGGAGTTCGGCTCTGTGGTATCGACGCTCGATGACTCCCCCGGTGTCGCCGGTTATGAGCTGAACGTGAGCTGTCCCAACGTCAAGGCGGGCGGGATGGAATTCGGAGCAGATCCGCGATCCCTGACCGAGGTCGTTACACGGGCGCGAAGCGCGACCAAAAAACCGATCTTCGTAAAGCTCTCGCCAACTCTTCAGGACATTGGCGCCACCGCACGCACCGCACGCGATGCGGGTGCGGACGGAATCTCGGTGGTCAACACGCTGCCGGGACTCGTGATCAACACGGAAACCCGGAGGCCCGTGCTTGGGTTTGGAACCGGCGGGGTCAGCGGCGGTGGACTGCTCCCGGTGGGTGTGTTGGCAACGCAGAAAGTCTCCAAGGCAGTCGACTTGCCTGTTATGGGAGTTGGCGGAATCGCAAAAGCGACGGATATCATTCAGTACGTGATCGCGGGCGCGAGCCTGGTCGCTGTGGGGACGGCCGTAATGCAGCAGCCGCGTCTGGCGGGGAAACTGGTTAAAGATCTGGAGCACTGGTGTCGCGACAACGGGGTGGGCTCGCTGAATCAGCTTCGCGGTTCCCTGAGGTGGGAAGCCTGATTTGACTTCACATCCGCGCCCGACGGGAACGCGCACAAAGGTGCCGACCCGAGCGGCACCGGCGACGAGCTCGCGGCGGCCGACACCAATCGTCGCGCTGGATTTCCCGCGAACGGACCTGGCGCTGGCGATGGTGGAGCGCCTCGGTGACGCCTGCAAATTCTATAAGGTCGGCGGCGAGCTTTTCACGGCTGCGGGCCCCCAGATCGTGCAAACGCTCCGCGCGCTTGGCAACGATGTCTTTCTGGACCTCAAGCTCCACGACATCCCGAACACTGTGAGAGGGGCGGCGCGGAGCGCGGCTTCCATCGGCGCCAAACTGCTGACCGTCCACGCGACGGGTGGCCGAGAAATGATCGAAGCTGCCGTCGAAGGGGCCGGAGAGAGATGTGGGGTGCTTGGCGTGACCATCCTGACTTCGCTGGACGCGGCTATGTTGCGCAGTGCATGGGGCAGAAAGTCCCTCGAGGTCTATGGCGAAGTTTTGCGCCTGGCGGGGGAGTGCGCGGACGCCGGCGCGCACGGGGTGGTTTGCAGCGGGCTGGAGGCACAGAAGATAGGCGCCAAGTATGGCGACAAGCTCAAGTTACTGGTCCCCGGAATTCGACCAGCGGGTGGGCGGACAGATGATCAGAAGCGGACCGTGACCGCGGCTGAGGCGGCGAAAGCCGGGGCGAATTATCTGGTTCTGGGCCGGATGATCACAGAGGCGAAGGATCCGGCATCGGAGCTAAAGTCGGTGATGAAGACGATTTAGCTGATCCGCCCTCTAACTCGCGATAGGGCCGTGGGTTGCGTCCCGTCGCCAGCCAATGTATTTTCAAAGGCTAACCTCGGAAATTTTTGGAGGGCCTTTGCCCTCCGTGCCATCAAGGCGGGAGCAGGACGTGAAAGTTCGCAGCAGCGTGAAGCCGATCTGTGAGCACTGCAAGGTCATCAAGCGGCAGGGCGTGACTCGCATCATCTGCAAGCGCAATCCAAAACACAAGCAGAAGCAGGGCTGATAATGGCGCGTATTGCCGGCGTGGATTTGCCACGCGAGAAGAAGGTCGAAATCGGCCTCACGTACATCTTCGGGATCGGACGCGCGACGGCGCGGCGCATTCTGCAGACGACGAACGTCAACTCCGAGCAGAGAATTCGCGACCTGAACGACGCCGACGTCAATCGGCTTCGTCAGGCGATCGAGAAGGACTTTCGCGTCGAGGGCGCCCTGCGCACCGAGATCGCGATGAACATCAAGCGGCTCATGGACATTGGCAGCTACCGCGGGATTCGTCACCGCCGGGGACTTCCAGTTCGTGGTCAGCGCACACACACCAACGCCCGCACCAAGAAGGGTCCACGCCGCGCTATCGCCGGCAAGAAGAAAGTCACCAAGTAGCCGGACATTCAGATAATCATGGCAATCGGTAAAAAGACAAAGCGCGTAATCGAGGCGGAAGGAATCGCCCACGTCAGCGCGACGTTCAACAACACGACGATCACTATCACTGACAGCAAGGGAAACACGATTTCCTGGGGCTCGTCGGGTAAGGCAGGATTCAAGGGCTCGAAGAAGTCGACGCCTTTCGCTGCGACGGTGGCTGGTGAGCAGGCTGGACGCGAAGCGGTGACGCTCGGCGTTCGTCGGGTGCACGTGAGAGTGCAGGGACCTGGCTCGGGTCGCGAGTCGGCGATCCAGGCGCTCGTCGCCGCTGGTTTGCAGGTCAAGTCAATCAAGGACGTCACGCCGATTCCGCACAATGGCTGCCGCCCGCCCAAGCGTCGGAGAGTCTAACCGATGCGATATACCGATGCGAGCTGCAGACAGTGCCGTCGCGAGGGAACGAAGCTGTTCCTCAAGGCGACCAAGTGCTTCACCGAGAAGTGCCCCGTCGAGCGTCGTCCGACCCCGCCGGGACAACACGGTGCTTCGACCGCCCGCCGTCGCAAGATGTCGGAGTACTCGAAGCAGCTCCGTGAGAAGCAGAAGATCAAACGCATCTACGGCGTCTCGGAGAGGCAGTTCCGAAACACGTTCGAGCGCGTCGCTCCTCTTCCCGGAATCACCGGACACAACCTCCTCGCGGCTCTCGAGTCGCGTCTCGATAACGTCGTGTACCGCATGGGATTCGCGGGCAGCCGCAAGGCTGCGCGTCAGCTCATTCGGCACCGCCACGTCGAGGTCCAGCAGAAGTCAGTGGACATCCCGAGCTTTCTGGTCGAGCCGGGCCAGGAGATTCGCGTCCGCATGAAGTCACGCGAGCAGGCGAGCGTGATGGCGGCGATGGATCAGTCGAGCCGAGGCGCGCCGCTTTCGTGGATCGCCGTCGATCGCGACACCTTCAGCGGCAGGATGCTGGAGAGACCGACCCGGCCGAACATTCCGATCGCCGCGCAGGAGCAGCTGGTGGTCGAGCTTTACTCCAAGTAAGAGGGATGGGGGATGCGGGACGCGGGATGGGTGTTCGCAGTTCGCAGTGGTCTCCCAATCAATTAGTCAGCAGTTCGCAATCGTTGTAGGACGAGACCCTAACTCTCGTTACGGGCTCACCGCGCGTTAGGGGCGGGGTGGCGCGTTCAAGGAAAAAGAAAAAAATGGCAACCGCAATTGATCTCAGAGGACTTGTCCGTCCGCAGCTAGTCGAAGCGACGAAGCGCGAAGACAATCCGAACGTCGCAGAATTCAGACTCCAGCCGCTCGAGCGTGGCTTCGGACACACCCTCGGAAACGCCATGCGGCGTCTCCTGCTGTCCTCGCTCCGTGGCTCCGCAGTATGGGGCTTCCGTATCGATGGCGTTCTTCACGAGCACCAGACGATTCCGGGTGTCGTGGAAGACGTCCACCAGATCATTGGCAATCTCAAGACGCTCACGCTCACGCTCCCGGAAGACGTCGAGGATGTGGTTCTCCATATCTCGAAGTCGAGCGCCGGTCCGGTGACGGGCGCGGACATCAGCAGCGGTG
>DATBXT010000198.1:0-3473 GCA_036514115.1 Gemmatimonadaceae bacterium
TCAGCCGCTCGCCCGAGTGCGGGGCGAGGAATTGGGGAAGATGTCCCGTGTGGAGATCCGCCAGCCTCACCACCTTCACATCGGGATTTTGAAGCAGATCATACGCGCACGCAGAGCCTTGAAGGCCCGCGCCAAGTACTAGCATTCGCATTACGTGTGGATCTCCTGAAATTTAGAGCTGGACTCGCTCTTGCAATTTATTGGCGCGACCTCTTTATCGTCACCCCGCTTCAGCGCCTGGTCACCGCTAGCGCTGACTGCAATTAGCCGAGCGGAAGCGCCACCCATAACGAGCAGTGAATGACAGAACAACCCGACGGCGATTGGCGCCAGCGTCTGATCCGCTCACCCGATCGCATAAAAGATCTTCTCGAGCAAACGCATCGCATCGCTGTTCTCGGCATCAAGCCGGACGCATCTCAGCCAGCCCATTACGTTCCCGAGTATGCGATGCAGGCCGGCTACGACATCATCCCGGTGCCGGTCTACTACAAGGAGCTTACCGAGATGATGGGGAAGAAAGTTTATCGGAAGCTGGCCGACATTCCCGGCGACATCGACATGGTGAACGTCTTTCGACGGCCCAACGACATCCCCCCGCACGTTGACGACATCATTGCGAAGAAACCCAAATCAGTATGGTTTCAGCTGGGGATTCGCAACGACGACGCCGCGGAGAAGCTTGCGCGCGCGGGAATCGATGTCGTGCAGGATCATTGCTTGATGGTGGAGCTCCGACGGATCGGGCGGTAATCGCGGAACTGCCAGGGCAAGCTACCCGCTGCCCGCTAAACGCTGGACGCCATCAGCTGCAAGCGACGGGACAGATCGTACGCACTCGCTGTCCGCACTCCGCAGTAGGTTCGCAATTCTCAATTAGTCCGAAGTCCGGACTTTCTGTTAGTCCGCAACCCTGAGTCCGGACTGAAGTCCGCAACCCGCAATCCGCACTTCATTCGGACTACCAGGTCACAGTGTAAACCACCGGTTCTATCGTCATTCCATTGGAATCCGCCTTCGCCTTCGGCGCCAACGCAACGATGTACCGTCCTCCGACTGTCGCTGCCAGCGCAACTCCTGCCCCGACCAGTCTCTGCGCTCCCGTGCTCCCCTGGCCGGGGGGATCGGCGATGGTGATCACTCCGCGAGTAGTCTGGATGGTGTACGTCTTATCCCCGCGCTGGATTTTGATGTCCCGCGGCTGCGTGAGATCGATCGGCACTGATCGTTCGAGTGCCGGTCCCACCGTGAACTTTACGTCAGCGAGTGATGCGTTGCCCGGCAAGGATCCGTGCAGCTGCCCCGTGTTCGGATCCAGAGCCGCCCATGTCTGGCTCGGCTCGTTGTCCTCGGCGCGCGCCGGATTGTTGCCGAGCGCGAGGGTTGACCCATCCGTGGTCCAGCGCACGCGCCACCCGCGCGCGATCGGGAAGAGCCGCGGAGCCGAGCTGTCGACGGCGGACTGTGCGCGTGGATTGTCGGGGATGCGAATGACTCCGGGCTGCGCGATCGCCCGCGACATCGACATCCCACTCGATGCAAAGGAACCCGCTCGGAGCGTCGCGGTGTCGATCGACGTCCGGCGAGCAACGTCGGCAATCAGATCGGTGCCAGTCCCGTCCCCGCTGACTACGCTGTAGGCGCGCCCGAATCCAATCCACTTCCAGTCGGGAGACGGCGCGACGTCCCACACGCTATCCATCTGCACCTGAAAACCCCGGCTCTCATCACCGAAGAAAAAAGCATTCGGCACCGGCTCGTTCTCGACTCCTCCCGGATCCGCGACCACGAGAATGGCTTTTCCATCGGGCGAGAGCGCCCACAACACCCGCTCCGCCATTCCGCCGGCGCCTCGACTTACCGGCGTGACCGTGACTACCGGTGTGGCAGCCGTTGTATCAGCGCTGGTTTGTTTCTTTGAGGAGTCGGCGACGCAGGCAAGAAGCAAGAGCGGGATGAGGGACGCCGCACGCGGGATGCGGGAACTGCGCGGTGCGAACTGGGACCAGCGGAACACGAGGCGAGAAATGGACATTGGCGTGGGGGCTGAGGCGGACAGAGCGCCCGTGTTTGAAAGCCGCGGGATCTAGCTAAAAATTAAGCGGCCCAGACAAGCACCGCTTTGTTCATCCCGCATCCCGCCATCCCGCATCCCGCATCCCGCTATACGCAGACCAGATTCCGCCCGCCGGCTTTGGCGCGGTACAGCGCCCGGTCAGCGCAATCGAGCAGGTCTTCCGCCGTCTCCACTTTCGGCTCCGGGAAATCCGCGACACCGATACTGACGGTCAGCTTCAGCGGTTCGCCCTTCCCGATGTCGAACGGGTGAGACTGAATCTTGTCGCGCAATCTCTCCGCGAACGCGATGGCGCCTGCTTCTCCCGTCTCCGGAACAGCAATGACGAACTCGTCGCCACCGTAGCGCGCGACTGAGTCGACGCTGCGGGCGGTTCGCGCCAGGAGCAGCGATACCTCGACCAGCACCTGATCGCCGGCAAGATGGCCATGGGTATCGTTCACATCCTTGAACTCGTCGACGTCGATCATGAGGATGCTGAGCGGCGCGTTGTAGCGGCGCGTGCGCTCTACTTCGGTTGCCAGCTGCGTCAGCAATGCCCGGCGGTTGAGCAGCTGGGTGAGCGGATCGGTCCGCGCCAAAGCCTCGAGGCGGAGATTGTCCGCCTGGGTCACTTCCACCATATGCGCGCGGCGCATGGCGCTCATTGCGCTCTTCACCACTGTCTCTGCGAATTCGACGTCAGCGTCGTTGAGCGACGGCTTCTCGGCCGTGCGACGAAGGAGAAAAACGCCGGTACGATCGAGGTCGAGACGGAAAGGAAGCGCGATGATGGAGCGCACCGAAATGACACTGCCATCCTTCTCCCAGGCTTCGCGAAGGACCTTGTACGCTTCCGAGTGCCAGATGTCGGGAATCAACACCGGCTGCTCGCTGGCGAGCGCCGCTTCGATTTCCGGATACTTGTCCAGCTCGACCTGCAGGTTCTCGAGCTGCGGATCCTCGTGCGCGGACGCGACGGTGCCTCTCTCGTCTCCCTTCCTGGCGAAAATCACCGACGAGTGGCTCAAATTCAGAGCACGGGCGAGACGACGCGCGAGCATGTGAAACAGCTCGCCCATGGATAGCGATCCCATGACGTCGTGGAGAATGTCCACCAGCGCCCCGCGCGCCACAGCCTCATCGAGCAGACGCTGCACTTCGGCTTCTGCCTTACGCAAAGCCGTACGCAGCTTGTCGATTTCTTCGAGCTGTGGGTTGGGAGTAGTCGCGGAACGCTTGGTCTTCATTCGTCGCTGAGAGCTTCGACCGGTTCGGTGTCGGGTGCGGGAGCGCCGTTTTCCGCGCCTTCATCTGCATCATCGGGCATGACGCGCGCGACCGCGGTCACGAGATCGCCCTCGTCGAGATTGACGAGCTTGACCCCCTGCGCGATACGGCCCGTCACTCTCACCTG
>DATBXT010000199.1:0-5066 GCA_036514115.1 Gemmatimonadaceae bacterium
TTCGTGGTTATGCGGCCCGACGCGCTGGAGCTCGCCCGCGGCGCCAGCATTTTCGCCTGGCCGGGAAGGGTGACGAATCGGCGCTTCGCTGGTGGTGTCGTCGTGTATCGCGTCAACCTGGGCGACGGAGTTGTTGTGGACGTCGAGTCCAGCTCCGCGGACGCGCGCGAAGGCGACGCGGTGTCGGTATCGCCGCTGAAGGGACCGTTTCCGCTGGTGCGGTAGCGGTAGGAGGGGGAGGAGGCGGCAACGATGAAATCATTTCGCGCAAATAGTTGGATCATCGCGGTGCCGGTGATTGCGCTTCTCCTGTGGAGCGTGATCTATCCGAACGCGGCGGTGATTGCGGGGAGCTTCGAGAACGGGCTCGGGCACTGGCGGGAATTCCTGAACAGCCCGGCGGATCGTGAGGCGCTGCGCACGAGCATCGTCATTTCCGTCGCCTCGGTGTTTGCGTCGCTGGCGATTGGAGTACCGCTGGCATTTCTTCTTGGGCGATTCGAGTTTCCGGGACGCCGGTTGCTGCGCGCGGTGGCAACTCTACCTGCGGCACTTCCGCCGCTCGTCGGAGTGATCGCGTTCCTGTTTCTGTACGGCGAGAGTGGCGTGGTGACGCGCGCGATTCAGCGCACGTTCGGCATGGCCGAGGCGCCATGGAGACTGCAGGGCGTGGGCGCGATCGTGTTCGTACACGCTTACACGATGTATGTGTACGTTTTTCTTTTCGTGTCGGCGGGCCTGGAGCGCTTCGACGCAACGCTCGATGAAGCCGCATCGGGATTGGGAGCGAGCACCTGGCAACGGCTGCGGAGAGTGACGCTGCCGTTGCTGATGCCGGCCGTCGCTGGTTCCGCGCTGCTCGTTTTCATGAATGCGCTCGGATCCTTCTCGGCGCCTTACGTGTTCGGTGGCGGACTGCGTGTGCTCTCCACGCAGATACTGGCTTCGAAGACGAATGGGGCGATGGGTCTCGCGTATGTAGAGACGACGGTGCTGGCGCTGAGCGCGGTGGCCGGACTGGCGGTGTTCCGATGGCTCGACAGAAAAAGGAAATACACACTCGCCAGCAAGGGTGGTCGGTCGAGAAGAGCGATCAGATCTCGACGCGCGCAAATCCTCACCAGCGTTCTGGCCGCAACCATTGTCGTAGCACTGGTACTGCCGCATCTGATGGTAGTACTCGTCTCGTTCGCGCGCGACGGATCGTGGACGACGCAGGTCCTCCCGCCCGAATACACGCTCGAGAATTATCGCCGCCTCTTCTCCGAGAGCGAGCTGTGGCGACCGATCACCAACAGCGTCTCGATGGCGCTCATCGCCACGGCCGGGAACCTGGTGGTTTGTTTTCTCGCCGCATATCTGATCGTTTTCAGGCGGTTCGCGGGACGCCGACTCCTGGAGCTCCTCATCGCGCTGCCATGGGCGATTCCGGCGACAGCGATTGCGCTGGGGCTCGCTGCCACATTCAATCGAAATGAGCCGGCCACCGCGCGGATCCTTCTCGTCGGCACTTTCTGGATCCTGCCGCTGGCGTATTTCATCCGCGACATCCCGCTCGTCGCGTCCGCAGTCGAGTCGTCGCTCCGACAGATGGACGCGTCGCTCGAGGACGCGGCGCGCGGACTCGGCGCATCGTGGCTGATGACAATGCGACGCGTGATCCTGCCAGCCGCACGTCCGGGACTGATTGCCGGCGGGCTGCTCGCCGCGGTGACTGCGGTGGGTGAGTTCGTCGCCAGCGTGGTGCTCTACACGCATTCGAACCGTCCCATTTCGATGGAGATCCTGGCACAGCTTCGCGCACTGGCTTTCGGAACGGCGGCCGCGTATAGCGTGCTGCTGATATTCCTCGTGCTGCTGATGACGCTCGCCGCGCGGTCGTTCGAGGAGAGACTTGCCTGACGCGCTGAAGCGTCCGCGCGTCGTCATCATCGGCGGCGGTTTCGGCGGCATATCCGCTGCGCAGGCACTCAAGCGCGCACCGGTCAACGTCACCCTCATCGACCGCACGAACCACTTCACCTTTCAGCCTCTGCTCTATCAAGTGGCGACTGCTGCGCTCTCGCCGAGTGACATCACCGCACCGATTCGCTGGATACTGCGGCATCATCGGAACGCCGAAGTCCTGATGGGCGACGTCCAGGAGATCGATCCCGTGCGGCAGGTGATGTGGGTCGATGCTGAACGGAAGGAGATCGCCTACGATTATCTGATCCTCGCCACCGGCTCTCGTCACGCGTACTTCAGCCACAACGAGTGGGAGCCGTATGCGCCGGGTCTCAAGGCGATCGAGGATGCGTCGGAGATCAGGCGACGCTTTCTTCTGGCCTTCGAGAACGCCGAGAAGACCGACGATGAGAAGGAGCGTGACGAGCTGCTCACGTTCGCCATTGTCGGCGGCGGGCCGACGGGCGTCGAGCTGGCTGGCGCAATGCCGTATATCGCCAGGAAGGCACTCGCGCCCGACTTTCGGAAAACCGACACCCGGAAGACACGCGTGATCCTGATCGAGGCGGGTCCACGCATCCTGCCCAGCTTTCCGGAAGATCTCGCCGCTCGCGCGGCAAAGGATCTCCAGGAGCTCGGTGTGGAAATTCGCGTCGGGGCGATGGTGACGGGCGTCGACGCGGAAGGTGTCAGCATCGGCGCCGAGAAGATTCGCGCCCGCACGGCGTTCTGGGCGGCCGGAAACCTCGCGTCACCACTCGGCAAATTCCTCGGCGTCCCGCTGGATCGTGCGGGGCGCGTGCATGTCAGTCCCGATCTTTCGGTGCCTGGACATCCCCGGATTTTCATTGTCGGTGACCTGGCGTCGCTGGAGCAGGACGGCAGGCTGATTCCGGGCGTGGGACCCGCCGCGATTCAGGAAGGGAAGTCTGCGGCGAAAAACATCATCCGCGATCTGCGACGTCAGCAGCGAAAGCCGTTTCACTACTGGAACAAGGGCGATCTGGCCGTCATTGGCCGCTCGCGCGCCATCGCCGACCTGGGCTGGATCAGGTTCTCCGGCTGGTTCGCGTGGGTCTTCTGGCTGCTCGTCCACATCATGTACCTGGTCGGTTTCCGCAACCGAATCGTGGTTCTCTATGAGTGGGCGTACGCGTATTTCACATCACAGGCCGGGGTACGGCTGATAACGGATGTTGAACGCTACAAGCCGCCGTCGTAATGTTGTGGCGGGCAATTCCACTCTTGCGAGGCTGTCATGGCAAACGCTGACGTAGTAACGGATGTCGAACCCACACCATCGAAGGCGAGTCTGTGGGAAGACTTCGTCGACATCTTCTACGCACCATCGTCGGTGTTCGCGCGACGGGCTGACGGCAAGTTCGGTCTTGCACTGCTGGTGCTGATCGGCATTGGAACCGTTCTGTTTTTCATCACCAAAAACGCGATGCAGCCGATCTTCGACGCCGAGTTCACGAGACAGACTGCCGCCGCGATGGCCAAGAACCCGAACATCACCGCCGAGCAAATGGCATCGAGCCGCGGCTTCTTCGAGAAGCTGTCGCCGTTCTTTTTCGCGATCGGTGTGACACTCAGCGTGTTTGGCTCCGGACTCGTCCTCTGGCTCGTTAGCAAGCTCTTCGACGCGAAGGAGACACTGACGGCGGCGTTCATGATCGCAACCTACTCCGCGGTGCCGAGGATCGTGCAGATACTGGTGAACGCCGCGCAGGCGCTGTTCATGACTCCGGAGAAGCTCAATGGAGTGAACAGCGTCGGATTCGGGCCGGCGCGCTTCATGGACCCGGATCACGCCTCCGCCGTCGCGATTGCGTTGGCGGGCAGGTTCGATCTCTTCACGATCTGGATCACGGTGTTGCTCGGGATCGGGATTTACGTCGTTGGCAGAATCACGAAGCAGCAGGCGGCGATTGCGGCGGCGCTCACGTGGGTTATTGGCTCGCTGCCGGCCGTACTCGGAGCGTTGCGTCAGGGGTAAAACGGCAGTCTCCTAACTAAAGGTTTTCGGGGAGACTGATGGATCCACTAAAAGAGCGCGAGATCGAGGAACGGCTTGCTCGACTCGAGGCAAGCCTCGCCGCCATTGAGCGATCGTTAGCGCGAGGTGGGAGGTGGGCGGAGGCGGGAGGTGAGGCGCGTCAGTCTGCGCCTCGCTACTCGAACGCCGGCGCGCGCCAACATAGTTCGGCTCCGGATGACCTCACCTCGATAGTCTCCCGGTGGTTCACGTCACAAAGCCCCGAATGGTGGCTGAGCCGCATTGGAATCGGGTTCGTGGTAATCGCCGTTCTCTTTCTCTATGGGTACGCGATCGACAGGGGCTGGATCACGCCACCGATCCGTGTGCTCGCGGGCGCGATGGTCGGCGCCGGTCTCTTCTGGGCGGCTATTCGTGTGGGAACGAACGCCATGACTGCCAGCGGGCACGGACTGCGACAGGTGCTCTACGGAGGCGCGCTTGCTGTCTGGTACCTGACCGCGTACGCGGCGTCGGTGTGGTATGGACTGATCTCGATACCGTCCGCGCGGCTGCTCTTCTTCGTGTTGACGCTCACGTCCGCCTGGATCTCGCTCCAGGAGCGAAGCGAGATCTTCGCGTTCATCGCCATCGCCACGGGCTTTGCCACGCCCTTCATCCTGTTTGCGCCGGTCACGTCCCTGACGCCATTCGCGCTTTACCTCGGCGCGGTTGCGTTCGCCGGAATATTCATCTATCTCGTGCGCGGCTGGCAGTCGACTCTGTGGATGACTTTCGTAGCTTTCTGGCTGCTCGTGAACGGAACCGCTCTCTCCGGCGGAGTAATTCGCGCGGGTGCACCGGGTGCGATTCCGGTTTCGTTTCTTCTGATTCTCGCGGGCGCGGCATTCACACGCGTTCCTTCCCTGCGCCGTCAGCTGCTGGAGACAGGGTCAAGCCGATACACGCCGACACCCGTCAGCGACGCGTCGCAGCGCATCATGGAGGGATTGGACAGTCTCTCCAGGATGCTCGGCGGCGGCAGAAGCTCGCCCGACAGTCTGGCGCTGTGGGTGATGACACTGCTCAGTCCCGTACTCGCAATCAGCAGCCTTGCGAATATCTGGGTGACAATTCCATC
>DATBXT010000200.1:0-12751 GCA_036514115.1 Gemmatimonadaceae bacterium
ACGGTGGTGACTCCGCCGAGCGTTTCGATACCGAGTGAGAGCGGAGTGACGTCGAGCAGCAGAACGTCCTTCTGCTCGCCGGTAAGTACGGCGCCCTGAACTGCGGCGCCAATCGCCACCACTTCGTCCGGGTTCACCGTCTTGTTCGGATCCTTGCCGAAGAACTTCTTGACGATCTCCTGGATCTTCGGAATGCGCGTCGAGCCACCAACGAGTAACACCTCGTCAATTTCGTTCGGCTTGATGCCCGCATCCTTGAGGGCCTGCTCCATCGGAGGAATCGTGCGCTGGATCAGATCGTCCACCAGCTGCTCGAACTTCGCTCTGGTCAGCGTGTAGTTCAGGTGCTTCGGGCCGCTCTGGTCCGCCGTTATGAAAGGCAGATTGATGTCGGTGGACTGAGTGGTGCTCAGCTCCATTTTCGCCTTCTCGCCAGCTTCCTTCAGGCGCTGGAGGGCCATCGGATCCTTCGACAGATCGATTGCCTGATCGCGCTTGAACTCGCTTACCAGCCAGTCGATGACGCGCTGATCGAAGTCGTCGCCGCCGAGGTGAGTGTCACCGTTAGTGGACTTCACCTCGAACTGGCGCGAGCCTTCGACGTCGTAGAGCTCGAGCACCGAGATGTCATAGGTACCACCGCCGAGGTCGAACACCGCGACCTTCTCGTCCTTCTTCTTGTCGAGACCGTAGGCCAGAGCTGCCGCCGTCGGCTCGTTGATGATGCGCAGGACATCGAGACCCGCGATCTTGCCCGCGTCCTTAGTCGCCTGTCGTTGCGAGTCGTTGAAGTACGCAGGTACGGTGATGACCGCCTTCTCGACCTTGTAGCCGAGGTAGTCCTCGGCGGTCTGCTTCATCTTCTGGAGGATCATCGCGGAAATCTCGGGCGGCGAATATCGCTTGCCCTGGACTTCAACCATCGAGACGTCGTTCGGTCCGCCGACCACCTTGTACGGAACGCGCTTCGTCTCCTCGGCAACTTCCGACTGTTTGCGGCCCATGAACCGCTTGATCGAGAAGACGGTGTTTTGCGGGTTGGTTACTGCTTGTCTTTTAGCGATCTGCCCAACCAGGCGCTCGCCGTCCTTGGTGAATCCAACGACCGAGGGAGTGGTCCGCCCACCCTCAGCGTTGGGAATCACGACGGGGTCACCGCCCTCCATCACCGCAACCACGGAGTTGGTGGTTCCCAGATCGATTCCGATTACTTTGTCAGCCATTCTTTAGTCTCCCAAGAGCGGTTTCGCTCCGAGTCAGGGTATATCAGTCCAAGGGAGAGAGGCAAGCGCGGGGCCGGAAATCTCTGCCATAACGGCGCAATTTCCGCGTTTGAGGGACTGCTGAGAGTGCCAAGTTGCCTGAGAAACCAGTCTTTGCCATCTTGGCGCACCCGTCCATTGGCTGTCCACATCTAGCTGGAGGGCTCCGAATGCTCCGCACGATTGGCTCGATCTGCTTCGCAGCGACGCTCGCGTCCACGGTCGCCACTGGGCAGGCCACAACGCGTCCCGCTCGTATCGATGTCGTCGCCAACGACTACGCGTTCATGCCGCTTCCAGCGCGAATCGAGCCCGGGCCGACGCTTTTTACGTTTGCGAACCACGGCAAGGTGCAGCATGAGCTGGCGCTTGCCACAATGAAGCCCGGCGTTTCGGCCGATAGTGTAGTGAAAGCCGTGAAGGCGGGCGGCAGACCGCGCGATTTCCTTGACCGCTCAGTCGGGATTCTGCTGGCAACGCCAACGACGGGTCCGGACGGCCAGCTGTACACCGAGCTCAGGAAAGGCGTAACGTATTTTCTGTTCTGCAATTTCAGGGACACGCCGGACGCGCAGACGCATCTAATGATGGGCATGTTCACGACCTTTCGCGTCGAGTAGCGCCACTACCTTTCGCGGATGCGGCCGGCTCCTGCCTGACATTGTGAAAAAGAAATGATCCCGCTAAGCGACGAGCTCCCGACAGTTCGCACGCCATGGATGACGTATCTGATCCTGATCGCGATGTTCGCGACCTGGATTTTTGTCCAAGGTGCCGGGTTCGACCAGCAGGTCCTCGCGGCCAGTGTTTGCAACCTGGGAATGGTCCCGGGCGAGCTCACGCATCTTGCCCCGATCAATCAGGCCGTGCCTCTCGGGCGAGGAGTGTCGTGTGTCGTCGACAACGACCGCATCAATATCCTTACGCCGTTGATCTCCATGTTCCTGCACGGCGGATGGGGCCACATCCTCGGTAACGCTCTGTTCTTCTGGGTCTTCGGGAACAACATCGAAGACAGCCTCGGCCACTTCCGCTTTCTGCTTTTCTATATCGTGTGCGGACTGGCCGCCGCAGCAGCGCACATTCTGGCGCAGCCGGCTTCGCCGCTGCCAACGGTTGGCGCTTCCGGCGCCATTTCCGGAATCCTCGGCGCATACCTGGTGCTCTATCCACGCGTCCGGGTGAGGATGCTGTTCTTCTTCATAATCTTCTTCAAGGTGATACCGATTCCCGCCTGGCTGGTTTTGATCTGGTGGTTCTTCTGGCAGCTGGTCGCGGCCTTGCCGGAGCTAACCAACGGCGCCGATCTGCGAGGCGGCGTGGCGGTGTGGGCGCACCTCGGCGGGTTCGTTACAGGCGTGCTACTGGTGAAATTCTTCGAAAATCGCAGGTTAGTAGTCCGCCGCACGAGCATCGGGTAAAGCGGCACCGTAGACTTCCCAAAGCATGACGGACCCAAAGCTTTTCCTGAATCGCGAGCTGAGCTGGCTCGAATTCAACAACAGGGTGTTGCACGAAGCGATCGACGAGAGAAATCCGCTGCTCGAGCGGCTGAAGTTTCTCGCGATCTTCAACACCAACCTCGACGAATTCTACATGGTGCGAGTGGCCGGGCTAAGGCGCCAGGTCGCGGCCGGAATGCACCCGGTTACCGCCGATGCGATGTCACCGCTGGAGCAGGTGACGGCGATCAGCACGCGGGTCGGCGAGCAGATGCGCAGGCAGCGAGTGCTGCTCTATGACACCCTGCTGCCTGAGCTCGCGACTCACGGGATCAGGCTTGTCAGCATTGACGATCTGACTTCCGCAGAGTGGCAAACGGTCGACGAATTCTTCGAGGCCCAGGTCTTTCCGGTCCTGACTCCGCTCGCGGTGGATCCCGGGCACCCGTTTCCCTACATCTCCAATCTCTCTCTGTCGCTTGCGGTCCAGATCCATGATCCGGTGACCAAAGCAGTGAGATTCGCGCGTGTGAAGGTCCCCAAGAGTCTTCCTCGGTGGATTCCGTTTGGCCGGGGCAACACCTTCATTCCGCTCGAGCAGGTCATCGGCGCGAACCTCGGTGCGCTCTTTCCGGGGATGGACATCGAGGGATACAACACCTTCCGCGTCACACGTTATTCCGATCTCGAGCTGACGCACTCGGAAGACGATGACAACCTGCTGCAGCTGATCGAGGAGCAGGTTTTCGAGCGCCGTTTCGCGGAAGTGGTTCGCATCGAGGTCGAGAGCGGCATGCCCGAAGTTCTGCGCGCGCTGTTGATGGAGGAGCTGAGGGAAGATCAGCCCGCGGAGATCAAGAGCATATCCGATCCCGAGCTGGTAGAGACGGGGCCGCTGCTCGATCTGGGCGATCTCATGTCGCTGGCCATGCTGGACGTTCCGGAGCTACGCGATCCGCCACTGGTGCCCGTCACGCCGCCGGAGCTGAAGGATCCGGCGACCAGCATCTTCGAAGTGCTGAGAGAGAAAGACGTACTGGTTCACCACCCGTTCGACTCCTTCAACACGTCCTTCGAGCAATTCCTGCTCAGCGCCGCGACCGACGACAACGTTTTGGCGATCAAGATGACGTTGTACCGCACCTCGGGTGACACAGGCGTGGTGCGAGCGCTTACTGAGGCGGCGCAACGGGGCAAACAGGTCGCAGTCCTCATCGAGTTACAGGCACGCTTTGACGAAGCCAACAACATCTCCTGGGCGAGGACGCTCGAGGGGTATGGCGTCCATGTCGCTTACGGACTGCCCGCACTAAAGACGCACGCGAAAACGACGTTGGTGGTGCGGCGGGAGGCGGACGGGATCAAGCGATACGCGCACATCGGCACCGGCAACTACAACTCCAAAACCGCGCGCATCTACACGGATATTGGATTGTTCACCAGCAGTCCGTCAATTGGTGCCGATCTCACGGACTTGTTCAACGCCCTCACCGGGTTCTCGAGGCAGCGCCTCTATCGGAAGCTGCTGGTCGCGCCGCCGAACATGCGCTTTCGGTTCCTGGAGCTGATAAATCGCGAGGCGGCCAACGCCAGAGAGGGCAAACCGGCGCGAATCATAGCGAAGATGAACGCCCTCGTCGACGTGGAGACGATCGAGACTCTTTACGCGGCTTCGCAGGCTGGCGTGGAGATCGATCTCATCGTGCGCGGGATATGCTGTCTTCGCCCGGGCATTGCCGGACTGAGCGACAGGATAAGAGTGGTGAGCATCGTCGGACGATTTCTCGAGCATTCGCGATTGTTCTATTTCGCCAACGGTGGCGACGGACAATTCTTTTTCGGCTCGGCAGATTGGATGCAGCGAAACTTCGACAGGAGAGTTGAAGCCGTCGCGCCGATTGACGACGTCGCGATGCATCCACGCCTCCACTCGCTGCTCAACGTCTGCCTGTCGGACAACCGCCAGGCGTGGGACCTGGCGGCCGACGGCACTTACACTCAGCGAACGCCGGGGAATGAGCCGATTCGAGCCACTCACCAGCTCCTGCTGGCGGACTCCTGGGGCATGGCCAAGCCGGCAGACGGCAGGGGAGAGACTTCGATCGGCGTAGCTCGAATGTCGGGTACGGGGTAAATTCCCCGGCGATGGGACTCGAATGTTTCAGGCGAGTCGCCGTTCCCTCCCACGGAGTTCGGTCTTTTGCGAATCCTTCCCCGCGACGAAAAGTTCTACGACCTGTTCACCGAGCTGGCCATCCGGCTTACTGCCTCGGCGGGTCTGCTCCAGGAAATGTTCCAGGCACCCGCTCAGCTCGCGGCGAAGGTGACGGCGATCAAGGGCCTCGAACACGAGGCGGACAACCTCACGCACGACATCATCGACCGCATCGATCGGACGTTCGTAACGCCCTTCGACCGCGAAGACATCCATGCGCTCGCTTCGGAGCTGGACGACGTCATCGACCTGATCGACGGCGCCGCGAGACGAGCCCAGATCTTCAGAATTCAACAGACGCGGCCGGCGGCGATAGTCCTTTCAGAAGTGCTGGCGCGCGCGGCGAAGATGGTGGAAGAGGGTGTGCGCGACATGAAGAACGCCAAGCACGTGTACGCGGTCAGCGAGAAGCTCAAGGTGCTCGAAGAAGAGGGCGACGCCGTATATCACGAGGCGATGGGCAAGCTGTTCGCCGAAGGCGGCGACGCTCTCGAAGTCGTCAAGTGGAAGGACCTTTACGACAAGGTTGAGGACGCGCTCGATCGCTGCGAGGATGTCGGCAACGTGCTGCAGAGCATCGCGCTGAAGAACGCTTAGTGGTCTACTATGTCGCGGCGATCGTGGTGGTCGCCTTCATATTCGACTTCATCAACGGCTTCCACGATTCAGCGAACTCGATCGCGACGATCGTGGGTACGCGCGTTCTAAGCCCCTTTGCGGCCGTCATCTGGGCCGCATTTTTCAATTTCACCGCTGCGTTCACATCCGGCGAGCTGGTCGCCAAGGCGATCCAGAAGGGAATCATACGCACCGACATCGTCACGCCGAATCTGATTCTGGCGGGCCTGCTCGGAGCGATCATCTGGAATCTCATCACCTGGTTTTACGGCATTCCCTCGAGCTCTTCACACGCGCTCATCGGCGGGTACGCCGGAGCCGGCGTCGCGAAGGCCGGATGGAGCGCGATAACCTGGGGCGAAAAATGGATCCAGACGCTCTCGTTCATCGCCATTTCCCCGCTGGTGGGCATGCTCGCTGGATTTCTGTTGATGGTGGCGGTGTACTGGCTCTTTCAGACAATGGCGCCGGCACGCGTCGACAGGTTTTTTCGCGGTGCGCAGTTATTCAGCTCGGCCCTTTTGTCGCACGCGCACGGAGGAAATGACGCCCAGAAAACGATGGGAATTATCGTCGGCCTGCTGGTATCGGTGAAGCCTTTGCTGGCTGCCCAGACCGGATTCTTCCACCACCTGTACGTGGACGGCGAGGGCATTCCGCTCTGGGTGAAGCTCGGCGCGTATACCGCGATTTCTCTGGGCACGTTGTTCGGCGGCTGGCGCATCGTGCACACAATGGGTTCGCGAATAACCCGCCTTCGTCCAGTCAGCGGTTTTGCCGCTGAAACCGGCGGGGCGATTGCCATCACTCTGGCGACTCACTACGGGATACCGGTCAGCACCACGCACACGATTGCCGGCTCCATAATGGGAGCCGGGGCCACCTATCGCTTCTCGGCGGTGAGGTGGGGAATTGCGCGCCGTATCGTGTGGGCGTGGCTTATCACCATCCCGGCGTCAGCGGCGGTCGCGGCCGTCAGCTACTGGATGTTGTCTGCAGTCGGGGCTCGTTGATGTGCTCTTCCTCGCGGTGGTGTTTGATCTGCTTGCCTTCGGCGAGATAAACGGCGTCCTCGCCGATATTGGTGGCGAGATCGGCGATCCTCTCGAGATTCCGACCGACCAGCAGTAGCTCGAGCGAAGGCGAGATGGTTTTGGCGTCGGCCATCATGTGGGTCAGCAACACACGGAAGACCGAATCGTGCAGCGAGTCGACGACATCATCGTCCTTGCAAACCTGCCGTCCGAGCGCGCCGTCGGCACGAATGAAGGCATCGAGCGAATCGCCGAGCATTTTGCGGGCACGCCGCGCCATGACTTCGATCTCGGGAACACGAATGCTGACCTTGGGTTTTCCGGCAAGCCTGAGCGCGGACTCGGCGATGTTCACCGCGTGGTCGCCGACACGCTCAAGGTCGTTTGAGACTTTGATTGCCCCGATGACGAAGCGGAGATCGCGCGCCATGGGTTGCTGCAGCGCCAACAGCTCCACCGCCGCCTGCTCCACTTCCATCTCCAGCGCGTTCAGCTCGACATCGCCCTCGATGACCAGATTCGCTTTCTCCTTATCGCGCGTGAGCAGGGCTTCCACGGCAAGATCGGTTCGCTCCTCGGCCTTCGACGACATTCCCAGCAGCGTCTCTTTGAGCGCCGCCAGCTGATCGTGGAAATGCCGGAATCCGACGTTCGAGTCCACTGTCATCCAAATCTCCCCGTGATGTAGGCGTCAGTCCGGTCCTGGCGCGGGCTGGTGAAAACCTGCTCTGTCGCTCCGAACTCGATAAGCTCGCCGGTATAGAAAAAGCCTGTGAACTCGGAGGCGCGCGCGGCCTGCTGAAGGTTGTGTGTTACGATGATGATGGTCAACTCCCGCTTCAGCTCGTACAATAGCTCTTCGATTTTCTGTGTCGAACCGGGATCGAGCGCGCTGGCCGGTTCGTCGAGGAGCAGTACCTCAGGCTGGTTCGCCAACGCTCTCGCTATGCACACGCGCTGTTGCTGGCCACCCGACAAGCTGGTCGCGCTGCTGCGCATGCGGTCCTTCACCTCATCCCAGATCGCGGCACGACGGAGCGACCGCTCAACGATCTCGTCAAGCGACGAGCCTTCGGCCACGCCATTGATCCGAGGGCCATAGGCGACGTTCTCGTAAACCGATTTCGGAAACGGATTCCAGCGCTGGAACACCATTCCGACACGCTGTCTCAACGCTACCACGTCCAGAGACGAATCGAAGACGCTGTCGCCGTCGAGGCAGAGATCACCTTCGTGTCTGATGCCGGGGATGAGATCGTTCAGTCGATTGATGGAGCGCAGGAACGTCGACTTGCCACAGCCAGATGGTCCGATGAGCGCGGTGACCGCTCGAGGTGGAACTGACATCGTGATGTTCTTCAGCGCCTGTTTCTTTCCGTACCAAAAGGAAAAGTTACGAGCTTCGATTGTCCCGACGTCCGTCGCCGGACGCTCGATCGTCTGAGCGAGAGCGGTCATCCGAACCGCCCAGTGATGTAGGACTCCGTGCGCTGATCTCGCGGTGCAGTAAACAGGTTTCTGGTGGAGTCAAACTCGACCAGCTCGCCCGCCAGCAGAAACGCAGTCGAGTCTGAGATGCGCGCCGCCTGCTGCATGTTGTGTGTGACGATTACCACGGTAACCGTTTTGCGCAGCTCGTAGACGAGCTCTTCGACCTTCTGTGTGCTAAGGGGATCGAGGGAAGCGGTTGGCTCATCGAGCAGAATGACGCGGGGTCGTGTGGCCAGAGCGCGCGCAATGCACAGGCGCTGTTGTTGCCCGCCGGAGAGCGCAATCGCGCTCTCGTCGAGACGGTCTTTCACCTCCGCCCAGAGACCGGCGCGCTGCAGCGCCTCTTCAACAATCTCGTCAGGCGAACCCTTTGGCTGGGAAGTCTTCTCGGCGATGCGGAGGCCAGCCGCGACATTTGCGCGAACCGACATCGTGGGGAAGGGAGTGGGGCGCTGAAACACCATACCGACGTGACGGCGGACGGCGATCGGGCTGGTTCCTTCACCATAAATCGCGGTGCCGAGGATTTCGACCGCACCTTCCACGCGCGCTCCGGGAACGGTTTCGTGCATACGATTGAGGCATCGCAGCAGCGTCGACTTGCCGCATCCCGACGGGCCAATGATGGCAGTCACTGCTTGCTGCGGAACCGAAACTGATATGTCGCTGATTGCCGCAGAGTTGCCGAAGTACGCGGTAAGATTTCGCGTCACGATGCACGGCTTGGCGCTGGTGACAACGGGACCATGCTCGGGGACCTTGATTGCCGGCGCCAGAACTTTCACCAGCCTCTCGCGGCTCTCGCGAACCACTTCAGTCAACTGCAGCACCGAACCGGGACCGCGTGACTATTCGCGCCGCAATACTGATCAGAAGCACGAGGCTTATCAGAACGAGTGCGCCGGCCCAGGCGAGGCGATGCCATTCGTCGTATGCGCTAATGGCGTAGGTGAAGATCTGGAGTGGAAGCGCCGCGATGGGCTCCCGCACCGACGTCGACCAGAACTGATTGCCAAAGGCCGTGAACAGAAGCGGCGCTGTCTCGCCGGCGATCCGCGCCACGGCGACAAGGGCCCCGGTCGCGATGCCGGCGAGGGCCGTGCGCAGAACCACCGAAACCGAAGTCCGCCACTTCGGGTAGCCGAGCGCCAAGGCCGCTTCGCGAAGAGAAGTCGGAACGGTGAGCAGCATCTCTTCGGTCGTGCGTGTCACCAGGGGGATCATCATCGACCCGAGTGCCACACCTCCCGCAAGCGCCGAGAAATGGCCGACGGGTTTGACGAGGAATTCCCAGGCGAAGATGCCGATGACGATAGACGGCAACCCATTGAGGACATCCGACAGGAAACGAACGGCATAGGCCAGCGTCGTCGTCCGCTTCTCGGCCAGGTAGAGTCCAGCACCGATGCCTACGGGCAGGCCGATGAGGCCGGCGATGCCAATCAGGAGCAGCGTGCCGACGATGGCGTTCGCCATTCCGCCGCCCGGCTCACCAACGGGCTTCGGCATGCGCGTGAAGAAATCGAGTGACAACGATGATGCGCCCTTCGCTATGAGATGAACCAGGATCAGAACGAGCGGCAGGGTCGCGAGTATCGCGGCCAGATAGGTCAGTCCGATCATGCCTCCGCTGACGACGTGTCTACCCCTGATGGTTCTCACCTGGCGCGATTCCTCGAGACGCTCCACACCAGCCAGCGCGCGACCGCGTTGACGATGAGCGTGATGACGAAAAGGACCGCACCGACTGCCATCAGCGCTGAGAGGTGCAGATCATTCGTCGCCTCGCTGAACTCGTTGGCGATCAGTGAGGCCATCGTATAACCGGGCGCCAGCAGCGACGCGGAAATCTCGGGGCGATTTCCAATCACCATCGTGACGGCCATGGTTTCGCCGAGCGCGCGGCCGAGACCAAGCATTATCCCACCGATGATGCCCGAGCGCGCGTAAGGGACTACCGCATCGCGAATCATCTCCCAGCGCGTGGCACCGAGGGCGAGCGCTGCCTCTCGTTGCGAGCGAGGAACTGCCATGAGGACCTCGCGAGAGACGGCCGAGATGTAAGGAAGGGCCATGATGGCGAGAATGATTCCAGCCGCCAGCATGCTGGGTCCGTAAGCCGGACCGCTGAACAGCGGAGTCGCCCCGAGATGCAGTGTGTCGCGGAAGAACGGCATTACGTATTCGCGCAGCAAGGGGATCAGAACAAAAATTCCCCAGAGTCCATAGACAACGCTGGGGATGGCGGCGAGCAGATCGACGAGGAAGCTCACCGGCTGGCGCAGCCACGAAGGAGAGAACTCCGAGAGAAAAATCGCCACACCGATGGCCAATGGTGTAGCGATGATCAGCGCAATAGCCGACGAAACGAGCGTGCCGAACAATGCGGGAGCGGCGCCGAAATGTCCGGCCGCGACATCCCAGTCGCTGGAGGTGACGATTGAAAAACCGAGCTTGGAAAATGCCGGCCAGGCCGCCGCGAAAATTGACACCGCTATTGCGACAACAAGAGCTGGTACAACGAGCGCGCAGGCGGCGGTGAGAAACCCGTAAACGGTATCACCGATTGCCGATTGCTCCAGGATCAACCGGCGCCGGTCCCGGTCGAGCCACTGCGCCGGGAGAGATGTCACTTGGCGCCGCTAAAATCGATGGTCGCCACTCGCGCTTTGACCTTCGCCGCCATTTCGGAGGGGAGCGGCGCGTAGTCGAGTGAAGGCGCCGTTTTTTCACCCTCGGTGAGTGCCCAGTTCAGAAAATCGACGACCTTCTTTCCCTTGGTAGCGTCCTTCTGGTGCTGATATACGAGCAGCCACGTGAAGGACGAGATCGGATACGACTCAGCACCCGGAGCGTTCACGATCGAGAGCCTGTAGTCCGTATTCTCCGGCAGTGATTTGGCGACGCCCGCCGCGGCGGCGGTCACAGCGGGCACCGATGCCGCTACGTACTGTCCGGCCAGATTTCGGACGGCCGCGATTGGAAGGTTGTTCTGCTTCGCGTAAGCGAGCTCGACGTAACCGACCGCCCCGGGTGTCTGCTTGACCTGGCCTGACACCGCCTCGTTTCCTTTGGCTCCAATGCCTACTGGCCACTTCACTTCCTTGCCTTTGCCGACTGCCGTCTTCCACGCCGGCACGGCGGTGCTCAGGTAGTCGGTGAAGATGTAAGTCGTACCGCTACCGTCGGACCGGTGCACGACGAGTATGTCAGAGCCCGGCAGCTTGACGCCGGTATTCAAGGAAGCGATCCGGTTGTCATTCCATTTCTTGATGCTGCCCATAAAAATCCCGGCGATTGCTTCGGGGGTCAGCTTCAACGGAGCTGTTACGCCGGGAAGGTTGTAAGTGACCACGTCGGCGCCCAGCACCGTCGGGATATGAAGAACCGGCCCGCCCTTGGCCTTGCCCATTTCCTCGTCGGACATCGGGCTATCGGAGGCGCCGAAGTCGACAGTCTGCTCGGAGAGCTGGCGGATGCCGCCGCCTGAACCGATCGACTGGTAGTTGATTTTTACCCCTGACTGGGCGGCGTAATCCGAGAACCATTTCGAGTAGATCGGATAAGGGAACGTGGCCCCGGCCCCGGTTAAATCCACCCCGCCTGAAGAAGTCGAGGTGGAAGAGGAAGTAGTCGAGTTACTTGAATTGTCCTTGGCGCAGGCTGCTGCCAAAATCATGAGGGCGATGAATTTCAATGCTCTCACGGCACGGCTCCTTGTTCTGGATAGAGGGATGAAGAGCCCAGGTGTCTGAAAATAGAGACGCCCGGAGATGGCTACGACACATGTCAGGTAACGACATTGTCACAACCGTCGCCGGGCGTGCGGGCAGACCGAAAGCTTTAAAAGTTCGCCACCATATGCAGGAAATAGGTCTTGGTAGCGGTAAAGATTGCCGCCGAGTGCGGCGTTTGTTCTTGGTAGTCGAATGAAATCGCCGCTTTCTTGTTCAGGTCCCAGGTCAGTCCCGCGATGGCGGTGGTGATGTCGGCGTCGGTGTTGCTGTTCGGCTTGAAGCGGTCCCAGCGTCCTACAAGGCCGAGCGGGAGTGTCGAGTTGCTAAAGAGCTGGAACGGCTTTGTCACGACGAAGGCCGAGAGCAGGTGCCCGGTGCTGTCAAATTCCGTCCGGGGAGCGGCAATGGTGTTCGCCCCTATGTCTCGCCCGTCCTTGCGAGTACCCCATTCGCCGCCCAGAGTCAGTCGTGGATCGCGCACACCCAGGAATGCTCCGGATCTCGTCCGAGGCATCGACGATCCGATGGGGCCTATCTGTCCAGCACCACCGTTGACGAAACTGCTCGCAACGGCCCCGATGTACGTCCAGCCGGTAATGGCGAACGTCCTGAGCACTTTATTGCCCGAGCCGCTGAGAGGCGTCAGCGATATTCTTGCTGCGTAATCCTTGAACCGGTCGGTCTCGCGCGATGTATAACCGGGACCGTTCACGATGGTAGCGTAGAACTCTCCCCAGTGATTGGGCAGCGTCCAGAGTGTCGCTACACCTGCGTCAGAAGACGAGAAGAATCCCGCGCGCTCGACTGCGGTCTGCGAGATCCACCGTGGCCAGAACTGCTCGACGTGGTCGATGACCACGTTTTGCAGAATTCCGCCTCTGATGTTGGCGTTCCAGTACGCACTCTTGAGAAGCTCGTACTGCAGATAGGCGTATTTCGCTCGGATCGCCCA
>DATBXT010000201.1:0-22424 GCA_036514115.1 Gemmatimonadaceae bacterium
AAGTGACAGTAGAGGCAATTCATCTTCAGCGTGTCCACGTGAATCGTGTGGCGGAATTTGACCGGCTGGACCGGACTATTCCCTTCCGATGAAGAAGCGCCGCTGTATGCCGAGAGCATGGTGGCCAGTACCGCAATACAAACGAAGCCCGGTACTGCGAGCCATCTGCTTCGCAAGTTCATCCGCGAGTGTTGGAGTAAAGGCGAGTTAAACGGTCGGCTTTGTGAAGAAATTCACAAGCGATTCAACACGCGGAAAAATGTCCGGACACGATGGGTGGCGCAAGGTGCGCATTAGTGCTGCAAACCTCCTGCCTTTCCCCTCTTGATGCGGTCGATTGTCCGCACGATCTCGATGAAGATCGCGCGCAAGAGAGCGAGCTCGCGCGAATCCGGAGCAGATCGATAAAACAAAGTGCGCACCGTGCGCATGATGTGCTCATGGAAACGCGTCTTGAAAAACTCGATTTGATGGAGCGCGCGTTCGGCGTCCGCGAACAGCTGCTCGTACTCTTCGGCTGTTGCGGGGGGCGCGTCCTTCCGCGGCGGCGCCAACACGCGCGTCACGTCGGCGGCGGTGAGGTGCAATTCGTAAAGCGCGATCAACACCGCCTGCGCAAGGTTGAGCGACGCGTGGCCGGTGGTCGGAATCGTGACGAGCACGTGCGCGCGATCCAGAATCTCGTTGGGCAGTCCTTTGTCTTCCCTGCCAAAGAGTATCGCGACAGGACCCGAGCCCGCGAAGTCGAGTAGCTCTCCGCTGGCTTTCCTCGGCGTAGTCACATCTCGCTTCGCCGCGCGTCGACGCGCCGTGAACCCTGCTACCCTGACGACGCCCTGCAGCGCTTCTTCGATCGTGTCACAGTTTCTTATGCGATCGATTACATCCTCAGTGCCGTGCGCTATTCCCGCCAGGCGCCACGGGTCGTACTCGACCGATCGCACGAGATAGAGGTCGGAGAAGCCCATATTTTTCATCGCGCGAATGGTTGCAGCGATGTTCACGGGATCCTGCGGTTCATACAGAATGACACGGACCGAAGAGAGGATCGACCCCGTTTCCGCCGGTGCTTCACCGGCCTCGTCGGCGCCGGTCACTGATGCCAATGAATGATGCTGCCCTCTACTTCACGGTTGCGAACGGATAGTAGAGGGCAGCAGATGCCGAGGCAACGGGTCGCCGCGGCCGGGTGGGATATTCGCTAAACGACTGGTCGACCGGTGATCAGACGGTAGATGATCACGATGACAGCGATGACGAGCAGCAGGTGGATCAGGCCTCCGCCCACGTGCACTACGAAGAACCCCAGAACCCATAGGATGAGGAGAATTACCGCGATCGTCCAAAGCATGATGGAATCCTCTCGAGAAGTGAGTACACCCGGCACAGCAGACACGGGGCCAGTTATGGCAACCAGCATGCCGCGCACGTTTAGCAATCTGTTTTCTACGACTCATCGGAGCGGAATAGTTCGTTCTGCGCGCCGGCATCGTAGCGCACGCGTCCGTCCTCGATGCGCGCGAAGGATGTGAGGCGATGCGGCTGCGTTTGGCTGTCGAGAATGTGGAAGACGCCGACGCCGCGTGCGAGCGCTGCGTCCGCGATCAGCGATCGGTGACACCGCCAGGGCACGGCTTCGGCGCACATGATCACCGTCGTCTCGAGCGTCGCCAGCTTCAGAAGATCATCAATCGCGTCGGCGAACTCGCGGGTGTCCATGTAGTCCGCATACGCGCGGAAGCTCGCGTTCCGCCACTGGGTGTTGCGTGAATCGCGGCGGCCGCGACGTCTGCCGCCGAGCGATGGAGCGTGAGTGTATCTCCCTCCGCTGTCGATTATCGCCCTCTCGAGGGTTGGGCGGGAGAAATGGGGATAGCGGGCAGATGTGGGAAAGGCGCGCACATCAACCAGATGTGTCGCGCCTTCTCTGGCGAGCAGTCCCAGGAACTGCTCGAGCGATCGGGTCGAATGCCCGACCGTGAATAGCTTAGCGGGGGCCACGCTCCACGAAGCTGCCTCCCTCGACGCGAGGAGTTCCGGATGGCGGTGTAATCCCTGTCGACCCAGTTTGATGGAGCGCCTGTCTGCCGAGCAGAATCCGGGTTGCACGGACGTCGTGTCCCATGTCAATCAGGAGAAGAGCGAGATCGCCGCTGCCCCACAGCAGACCGGCGAGGACAACGAGCCTGCTCATTTCGCCGAGCAGGGTTGGAATCGACGTTGTCCCCTGGGTCACGAGACCCGTAATGATCTCAGAGACCAGCAACAACAACAGGATCACCGCCATCAGCTTGAACAGCTTCGACAAATATCCAAGGCCGACATACGGCTCGAGGTCGGCCAGGCGGACCGGCATCGCCGGATCCCGCTTTGGGTTGGCAGGGGTGTGCCGGTGATCCTCTCCCGCGATCGCCGTGCTGCCGGTTGTTGTCTTGTCCATTAGCTATCTCCTGTTCCGATCCAGCGAGCGGGGTAGCCTCGCGTGTCAATATGGGTGAAGGGCCCGTGCGCGGACGTGCCGGAATATATGCCGCACCCTCCTATCAGCGAAGGGTGTGCCCGCTCGACGCGATTGACCGCATCCTGAACGACTTTGGCATCTGCAATATTCACGCGCCCGTCGTGATTCAGGTCGTCCATCTGGCCATTACCATCGTTGTCGATGAAGATGTCATTGGCATCGCCGTACATGTGTCGGCTGAGCGCCGCGCGTCCTCGCGGGTCCCCTCCGCCGGCGTTGTATTGGGGGGTTCTGAAACCGCTCATCACGCGAATCCCATTGGGATTGACGCCCAGTTTGGCCAGCTCCGCCAGCACCAGTTCGTCCTTGTCGACCATCTTCATGTCTACAACGACGTACTTTGGCCACACGTTCTGCTGATCGTGCGGCAAGAAGTCTTTGAGCTTGAGGTGCTCCGAGAGCTGAGTGTTCTGGTTTTCGGGCGTCACTTCGATGAAGCCGCTCGGCGGTGCGTAGCTGACACCAGTTTGTCCTTTACGCGCGGCCGGCCAGTTTCCGATGTAATACAGGCCGAGGCGGCCACCTTTCTTCTCCGCAGCGGGCCGCAGGGTAATGACGCTGAAATCAGCGAGCGGCTTGATGGCATTGCCGATCTTGAGGGCCATGTTCCACGTTCCCGGTCGCGAGGGAGCGGCGAGGGTAGCTGTCGACTCCGCGGCCGCGCCAGATGAAAATGTGGCGACAGCGCCCGCAGGCACGGAGTCGGACAGAATGGGCTTGATCGGTGCGCCCTCCGCCTGGATGCTGACTCTGAGCTTCCCGCTCTCACCGCGCGCCGGGACCGCTAGTGCCGTGATTGCGGCGTCAGTGAGATACGCCACGGAGGGCGCCGAGCCATTGGTGAGCGCGTTGGCAATGGTGGCTGTGGCGGGTGTGATCCCCGATACGCCGGACACACGCGCGCGCGCGATTGACCAGGACCAGCCGACGGCGAACAGCACGAGCAGTGCAACGGCCGCAACACTGAAGACGCGTTCAGCTCTGCCGCCCGGTTTGCGGAATCCGCGCGCACGCAGTTCCGGGAAAGCGAGAAGCCATTCCCCGGCAGTTGCTTTGCGATGCTGTGGCGGTGAACTTGAACGTCTCTCCGGCATTTTACCTCGCTCGCATGCAGACGCTGACCGACTTCTTCCATCGCTTTTCCAATCTTCCGGAACTGGTCCAGTGGGCGGGCCTTGTCGGTCTGGCAATCATCATTTTTTCGGAAACGGGCCTTCTGGTCGGGGTGTTTCTTCCCGGCGACTCCCTTCTTGTCACCGCCGGATTAATCGCAGCCAGGGGCTACCTCAACATATTCACGCTGATTCCGACGCTCACAATCGCCGCGGTGCTCGGTAATTCGGTCGGTCATTTCATCGGTCGGGCTTCAGGTCCACGCATTTTCAATCGTGAGGACAGCCTCTTCTTCAACAAGAAGCATGCTATTCGGGCGCACGAGTTCTACGAAAAGCACGGACGCAAAACGATCGTCCTAGCCCAATTCATGCCGGTAATACGCACCTTCGCACCAGTAATATCAGGCGTGGCCGGCATGAAATTCATCCAATTCATCACGTTCAACATCCTCGGCGCGGTTCTCTGGATCTGGAGCATGCTTGGCATCGGCTACTTCCTCGGTAACACGGTCCCGGGCATCGATCAGCATATCGAAATCGTCGTCCTCGTCGTGGTTTTCATTTCGCTGCTGCCCGGGATTATCAGTACCTACCGCGCGCGACGTGCAAAACGCTACGCCGCGGCAGACGCCGTGCAGGGTGATTCCTGAGTTTGTCGATGGCACTTTGCAGACCGTCCGGCGGTTGCCGGGCGGAGAACCATCAAGGAGAATAGAAAATGGCGTTCACGCTTCCATCCCTTCCCTATGACTTCGCCGCTCTGGAGCCGCACATAGATGCGCGCACGATGGAGATACACCACGGAAAGCACCATCAGACTTACGTGAACAATCTCAACGCTGCCATCGAAAAGGCGCCCGAGCTGGCGAACAAATCGCTGGATGATCTAATGCGCAGCGTAAACCAGCTCCCCGAAGCAGTGCGAACCGCCGTCAGAAACAACGGCGGCGGTCACTGGAACCACTCCATGTTCTGGCAGATAATGGGGCCGCAGGCCGGTGGCGAGCCTGGTGGAAATCTCGGGACGGCAATCAAGAGCGCGTTCGGCGATTTCGCGAAGTTCCGCGAGCAGTTCAGCGCAGCCGGGGTCGGGCGGTTCGGATCCGGCTGGGCGTGGCTGGTGAACAACGGCGGCAAACTCACCATCACCAGCACACCGAACCAGGACAATCCCCTGATGGAAGGCCAGAAGGCGATCATGGGACTGGATGTGTGGGAGCACGCGTACTACCTGAAGTACCAGAACAAACGCCCGGATTACATCACGGCGTGGTGGAACGTGGTCAATTGGAAAGAAGTCGAGAAACGTTTTTCTCAGAGCTGACCTGGCATACGCAGTAGCTGTCACGCCACGGAGGTAGGTCTGCGAGATGTCAGATGCGCGAGTTACCTAGCCGCTTCGCCTTCCAGGTAGGTGTACCCCTCGAGCCCCGCGACATAGTCCGCGATGAACATGTTCGCTTCCTGTCGCGGGATTCCAGTGGCGTTGGCGACTTTCCGGCGGAAGGTCGCCAGCAAATCCGAAGCGCGGAACTGTACGTAGTCGAGCACCTCGGTGACGGTGTCGCCGTGGACGAGGTCGGTGACCTCGTAGCCCTTGGACTCGGACAAACGGATGTGAACCGCGTTCGTATCGCCGAAGAGGTTGTGGAGATCGCCAAGGATCTCCTGATACGCACCCGTGAGAAAAATTCCGATGATGTAGGGATCGCCGTCGTTGAACGGATGCAGCTCGAGGCTCTTGCGCGTCGTCCGATCACCGATGAAGCATTCGATCTTTCCGTCTGAGTCGCACGTCACATCCTGGATTGTGCCGCGCCGCGTCGGCTCTTCATTCAGGCGGTGAATGGGCATTATCGGGAAGATCTGATCAATCGCCCAGCTGTCGGGCAGAGACTGGAACAGTGAAAAGTTGCAGAAATACCGGTCAACCATCGTCGCTTCGAGATCGTCGATGATGTCCGAGTACTCGCCGCGCTCCTTCTGGGCGATGCGCGCCACGGTGGCGATAGTCGACAGATAGATCTGTTCGGCCACCGCGCGGTCCCGCAGCGTCAGCACCCCGCTGTTGAACAGCTCCTGCGCCCTTTCCTTGTCGAAGGTCGCGTCGTGGTAGACCTCCCGCACACGCTTTCTCGAGATGCGCTTGGCGAGCGACGCGTAGTCCGCCGCCATCTCGTGAAGCAGGGTGTGATGGTTTTCGTTCAGCTCCGGCACGGCGTTGTCGGATACGGATTCGACGTCGATCACGCTGAGCAGGAGCAGCGCGTGGTGCGCGGTCAGCGCGCGCCCAGACTCACTGATGATGTGAGGCATGGGCAGCTCGTGCTCACGACAGGACTCAGCGAGGGTGTAGATGACATCGTCCGCGTATTCCTGGAGCGTGTAGTTCACGCTCGCCTGGGAAGTCGAGCTGCTGCCGTCGTAATCGACGCCGAGGCCACCGCCGACGTCGACGTGGGTGATGTCGACGCCGAGTCCGCGCAGCTCTGCGTAATACCGCGACACCTCCTGCAGGCCCGCCTTGATGTAGCGGATATCAGTGATCTGCGAGCCGAGGTGGAAGTGAATCAGCTTCAGAATGTCGAGACGATCGAGCGCCTTTAGCTTGTCGACCAGCCTCACGAGCTGTGCGGTGCTCAGCCCGAACTTCGATTTCTCGCCACCACTCTTGGCCCAGCGTCCGGATCCTTCGGAGTAGAGCTTGATCCGCACGCCGGCGGTCGGATTGACCCCTAATTCGTCGGCAACCTGAAGCAGGACGTCAACCTCGCTCAGCTGCTCGAGAACGATGAAGACCTGGTGCCCGAGTTTCTGGCCCATGAGGGCCAGGCGCATGAACTCTTCGTCCTTGTAGCCATTGCAAACGATCAGATGGTCGGTGTGCTCGGCGAGTCCGAGCACCGCTTGAAGCTCCGGCTTGCTGCCGCACTCCAGGCCTACGCCGGCACGCTTGCCGAACTCGACGATCTCTTCGACGACGTGCCGCTGCTGATTGACCTTGATCGGGTACACCGTCGTGTAACCACCCTCGTAACCATACTCCTCGCGGGCGTGCGCGAACTTGTCGCACAGTGATTCGATCCGGGAGCGCAGGATATCGGAAAAGCGGAGAAGCAGAGGCAGGCCCACGCCCTGCTCCTCGAGATCATTGGCGAGCTCGAAGAGATCGAGCTCCCGATCGCTGCGCTCCTGATCCGGGCGGACGACAACGTGCCCTGCCTCGTTGATATCGAAGTAGCCGATCCCCCACCCTTCCACGTTGTAAAGAGTCTTCGCGGAACCGATGGTCCACGGCTCTGCGGCGGGGGTCGGGGCCGGTGCCGGAGGTGTCTTAGCGGCAGGCGGGAGTCGTGTGCTCGTCATCTCAGCATTCTAGACGAATTTCCAGTCCAATGGTACCAGCGCCGGTCATGGGTAGAGTGATTCAATTCGCCAGCCATCGCCATCGCGCGTATAGAGATTCCGTTCGTGCAGCCGGCTTGGTTTGCCCTTCCAGAATTCGATTCGTTCCGGTGCAACCCTGAAGCCCGACCAGTAGTCAGGGCGCGGCACGTCTCGACCCGCGAATTTCTTCTCGTACTCCGCGACCCGTAAGTCGAGCGCCTCTGCCGTCTCGAGTGGACGGCTTTGTCGAGAGGCCCAGGCTCCGATCTGACTGAGTCGTTTCCGGCTGGCGAAGTAAGCATCCGCTTCGCTATCTGCAACTTTCGTAACTCTGCCCTCGATCCGAATCTGAGTGTCCAACGTCGGCCAGTAGAAGCAGAGCGCGGCCCTCGGGTGCGCCAGCAGCTCGCGACCTTTCCGACCCTCGTAATTCGTGTAAAACACAAATCCGCGCTCGTCGTAGCTCTTGAGAAGCACAACGCGCACCGCCGGCTGACCGCTGTCATCGACGGTCGCGAGCGACATCGCGTTGGGCTCGGGCATGCAGGAACGATCGATTTTTTCGGCGAGCGCGTACACTGTGCGAAAGCGCTCGATGGGATCTGGGGGGATCAACTAATACCTCGCCATGCTTGGATCGACGTCGTCGATCCAGCGAATAATGCCGCCTGCCAGGTTCCTCACATCCGCAACGCCCGCTTCGGCGAGCTGTTGCGCGGCGTACATGCTCCGCGCTCCCACCTTGCAGTAGAGAATCGTTTCGCGGGTTTTGTCCAGGTGCGGAATCTCCTGCTGGATACGGTCGAGCGGGACGAGGCGGGCGCCGGGAATATGTCCAATCTGCCACTCGTACGGCTCACGAACATCAATGATCTCGAGGTTCTCGCCGTGAGCGATGCGTGCCGCAAGCTGCGCCGGTTGAATCTCCGTCACTCGGGACATGTTTCCTTGATCCTTCGGCGCGCCGGCGCAATACGCGTCGTAATCCATCAACTCCTGGATCTCGCGGGTCCCGCACGCCGGGCAGGCAGGGTCCTTCTCGATTTCGATGGTGCGGAATGCCATGGTCATGGCGTCGACCGTCAGCAGTCTTCCGACGAGTGTGTCGCCGATGCCCAGCAACATCTTGAGGGCTTCCGTGGCCTGGATCGTCCCGACCAGACCCGGGACTACACCTAGCACGCCTGCTTCCGCGCAGCTGGGAACGAGCTCTGGCGGGGGCGGCTCGCGGAACAGGCAGCGATAGCATGGTCCGTTGACCGCGCCGAAGACTGAGGCCTGCCCTTCGAACCTGTGGACGGCACCATAGACGTTTGGGATACCGAGCAGCACACAGCTGTCGTTCAGCAGGTAGCGAGTGGCGAAGTTGTCCGTTCCGTCGACCACCAGATCATAGCCCCGGGCAATCTCCAACGCATTGGCTGAAGTCAGGCGAGTCTCGTGCGACTCGATATGGACGTTGGGGTTGATATCGCGAAGCCGGTCACGCGCGGAGGCTATCTTTGAGCTTCCGATGGCGGCCGAGCCGTGGAGGATCTGACGCTGCAAGTTCGAAAGATCGACGCGGTCGAAATCCACCAGCCCGATGTTGCCGACGCCGGCGGCTGCGAGATACAACGCGACGGGAGAGCCGAGTCCGCCCGCACCGACGAGCAGCACCCTGGATTGCTTGAGCGCGCGTTGGCCGCCTTCCCCGACAGCGGGCAGGAGGATGTGACGACTATATCGGACAAGCTCTTCGCGAGTCAGCTCGCTTTTGTCGCGTCTCGGCTCAGAATTCACGTCGGTGTATATTCCGCGTTAAGTCGGCGTGCTTCAGTAGGACGCTAATGCTTGTCCGCCCGGCGAGCAACGCCGCGCCAGTGACATCGAGGCAGCGATGCTTTTCAAACGCTTTTACGACGACAATCTGGCGCAGGCGAGTTATATGATCGCCTGCGAGAAGAGCCGGGAGGCGATCCTCGTTGATCCAGGCGCGGATGTCGCCATGTACACGCGCGCCGCAGGCGCGGATCGTGTTCGCATCGCGCACGTGACCGAGACCCACATTCACGCGGACTACCTTTCCGGCGCCCGTGCTCTCGCGGTCGCCGCCGGAGCAACTCTTCATCTGTCCGGAGACGGCGGCGGTGAATGGGGCTATACGAAAGAGGCTCTCGGAAAGGCGAACGTCCTTCACCACGGCGATCGAATTCAATTCGGCCGCGTCAGCGTGCGCGCGGAACACACGCCCGGCCATACGCCGGAGCACCTGACGTTTCTGGTCTCCGATCTCGATCGCGGCGATGAGCCGGTCGGCGCGCTGACCGGCGATTTCGTTTTCGTGGGCGATGTCGGACGTCCTGACTTGCTGGAGAAAGCCGCCGGCCAGGAGGGAACGATGCGCGGTTTCGCACGACAGCTGTTCAACTCCATCAACGAGTTCAGCCGAAAACCAGACCACCTTCAGATCTGGCCCGGTCACGGTGCGGGCTCTGCGTGCGGCAGATCGCTCGGCGCGATGCCGCAATCAACTCTCGGTTATGAGAAGCTGTTCAACTGGGCTTTCGCCGATCTCAGCGAGGAGGATTTCGTTGAGAAAGTTCTGACCGACCAGCCCGTGCCGCCGCGTTACTTCGCAGTAATGAAGCGGATCAATCGATCCGCAGCCGAGTTGCCAAAGACGGCTTCGCCCAAAGTTCTCGGCGTGCCCGAGCTCGAAGAGCTTCTGCGAAAGAAAGCAATCGTCGTCGATACTCGCCCCGCGGAGAGATTTGCGCGGGGCCACGTTCCAGGAACGTTGAACATCCCGCTTGGCAAATCATTCCTCAACTGGATGGGCGCCTTTATTCCCGAGGACGAAGACTTCAATCTGATTACAGACGCGGATACAGACGATGGCATCAAGGCCATCCTGCATGACCTTTGTAAAATCGGACTGACGCGGGTCAGAGGTATTCTTCGCAGCGACGTCACTCAGGGCTGGAAGTCAGGCGGTGGAACGCTGGAACGCATCGCCCAGGTCGATCCAGCCGGAGTGGTCGAGATCTCGAAAAACGCCCGGGCGCAGATAATCGACGTTCGGAGTCCCGATGAGTGGAGCAACGGTCATCTCCCCGGAGCGATTCACATTCCGCTGGCTTCGCTCCCGGAAAGATTCGGTGATCTCGATGACTCGACGCCAATAGTGCTCCACTGCAAGGGCGGAGGCCGTTCTTCCATTGCGGCGGCATTTTTACAGGCGAAGGGCTTGTCGAACGTCTCGAACCTCACGGGAGGTTATGAAGCCTGGGCCCGCGAGGGTCGGCCGATCGCAGACGCGGAATCGGAACACACGCCTGACGCCATCGCCAGCAGATAAAGCGGCAGCAGCAACGCGATGAGTCATCCCGTTTTCGTGCCGGCACCGATGGGGCGCCGGCGAGGGGCGCCCGCCGCTCCGGCGACCTGGAAGGACCGCCTCGAAGCTCTCAAATATCTTCCAGCACTCTTTCGCCTGATCTGGCGAACGCACCGCGGCTTCACCTCCGCGATCGTAGTGTTACGGGTGATCCGGTCCGCGGTGCCGGTCACGACCTTTTGGGTCGGCAAGCTGATTCTTGATGCCGTCATCGCGGCGAGAGCTTCACACGGACCGCTGTCCCAGATTTGGCGCTACCTGGCGCTCGAGCTGGTCATCGTTCTCACCGGCGAGGTTCTGGCGCGGGCGTCATCACTGATCGAGAGTCTGCTCGGGGACCTTTTCTCGAACGCGATGAGCGTCGAGCTCATGGAGCACGCAGCGAAGCTCGATCTCGCTCAGTTCGAGGACCCCGAGTTCTACGATCACCTCGAGCGCGCCCGGCGACAAACCGTTGGACGAATAGCGCTTCTCAGCCTGCTTCTCTCAATGTCGCAGGACGCGCTGACACTGATCACTCTTGCCGGCGCCCTCGTAGCATACAACCCCTGGCTACTGCTGCTGCTCGCGCTAGCCGTGATTCCGAGCTTCCTTGGCGAGACCCACTTCGCGTCGCTTGGCTATTCCCTGCTTTTCAGATGGACGCCGGAGCGGCGACAGCTGGACTACCTCCGGTACGTCGGCGCCAGCAACGTGACGGCGAAGGAAGTCCAGATGTTCGGTCTCGCGCCGTGGCTCACCCAGCGTTACCGCGAGTTGGCGCAACGATTCTACGACGAGAATCGGAAACTCTCGATTCGGCGCGGGGTGGTCAGCGCGCTGCTTTCCATACTGGGGACCGTCGGGTACTACAGCGCCTACATCATCATCCTTCTGCGGGCGGTGAGAGGCGACATAACGATCGGCACGCTCACTTTCCTCGCCGCGTCGTTCGGTCGTGGACGCGATGTCATCCAGAGCATACTGCTGTCGGCAAGCAATGTGTTCGAGCAGGCGCTGTATCTGCGAGACTTGTTTGTGTTCCTCGAAATGCGTCCGACGATTGAGTCCAGGCCAGGCGCGATCCCTGTCGCGACGCCCATCAAATCGGGTTTCGCTTTCGAGAACGTAGGATTTCGTTACCCGGGCAGCGATCGATGGGCCGTTCGCGGCGTCAACTTCACACTGCGCCCCGGTGAGCGGGTGGCCCTGGTCGGTGAGAACGGCGCGGGCAAAACCACCATCACCAAGCTCCTCGCCCGGCTGTACGATCCGACTGAAGGTCGGATCACGCTGGACGGGATAGACCTCAGGGAGTATGACCTGGGAAGTCTGAGAAGGGCGATAGGGGTGATCTTCCAGGATTTCGTCCGCTACGACATGCGGTTCGACGAAAACATTGGCGTCGGCGAGATCGAGTCCGTGCGCGCCGATCTCGAGGCAAGCGATGGAACGTCTGACGCTATCACTACTGCGGCGGAAAATTCTCTGGCAGCCTCGCTCCTGCCGCGCTTCGCGAAGGGATACCAGCAGATGCTCGGCAGGCGCTTCGAGGAAGGCGTGGACCTATCGGGCGGTGAGTGGCAGAAAATCGCGCTCGCGCGCGCCTACATCCGCAACGCACAGGTCCTTATTCTCGACGAGCCGACGGCGGCGCTGGACGCCCGGGCCGAATACGAAGTTTTTCTGAGATTCTCGGAGTTGGTCGCCGGCAGGATGGCGATTCTGATCTCCCACCGTTTCTCGACGGTGCGAATGGCCGACCGCATCATCGTGCTGCGATTTGGTAAGGTCGAGGAGCAGGGCTCGCACGAAGAGCTGCTCGGAAAGAAGGGGTTGTACGAGGAGCTATTTGCGATGCAGGCGGCTGGCTACCGGTAGGGTGGCGTCCCAACGCCAAAGCACTTTACTGCAACCGAACGGGTGCGAGCAGCGAGCAACCAATGTTGCCAGCAGCGGAGTTCAGGACGTCGGGACGTCCCTGGACGCGTTCACGGCACGGGCGGTGGCTCTGCGCGGATGCTTCAATCCCGAAGAGCAGCGCTGGCAGCAGAAGACCTTTTCTCATGACTACTTCGGAATCTGGATGTCGTTCCACCGCGCCTGGTCAAAAGTGCCCGCTGGGAACTCGCCATTAATGCGTACATCCGCGTACTGCTCGCGCCATACTGGACGGCCATTCCTGAGGACGAGGAATTCGGTGGGAATGTCGAATCCGTCGATCTCCTTGTAATTGCGGACCCTGATGTCGCTCACCATTGTACGATCGCCCGCCTTCTGGCTCTGGATGAAGCGCACCAGGCGCAAATGATCGTGATCGATCCACATCTGATTTGACGTCGTGTCCCCCGCCTTCGCGCCCACCACGTAAACTGGATCGCCTTCCCACTCGTCGTTCCGCATAATGCTCGTGTTTACGTGCAAGGAGTCCAGGCTGCGCGTAATGACAGCGAGCGGCGCCACGTAGACGTCGGACGTCAGGAGCAGAAGCGGATTGATCGAGCGCCGAAAGTCGACTCGAATTCCATTGTCGAAAGACGCGACACGATCATCGACCTGAACGAGACCGCTTTTCCCGGTAGCCGGCAGGAATGCGATGCGCAGCTTGCCAGGCGCTTCGAGATGCTCGTACCACTGTGACTTCTTCTCTTCGCCTGTCGACGTGTACTGCGTGTTGTTCTGCAGGAAGCTCATCGTCTTGAGATACTTGCCGTCGTAGCGGTCGTGCATCGCCTGCAGCAGCGTGGGGACCGTGGTCAGGTGCAGAGTCGCACCGGGCGCCTTGGCCGGCGATGCCTTCGCAGTCTTTTCCACGGGCGCCGGAGCGGTTTCGGGCGTCGTCGCCCCAGAATGCAGATAAGAGCAGCCGGTGATGGCGAAAGCCACGAAGAGAATTCCTGTGCGCATCATCTAATCCCCGAGTGCGTTGCGATAAAGAAGCCCATTGAACAGCAACTTGAAGGTGCCGTGCGGCTGTGACCGGAAATAGGGGTCGGGACCGAAAAGCACCAGCATCCCTTTGCCAACAGGCGCTTGAAGGACCTCTGTTACACCGTTCAGATACCTTTGGCCCCAGGCCCAGCCGCTGTGGAGCGGGCTTGGGTTGTCGATCCAGACGATCCGCTTGACTCCGCGAGCGTCCGCAGTCGGCAGGAGGCGAAACGCCGGCGCGTTGTCATAGTAGAAGTCGGTTACCGGTCTCAACCCCTGGGCGAGCAGACTCGTCGTGTCCACTCTCATGGTGAGGATCGAGCCCGGCACATAAAATCGCGTTCGCGGCAGGGCCCTGCCGGCACTATCCGCCAGCGCATTCGCGATTGGGAGCTGCAGCTGGGTGCCCAGCTCGGTGGCGGACCCGATCGCCAGAATGGTTCCGCCGGCGTTGAGGAATTCCTGAAGTTGTGGAACCGTTCTCGCCACCGTCATCGCACCAACGCGTTCCCTGTACTCAACCGGGACGTCATCGGGATTGATCCGCGGCCCACGCGCGTTCGCGCGCTGGAACGTCGCGCCGTCCGGAAGAATCAGGACGTCGAACTTGCTGATGAGATTCCCTGCGTCGAGAGTCGGCGGATAAACCACCTCGTACGGAAATTCAAACTGCTCAAGAATGAATCTCGCCCAACCGGAGGTAATCGCACCTCCGTATTGATCCCAGAGAGCGATCCGCGCTGGGCGAACGCGCCGCAGAGATGCCGCCGAAACCTCGGCGTGGAATGGGTCGAACTGAATTCCTTTCTCTTCAGCCAACTTCGCGAGGAATCCGCGGGTCCCAAACTTCGCGGGGACGTAGAACGTACCGACATCGTAGGTGCGGCCGTTGATGTTGAGCGGATTGAGAAGCGTGTACACTGTATCGCCGTGCGCCAGCAGCCGATTCACGGCGATGAAGGCGTCGTTCTGCGAGTGACTGAACACATAACCCGCTGCGGCGGGACCAACTCGAGGGACGGGAGGCCTGGCGAAACCTTCTACGCGCACGAACGGGCCGGTGAAATCATCCAGCACACGATCGAATTTCACGCCCATCTGATACGCGAGAGTCCAGCCCGCGTTGTCGTACGGTGGAGTCGGAGCGGCGCCCGGATATGGAATGTCATTCGGATGGTCCTGCGGCTCGAACATGTCGAGAATGTGCGGACGAAATGACTGGTTCGTTTTGATCACCAGTGATCCGGCGGGGTAATTCTTTCCCTCTACGGTGAAGGGGGAGGTTGAGCGCTGGACCTGAATGCCGGTCTTGATCAACGCATTTACGAACTTGGTCGCCGTCAGAAAATCGGGCTGGTCAGCCGGAATGATGTATCCACGCGCGTCGCGATCTGCCGGGTTTCTCATAATGCGCGAGTAGGTCGCGAAATCGGCCGGGCTCGTAGTGGGCTGTCGGCCACCACCTCCGCCGGCGTCCCCGCCCTGCGGCCTCGCGCTGTCCTGCGGAATCGCAGCCTGAAGGGCAGCAACCCGTTTTGGGGTGACCGTCCAGTTGTCGGCGCTTCCCCGCTCAATGGAGTTACGCCCCATCCTATAGATGTTGTACAGGAAGGTCTCCCTATAGCGCGAGGCGACGTCGAGGACCGCGCGATTCGCCGTGAGCTCATACGCGATCGATTGCGCGAAGTGCCACTTCTGCGGCTGAATAGGCAGCGGATAGTCACCTTTAGGCAGCAGCTTCTCCGGAACGAGCGGAATCTCGACAGGTGTCGGATTACCGATTGCTTCGGTGAGCAGCCCTATCATGTTGTGGAAATAAACCGTGGTCCTGAGGCCGCCGTTCCACCACGTGGAGTAGCTGGATCCGCTGCGCATTGTCGCGCCCGGCTTCCCTTCTTCCACGAATCGTGAATGCATTGCGGCGCCGACGAGGTCGAGCTCCATCGGCACCAGCGGATCGAAGTTGTAGTTGAAGGGGTCGCGGAAAGGCGGCGCGAAGATAACTGTGCCGACAGGCCCGGTCTGGTGGTGGTTGTACATGATCTGCGGATACCAGGCGCGATAAAGAATGCTGTCCATGGCCTGGGTCTCCGGCTGTGACGCCATGTACGCGTCACGATTGTTATCGTGCCCGACGTACTTGTGGTACAGGGTCGGCAGCCGCGACGTCGAGCGTTTCAGCGTATCCGATTCCCGCATGTACCAATTGGATACGAGCTCCTGACCGTCCGGGTTCGCCGGGACGAGCAGAATGATGTCGTCCCGGAGAAACCGCATCGTTTCCGGATCGGTACGGCTGACCAGCTCGTAGGCCGTTTCGATCAGCTGTTGCGCACCCAACACCTCGCTCGCGTGCAATCCGCCATCGATCCAAACTACTGCTTTCCCCTCGGCGGCCAGCGCGTGCGCCTGCGCGTCGGTAAGATTTTCCGCCAGCGCCAGGCGGCGCGAGATTTCCTGATACCGCGCCAGTTTCCTGTGATTTTCCGGCGATGTCACGATGGCCATCCAGATTGGACGGTTCTCGGCAGTGGTCCCGATCCGCACGAGCTTCATCCTGTCCGACTCGCGATCGAGCTTGTGCCAGTAGTCCACCATCTGGGTGTAATTGGCGAGAAAGTAGTCGTCGCCAATGTTGTGACCGAACTGCGCCAGCGGCGAAGTGATGGCTGGTCGTGGCGTTCCGCGATTCTGCGCCCTGGCGGCCATGGGAACACCAGCGAAAACGAGCAGGATCAGGAGAGATCTCAGGCTTCGCATCTAAAAAATGACGGGTGACGGATAACTGTGCGGGAGTGCACTCTCTCTCAGGAGCGTCGGGCGGTGAAATTTAATTGTCAGTCTCTTACCGTGCTGCCGCGGTTTTTGTTGCCCGCCGTGACGACGACTCCCGTCAACACGATGGTCCCGCCAAGGAGCGTCGTAGCCGACGGAATCTGCCGGATCGAGGGAATCAACGCACCAAGCAGAGTGGCCCCAACCGGCTCGCCGAGTACGGTGAGATTCACGACGTAAGCGGGAAGAAACTTCAGCGCCCAGTTCATACCTGTGTGTCCGAGAAGCATGGGCCCCAGCGCCAGCCCCGCGAAAATCGCGAGCTCGCGAGCCGGCTGTGGCCCCAGGCTCACACCTCGAACGATGGCGATGAGGACGAGAGTGAGAAAAGCGGCCGTGTAGACTACGCCGACATAAGACCAGATTCCAAGCGACGCCCTCAGGCGCCGGCCGATCACGTAGTAGGCGGCGGCAGTGACAGCGGCGGAAGTCGCGAGGATGTTGCCGAGCAACGCGGCGTTGCCGCTCCCGGCGGATCCGGCGATGTCAGGCGCTGCCACCACCAGAGCGCCGACTATGGCGATGGCGATACCCCAAAGCTGCGTGCGCGAGGGTGCCTCTCTGAGGGCGATCGCGGAGATTGTCGCTACTACTGCCGGCTGAAGGTTCACCAGCGTGACCGACGCCGCGATAGTTGTGAGATGGATCGAGGCGTTCCAAGCCCAGAAGTGCAGTGCGAGCGCGATTCCCGCAGCGATGGCGAGAAGCAGCTCGGATATGCTGATGCGCCGCCAATCGCGCCATTGACCGCTGGCAGCAAGGAACCCTGCCACGATTACGAGCGAAAAACCCAGACGCCAGACGGCTATCGCCACCGGATCGGCCGCGGACAATCGCACCAACGGGCCGGCGAACGAAATTCCGAGCAGCGAAAGGGCCAATATCCAGAACGGTTTCTTCGACATGATAAAAAAAAGAGCCGGTGCCCTGAGGCACCGGCTCTTTTGAAAAGAGAACTTTAGTCGGCTTTCTGAGTTTTGACCAGACGCATCTCCGCGGCGGCGCGTCCCGCGTGCTTCAGGACCGTGTCGTCGTACCTGTGGCAGTTCGGAGTATTGCGACCGCGCACGCACCCGTTGTAGCGCAGAAGCGCAACACGCGTGTTTGGCGCATCGATCATCGCCTGCTTCAGAATCTGCACGCCGTGGCAGATGTTGCTCTCGATATCGAAGAGGTCGGACGAGCCGCAGCCCCACTTACCACCGTGAAGCGGCATGACCTGCATCAGTCCGCGCGCGCCGACAGAGCTGCGCGCATGCGGATCGAGGGTCGCGTCTTCCGTGAGAAGAACGCCGACGAGCAGCGCCGGGTCGATCTTCTCCTTGTCCGCCTGGTCGACGAGGGCGTCGGCAATGCGGAACGCGAGGGCGCGGTCGTGCGTGTACTGGTTCAGCACCTCACCGATGCGGAATGCCTGCTCCGTCGGCTGCGAGGCGTCGACGACAGCCGCCGGCAGTCTCAGAAGACGGCCGGGGTTGGCGTACAGCGGGTGCTGCTGCGAAATCGTCCACACAGCTCCGCCCACGAGCAACCCACCCAATGCAACCGCATGGGAGGCAGCACGCATCGCCGTCTTCATTGGAGAAGACAGTTTCGCCGGCGGCGCTTTCAGTGGCTTCAGTGATTTCTTCACAGGTTCTCCTCGAATTAGTGCGAACCGAGCCAACTTAGATGAGCGGAACAAGAACCCTTCCTTTCTCATCGCGGTAAGCCCGTCCCAACCGATCCGCAAAACCATGCAGCACTTCCATATCCCGCTCACGTACGCGGTACTGCGCCGCCGTCGTCGGGAGCCTGTAAGTAGCAATGCTCTCGCTAACGGGCAGCTTCTTCACCTGCATTCTTCCCTTCACCAGCTCCGCTCCCCTGGGCTTGGCGAAGTCCCACATTCTCCGACCGATCTGCGAATTCGTCAGCGGACACTCCGGATAACGCGCCCGGATGTACCGGATGAAGTACTCGTTGTCGATCAACCTCTCATGGCCTACTGCCGGTGCCTCGGCTAGCTCAATTGCCGGCCGCTGCCCCGGTGGCGTCTGCCAGCGCTTCAGATCCTCGGCCTCGAGTGAGACCTGGATCTTGGCGCCCAGAACCGCCGCTATCTGTCGCAAAAGATCGAGCGAGACGTTGTACTCCTCGTCGTGCTCGATATTGCGAATTGTCGACGCTGAGACAGGCCTCGAAAGCCTGGCCGCAACGTCTTCACGACGCAGACCTCGAAGCTTTCTGATTCGCTCGAGCTCGCGTCCTATCCATTCAGCCATTTGAATCTATTGTGGTAATGCCACTGCTGAGATACGTATAACGGTACCTCTATTGACGCATTCGGTCAAGGAATGGTTTTGTCAAAATATGGGGATAACGACCCCAATTTGATTAACGGAAAATGTCACCCTTGTGACCTCCATCTGCGTAAACCGTTACAGCACACGGAGTTCGCGCGCCAGCAATGCCGCAGACCGCGTAAACAAACGTACAGCGAATTTTGATTTCGGCGCGTTGGCGCACCGCCGCCGGCTTGTGGGACTACTCGCCAGCCATCGAAAAGGTCAGCATCTGGGTGGCTGCCTGCTCGGCGAATTTCAGGACTTTGCCCGAGTAAGTGCCGCAGTTAGGCGTGTTGGTGCCTTTGACGCAGCCATTGTATCGCTGCAATGCGCGCGCGACGGAGGGAGAGCGTTTGATGAGATCCGCGAGAATGCTCGTCCCGTGACAGATGTTCGAATCGATCGAAAACAAGTCCGCCGATGTGCAGCCCTTCCACTTACCCGCGTGAAACGGCATCACCTGCATTAGCCCCCGGGCGCCGACAGAACTCCTGGCCCTTGGATCCAGCTTGGCGTCTTCCGTCAGGAGCACGCCTACCAGGAGGGCCGGGTCAATGTTTTTCTTTCCGCCCTCCACCACGATTGCCGACGCGATCCTGTTCGCCAGTACCGTGTCGTTGGTGTATTTGTGGAGGGAGTAGGCGACCTTTTTGATCTCGACCAGGGCGGCTGAGTCCGTAGGCGGCGCGGGAGTCGGTTCAGTGCCGGGCATGACCGCGGTAACGAGCGCCGGCGGCAGATTGAGCAGCTCACCCGGCTTGACGAACTTCGGGTGCTGCTGGCGCAGGGTCCAAACGGTTCCGGAAGCAAGTAGCACCGCCGCGCCAAGACCCTGCAAGCCATTCTTGAGAAGTTTTTTCCAGCGAGGATCCGGAGGCCGCGGCGGTCTGCGAACCGCGACGTTGGTGAACGGATCACCGGCCCCTTCCTGGCGCTTTTCGATCTCGAGGTCGGCCATGCCGCTCCAGGTTGCACCTCACATGCCACACCGGGTATGGAGATTGCCCTCCCGCCGGTGCCGTACTACCACTACACTGAATTGAAATGAAAGAGTCCGAAGGACTTTACCGCTCCTTTGCCTTCCTCAAAAAGGCAGTGATCGGCCTGGCAATCGTCATCGTTGGACTGCTTCTGTTCGGATATTTCTTCTTCATGCGCCATGTGGACGCGCCGAAGGCATGGACGGCTGCCGATCGGGAGCTCCAGGGCGGCGTCCTGCACTACGACGAAAAGGTCGAGCGAAAAGCGCGCGTGTTCATGCGGCGCCCCAGCGACTACTACCGCGGCGCGAACGGAATGCTCTATGCCACCAATGACCGCCTGATCTTCATTGGCGTCGCTCCGGGGAGCAAGTTCGAGAACGAAGACGCCCCACCGGTTATTCTGTCGCAGGAATTCCCGAACGACACTCTCTTGTTGATGCGGCCGGGCCGCCTCTATTTCCTTACGGCGCACGGAGTTCGGGTTTCTCACCCGGGGGTCGCGAAGGGCGAATTTGCCGCGCTCGGGACTGCAGGAGCCGCACTCGACTCGCTGGTCGACTACGTCAACACTGTCCACGATAAGCAGCGCCGGGACGCGGCGGCCGAGAGGAAGCTACTGGCAGCCGTCGACGCCCTCATCAAGGAACCGCTGTACTATATAGTTCGACGCGGCGACGCTCTGTTCAGCATTTCACGGAAGTTCGAGACTACTCCAGACTCGCTGCGCAAATGGAATCAGCTCGAGGGCGATCGCGTCAAAATCGGCCAGCGGCTGCTGGTCAAGCCGGGAAAGAAATAAGGGAAACTGCGCGATCGGGTGACGCGTAGGTACCATCTCGCGCGTGACACGCACCTACCGTCGCGCGGCCGCACCGAATCAACACCGAGGAACGTCACATGGACGACATGAAGCAGACTCTCGACAAGCTGCGTGAGGAGCTGACGAACGCTGGAAAGCGGCTCGCCGAGCTCGCCGAGAAGGCGGAATCGGAGCTACCAGCCGCTGGAAAGCGAATCAATGAGGAATACCTGAAGCTTCAGGCCCTGCTCGACTCCGCCGTGGAGAAGCTCCGCAACAAGTAACCTCGCGGCGCTTAAACGAGGCGCGGACGCGCCTCGTGGCCGGCCCGGTACGCTGACAGAATCTGGATGTCGCCCACCGTCGGCGGTGAGAGCGAATACACGATGCCGAGCCGCCAGCTTTCGTGGGCCAGATGATATCGCTGGTAGGTGATGTACGGCGCGTCCTGAATAGCCTTCTCGGCCGCGTTGTCCTCGATCTCGAGTAGCGGCTTATCCGGCAAACAGATCTCTGCCGGCGGCTCGTCGCCAAATTCAAGACGCGCCACTTCGGCGCGTGACGTGATCAGCCAGCATTCCATAGTCAGGGGCAGTCGATTTCCCAAATGGATGGGCCGGTTGTCGTGATCGAACAAGTTTTTGCGGTTCTGGAGTGGGTCGCTATGGCATGCCACCCGGGCGGCGGCCCGGCATCCGAAGTCGCTGTTACGCTCACGCCGACGGTGGGCACGAAGCCCTGACTGGAGCCGTTGCCGGAGAAATAGCTCCCCTGGCTGTCCATGACATAGTTCTGCTCGTAGAGCGCAAAGTTGCGGAGATCAGCCTTCATCGAGGCAAGATAGGCAGATTCCTTGGTGCTGACGAACCGCGCGATGGCAATTCCGGAAAGAATCCCGAGCACCACGAGGACCACGAGTAACTCGATTAGAGTGAATCCCCTGCGTGCAGCGCTCATGCGGGCCGGTTGGAGTCGGACGGGCCCGCAGAAAATCTACGGTTCGTCCGCCCGACACAAGCCCGAGTTTTTACTTCGCTGCTTTGCCCGCTTCTTTCCGGAAAAGAGCGGCGTACTCTCCGTAACCCTGCGCTTCGAGCTGGTCGGCGGGAATAAAACGCATCGACGCGGAATTCATGCAGTAACGCAAGCCCGTCGGACGCGGGCCATCGTTGAAGACATGGCCAAGGTGGGAGTCCGCGTGCGCTGAGCGAACCTCGGTCCGCTCATAGCCCAGGATGCGATCGGTCTTGGTGTGAACGTTCGCGGGCACCAGCGGACGCGTGAAGCTGGGCCAGCCCGTGCCGGAATCGAACTTATCGAGCGAGCTGAAAAGAGGCTCGCCGGAGACGACGTCGACATAAATACCGGGTTCGTGATTGTCCCAATACTGATTGCGAAAAGGAGTCTCGGTTGCCTCGTGCTGCGTCACGTTGTACTGGAGCGGCGTGAGTTTTTTCTTCAGATCTGCATCGCTGGGCTTCACGTATACCTTCTTCGTTGAGGGCGCTGGAGCGGAAGCACTCTTTGCCTGGGCCTGGGCGGAGCTCGCGGAAAGGACCGCGGCGAGCGCGGCGGCAAGGACAAAAGCGGGCCGTGAGGCTCGCCCAATACTATTGTAGTGCATGCTGGCTCGGGTTTCAGAAGGGGAGACTTATGATACAGCATTCTGGCCATTTCGATCCAGAGCTGATCGAGCGCTTCGTTATCCAATCGATCCCTGCTGAGGCGCTTTTTTTAGGGCGCGTCTTCTCGCAAGCTGCGAGACCATTCGCAAATTGCAGTCGAATCGTGGGGCCCGTCCCGCGAACCCATAAGGCGTAAGGCCTTGAGCCGCAGCGTGTTAGTGTCTGGGTCGGGGTGCGGTTCGCGTGTTGCTACTATGCGGCTCCGCATCCCTTCGGGGAACTGCGTCTTTTGAGCGCTCAAGGCCTATGAAGCCGAGGCGATTCACTACCGTTTCAGGAGAGACTTAAATGAGCAACAAAAAGGGTTTTACCCTTATTGAGCTTCTGATCGTAGTCGTCATCATCGGCATTCTTGCCGCGATCGCGATTCCGAAGTTTGCAAACACCAAGGACAAGGCGTATGTCGCCGCGATGAAGTCTGACCTTCGCAACATGGCGACCTACGAAGAGCAGTACGCTGCCGACAACGGTGGTGCCTACTTC
>DATBXT010000202.1:0-6769 GCA_036514115.1 Gemmatimonadaceae bacterium
CCGCTGCGTCGCACCCACAACGACGCATCTACTTCTATAGACTGGGCGATCTCGGCCTCGTGCGGCAGCACACCGATCCGCGCGTGAAAGCGCATGGCCTTGAGTGTCACCACGTCGGCGTCCTTCGGGTTGTCGCTAGCCATCGAGCCCCTCTCGCAGATTGCGGGTAAGCCTCAAGACTTCCTTCGGGCTCGCGGCGGCTGCTCTCACCAGCGCGCTCCCCACAACCACTCCATCAGCGAGTTTGCCGACCGCCCGAGCCTGATCAGGCGTCGAGATGCCGAAACCTACACAAATAGGAAGCTCGGTCGCTGCACGAAGACGCTGGACGACACCCGGCAGATCCGCGGCAGTCGATTCCTGCACGCCGGTGACACCAAGCCGGCTGATAAGGTAAACGAATCCACTCCCGTGCCGGGCGATCTCTTCCATCCGGTCACTGGGAGTCGTGGGCGCCACCAGCCGAATGAAGGACAGTGGACTGTTACCCAGCCATTCTTCGCGCACGGGATCCGCGCCTACCGGAATATCAGTGACCAGAATTCCGCTCGCGCCCGCGTCTGACGCTCTCGTCAACGCATCTGGTCCGGCCGCAAGAATCGGATTGAGGTAGCTGAATAGCACTACCGGGACCTTGAGCCGCGCTCGCTCGATCAGTGACAGTGCGCCGTCGTAAGTCATCCCGTTCTCGAGCGCCTGTTGCGAGCTCGCCTGAATTATTGGACCGTCGGCAATCGGATCGGAGAACGGGACTCCGAGCTCGATGATGTCAGCACCGCCTTCCTCCAGCGCTGCCAAAGTCGCGAGCGAGCGCTCGACGTCGGGGTGACCTGCCGTGACGTAGCAGACGAGCGCGGTGCGTGATGTCCTGCGAAGCGCGTCAAAGCGACGCGCGATCGCGCTAGATGAGGTAGTCGCCGGGGGTGATGCCATAGCGTTCGGGATCGGCCGTTTTGATAATCGTCCGGGCATATTGCCCTCCTGCCTCGGGCACGGCTAGGTCCACCTGCAGCGGCGGACTGATTCTGTTCCCTTGCGCATCGCTTATGATCTTGATTATCGGGCGCGACAGTGACTCGGGATTCGGGTTAGCGGCGGATACCACGGCCAGCTCGAAAGTGTCGAGTACGACGAGCGTACCGACCGGATAGATCCCCAGCAAATTGATGAACGCTTTCACCAGAACCTGGTCGAGGCCGCGACGCGGATTGTCTCGCATTTCCTCGAGCACTGCTGATGGAGCGAGAGCTTCCGTCTTGTACACGCGTCGCGATGTTGCCGCATCATAGCCATCGGCAATCGAAACAATTCTGCTGAGAAGGCTGACCTGCCGCGGCCTCACGGATTTCGGGTAGCCCGTGAGATCGATCTTCATGTGGTGCTCCTGGCATACCGTCATGGCGCGATACGACAGCTCCTCCTGCTGGCGCCGGAACTGGAACAGCACCAGCACGCCGAGCCAGGGATGTGCGGCCATCCACTTCCACTCTTCGTCGGTGAGCTCGCCACTCTTTTGAAGCAGATCGAGCGGCACGCGGGACTTGCCGATGTCATGCATCAGCGCCGCGAGCCCGAGCTCGTACAGCTGCAGCTTGTTCATGCCGAGACGACGTCCGAGCGCGATCGAGAAGATGCAGACGTTGACAGAATGGGTGAACGTGTACTCGTCGTAGTCGCGGATGGCCGTCAAGCCGATGAGAGACGTTTCCTCGTTCAGCACCTGGTCGACGATTCCCTGCACCACACGCTTGATCTTCCGGATGTTCGGCGTCTTGCCGATGCGCACCGAGTTGATCACGTCCTTCGTTACGGCAACCGACTGGGAGTATGTGCGATTGGCAGCGGCCTTCGCTTCCTCGTTGAACTCCTTGTCGCTTGCAGTCTCCGCCGGAGCATCGAGCTGGAAGGTCTCGATCTTCGCATCCCTGAGACGGCCGAGAATCTCCTTCAGTCTCTCGGCGGGCGCTGCCTTGGTCTCGCCGCCCAGCAGCGACAGGAGCAAACTCCAGTCGCGGGCAGTTCCAGCAGTGCCGACATGGATGGTTCCAATGCCGGCGAGCTTGCACAAAGTCAAAATGTGGCCGAAGGTCGCGTAGTTGCTTAGGTCGAGCCGAAGTCGCGTCTCGTTGAGGAAGATGAATTCGCCGGAGATGCGGAACTCCAGCTCACCTTCTTCGGCGCGCAGCTCCTCCGCCACCTGTGCGAGCTCGGTGAGGGTCTTCTGCACCGCACTATGCTCGAGCGGATAGAGCTTGATGGCGCGGAGTGCGGCGTAGAAGGAGATCATGAAATTCCTTCCGCCGCGTCTTACGTTGGCGCCCGCCTGCTTGTCGCCGTCGGTTCGAACAGTCCTCGTCGCAGGAGCCGTCACGCGTTGCCTCCGCGGATTGCCTTGCTCACTGCATTCCTCACGATCACGTCTTTCTCGCCAGTGGCCTTCTGCAGGGATTCGGTCGCCTTTGGCGTGTTGATCTTGCCGAGCGCCATCGCTGCACAGGCGCGGAACTCGGAATCGTCCTTCTTCCCCATAAAGCCTTTCGAGTTCAGAATGCTGTCCAGCAGCGTGATCCCCGCGGCGCCGCTCAGTGCGCCGTACGCCTCGAAGAACGCCATCTTCTCGGTGAGATTGCTGTCGCGCAGATCCTTACCCTTGATCGCGGCTTCAATTCGCGGCAGCGCGGCGCGCGCGTTGCGAGCACCTATCGCGCGTACCGCAATGATTCGTACCTCGCGATCCTCGTCGATCAGCGCACGCTCCAGCATTTGCATCGCGCCGGGCGATCCGATGTCGTTGAGCGCGGTCACCGCGGCGACGCGCATCTCCGGCTCGCCGACGGTGAGCATTTTTCCGAGCGCTGGAACGGCCGCGGGTGATTTGAGCGCAGCCGCCCGCCGGATCGCCTCGAGCACAACTGCTTCGTCGTCCGCTCCGATAAGCCGAATCAGCTCCGCGCTGTTGCTGGCGGCAAGTCGGCTGGCCGCGACTTCGAGCAGCATCTTGAGCTGAGGATTCGCGCTTCTGCCGATCCAGCTGAGAATGGTCTCCAACGCTCGCGGCTGGAGGATGCCAAACAGCTCGTCGAGCTCCATCTGAGGCGCACGTAAAGGCGAATCTTCCAGGGCCTGCAGGAGCTGTCCGAGGGGCTTCGGATCGCTCATGATCTCGTTGAGCTGGGTCAACCGCTGCTTCTGCGGCTCGAGAACCTCTGGCGCCCGAGCGGCTGTGACACCCGCTTCGCGCAGGAGGTAGGCGGCGTTTCTGTACTGCGCGGTGGAAAGCAGAATGAGCAGGAAGTAGTCGAGGAGTCCGCAGATCTCCTCGCGCACTGTCGGGTCTTTCTGGTTCTCGAAGGTATCGAGAAGCGACGCGATTACAGACGGTCGCAGATCGGTCGAAAACTCCCGCTTGATCTCCTGCTGGAGGTACTGGACCTCGTTGTCATCGAGGAAGTAGAGCGTCCCATCGAAATCGTCGAGCTTGGCGAGTGAGGATTGCGTCGATTCCGGACCCGCTTCCGCCTGCGCAGGGGAAAGAATCTTCTCTTTCTGTTCCTGACGCTCCATCGACTCGACGCCCGGGCCGCTCTCCTGAGTGAGGTCGACGTACCGGTACTGAAGATCGGCGAACTCGCGCTCCCACATGAGGGTGAGCAAGTCATCGTCGTCGTCGGTGGCCTTTCGAACGCGCTGCAGAAGGTTGAACAGGACGGCGAGCTCTTCCTCCTCGAACCCTTTGAGCATGGTGAGTTCGCGGATGCCGTCCTTGTAAAGCAGCCACGCCACGTTGTCGCTGGTGCGATCGCCCTCGTCGAGCACTGTACGTCCTTCCCACTCGAGTCGCGTCTCGACCACCTGCAAAACCAGGTCGTCGGTGTGCTGCCAGACCTGCCGGAAGGCATCCTTTACCGCTTCGAGCGAGCGGGCGTGCATGGGGTTGTTCGGCAGGTACATTTGGGTCGCGCGAACAGCCTTGACGAACGCCTTTAGCAGGTCCGTGACGTGAACGATCGGGAACGACGGCTCGTCGAGCTCGTGTTCCACGGTCTTTGACGGAACCGAGGTTGTCATGTGGGAAGAAGTCCCATTTGTGTTATCTGCGCGAGATCCTTGTCGCCCCGGCCGCTGATGCAGATCAGCACCGCGTCGCCTTTTTTCCAGCGATCCTTCTCTTTGACGACCCAGGCGACCGCATGTGACGTCTCCAGCGCCGGTATGATCCCCTCCAGACGGCTCAGGATACCGAGCCCTTCGACCGCCTCCTCATCGGTGATGGAGACGTAGAGGGCGCGACCCGTCTCTTTGAGGTATGAGTGCTCGGGGCCGACACCCGGATAATCGAGACCGGCTGAGATCGAGTGGGCCGGATGGACCTGGCCTTTGTCGTCCTGAAGGAGATAGCTGAGCGAGCCGTGCAAAACGCCCGGAACTCCTCTCTGCAGCGATGCCGCGTGCTCCGCGGTTTCCAGTCCTCGCCCCGCGGCTTCTACACCGACCAACTCCACTGACTTGTCGCCGACGAAGGCGTGGAAAACTCCCATCGCGTTCGAACCGCCCCCGACGCAAGCGACGACTGTGGATGGCAGCTGCCCGGCCATCTCCATCATTTGCGCCTTCGCCTCCCGCCCGATCACTGCCTGAAAGTCGCGCACCATTCGCGGATACGGCGCCGGACCGACCACGGAGCCGATGATGTAGTAGCTGTCGTTGACGTTGGTCACCCAGTCCCGAATGGCTTCGCTCGTCGCATCCTTGAGAGTGCGCGTGCCCGAGGTGACGGGCACCACTTTCGCCCCCATGAGACGCATGCGGTAGACGTTCAGCTCCTGCCTGCGCATGTCTTCTTCGCCCATGTAAACCGTGCACTCGAGGCCGAATCGCGCGCATACCGTCGCCGTCGCCACGCCATGTTGACCGGCGCCGGTTTCCGCGATAATGCGCCGCTTCCCCATTCGCTGGGCAAGAAGTGCCTGCGCCAGAGCGCTGTTGATCTTGTGGGCGCCGGTGTGATTGAGATCTTCCCGCTTCAGATAGACGTCGCAGCCGATTTCCGCGGAGAGCCGCGGAGCGCTGCTCAGGGGCGAAGGCCGCCCGACGTACTCCTTGAGCAGCCGGTCGAGGTCCTTTTGAAATTCCGGGTCTCGGATGGCCTCATCGAAAGCGGTGTCGAGCTCGTCGAGGGCCGGGATGAGGGTCTCTGGAACGTACCTTCCGCCGAATGCCCCGAAGCGGTGCGCGGTGTCTATCGCCAATCAGCGCGCCCGTTGCCCGCAGGCAGCCGCGTAGAACTCGCGCATCAACCAGGGATCCTTGATGCCCGGTGAGCTCTCGATTCCGGAAGAGACGTCCACAACGTCGGGACCGAGAGTGCGTATCGCGGTGGCGACGTTTCCGGGCTTTAGACCTCCAGCGAGAACGACCGCCGCGCTGCCGCGGTCTCTGGCGAGATCGACAGCCAGATCTCCCCACGGTAAAGCCTGGCCGGTTCCACCGAGTTTCTTTTCATTTCGCGCGTCGAGCACGACAGCGTCCGCGTCGTCGAACAAAGGCTCCGCCTCAGCGCGGATATGCGCCCCGGCAATTCGAATCGCCGCCCAGATCTCACCTGGAAACGTGCGCCGGATCGCGTGCACATCCATGACCGTCGGATCCGCGTGGAGCTGCACGACATCGAGGTGGGCGATTGCCGCGGTTTTTCCAATCTCCGCAGGATCGTTGCTGCCGAACACGCCAACACGCTTGATGTCGCTGCCCGCAGCGTCGAGTATGTCGCGCCCGGCCTCAGCGTCGACGCGGCGAGGCCCCTCAGCGAAGACGACGCCGACGTAGCTGGCGCCGATTTCAGCCGCGAGCGCTGCGTCCACCGGGCGAGTCATGCCGCAGAACTTAACCTTTGCGAGCACCGTCCATCCTCTTGAACTTCGTGAGAGCCCGGACCGCCGACTCCGGATCGGCCGCCGCAGACAGCTCGGATCCGACAAGGACTGCATCTGCTCCAATCTCCGCCAAGTCGCTTACATCCTTGGCGGACTTCACCCCGCTCTCGGCGATGGCAACGACACCCTTCGGAATAAGAGGGATGATTCTCGCCGCGTTCCCGGCGTCGATCTCGAGTGTCTCCAGGTTTCTGTTGTTGACGCCGATCATCTCAGCCTTGTTGATCAGGGCGAGCTCGAGCTCGGCCTCGTCTCGTATCTCGACGAGGATCTCAAGACCCACGTCGCGGCCGGCGTCGAGCAAATCGCGGAAACGACTGGGTTCCACCGCGCGGACGATTACAAGCGCAGCCGAGGCCCCCAGGATTTTGGCTTCGAAGAGCTGGGCCGGGTCGACGTGAAAGTCTTTCTTCAGGAGGGGCAAAGGTGTCGCCCCCCGCGCCCTTACCAGGTCGTCATTGGAACCGCTGAACCTCTTCGGCTCGGTGAGAATCGAAATGGCGGACGCGCCGCCAGATTCGTAAGCGCGGACCTGCCCCACCACGTCGATCGACTCGTTGATGACGCCTTTTGACGGCGAAGAGCGCTTCACTTCGGCGATGATTGCCACACGCGATTGCCGGAGCGCAGCGGCAAAACTCGGCGCAGCCGGACAGGTTTCCGCTCTCGCGCGAAGCTCTGCCACGGACGACCGTAGAGTTGCGGCGCGCGCCGCTGCCTCGTCCGTCAACTCACCGAGGGTACCCGTCGGCTTGGTCCAGGCAGAAAAAGCTTGCGCTTCGGTCGATCTTCGGCTAACGTAGGAATTCGGCAAATGTTCGGTAGGACCGGCGGGC
>DATBXT010000203.1:0-13219 GCA_036514115.1 Gemmatimonadaceae bacterium
GAGGTTGCAAACGTGAGTCTGCTCATGCGTAAAGGACTGCTGGCAGCACCCCGAGGTCACAATGTACGACCTCATCCAGAAAGGGCCGCTAACTTCTTGTAGTACGAGAAGTTACAGTGTGGGAAATGCCGCCGTGGCGACGGGCGTTTGCACGAAGCTACCCTACTTTTGCGCGGCCTAGAGTGAGGTGAGGCGCCTGCCAAACACCTGACAGTAGTACAGCCCGCCCGCCGCTGACCGCGCGATCCCGATACCTGTTTCGACGACTCCCCGGTCAAGGATGTTTCGCCGGTGGCCGGCGGAATTCATCCAGCCTTGGACCACAGTCTCCGCATTTGGATACCCGAGCGCGACGTTCTCCTCAATCTGTCCGTAGGCATAGCCGACGTATTTGGCGCGAGCGGCGAGCGTGGGAAGATTCGACTCGGGCAGAGTGTGCGCCATCTTCTGGAAGCGAGCCATGTTCTCGGCCTGGATCTTCGCCATTCGATCGAGCTGCGCGTTGAAGACCAGGGGGTGCAGTCCCTGCTGTCGCCGCTCGGCGTTGATGAGATCGAAGATCTGCGATTCGGTGGCGCTGTACCTCGATGTTCCCGTGGTAGCAGCAGGCGACGCCGGCGGAGCAGGAGGAGTCACCGGCACGGTGCACGCGGCAGGCATCATCGGGGCGGCGACCGCGGCCGCCAATTTCCAGGTGCGCATCCGCTTTATATCGCGCCTTCACGCCGATCGTTCCAGCGCGTCGAGAATGCGCCGCGGATCGAGCGTGGTGCGCTTCGCTGTGAAAACCCTGAGCCAGCGTGCGCTGCGATAAAGTTCTTCCGAGAGAGATGGAAGGTTGATCGTGCCGATCCAACCCTCGCCGGTCAGCCTCTCCACTTTCCCGCTCCGACGGAGTACCGGGATGTCGAGACCGAGCATTTGCGTTTTCACGGGATAATCCAGGAGCAGCTCGCCCGCGCCAAGGCCGAATTCGTCTGCCAGCTCGTTCTCCGCGGCGGCGACCCGCTTACGGTCGCTCGCTATCCACTCGACACGCTCGACATCCAGCTCCGCCGCCGGCCACTCGGCGGCGCGCTTGTAAAGGCGCCGCTCCTTCAGCGCGGCGAGTAACGGCGTCGGCGCCTCGCTCTCCAGACGATGCATCAATCCTTCATCGGTATATCTGGCGAGCAACTGCACATCGACCACGCCCGATCGCACCGCGTCTTCGACCAGACGCTTGTACATGGCGGTCGCGCTTCGAACTGCGTGGTGCCAATACACGTTTCTGTACATCTGGTACTTCGCGAAGAGAAGCGATTCGAGGGCCGAGAGCGCTTTTTCCTGAACGCCAAGTGCGCTCTCGCCATTGGCTGGGTCATCGACGACCACGAGCGAATTCGTGAGGCGGTCGACGTCGATCTCTCCGTAGGGCACGCCGCACATGAACGCGTCGCGCTTGAGATACTCGATCTTGTCGAGATCGAGCGAGCCCGATATCAGGCCCTGCAGCGCGCTTCTGCTTCGACCGCGAATCAGCTCGAATACTTTCTCAGGCGCCTCTTGACCGAGGCGCGCTGACAGGAGCGATGCAACACTGCCTTCGGTGATCAGAGGCCGCGCAACGTCTTCGTGATGGAGTGCTCCGATTTCTTCCAGAGCGTGAGAGAACGGATAATGCCCGACGTCGTGAAGGAGCGCGGCGGATCGCACAATCGCCTGCTCCTCCTCGCTGATCGAGACCGAATCGCTCGACTCGCAAAGGAGCGCCAGGGTGCGTCGCGAAAGGTGATGAGTGCCGAGCGCGTGCTCGAAGCGCGAGTGGGTCGCGCCTGGATATACGAGATACGTCCACCCGAGCTGGCGTACGTACCGAAGGCGCTGAAAGACTTCAGTGTCGACGAGGTCGAGGGTCAGCTCATCGACTCTGATGTTGTTCCAGATCGGGTCGCGCAGAATTTCGAATCGCACGCCCGTTCGCTTTCGGACTGGCGTTACAGCTTCGGGCCGGCGTTCCTGATCGCCGTATCCACGTCGCCGAATTTCTCGAAGTTCTCCCGGAACATGCCGGCGAGCTTCTTCGCCTGCGCGTCGTATGCTGCGCTGTCCGACCAGGTATCACGCGGGCTCAGCACTTTGCTCGGCACACCGGCGATCTCGTTGGGAACCGCGAGCCCAAAGATCGGGTCGGTATGCATCTTCACTTTGTCGAGCTCTCCGGCGAGTGCTGCGTGCGCAATGGCGCGCGTGTAATCGAGTTTGATTCTCTTGCCGACGCCGTACGCGCCGCCGCTCCAGCCGGTGTTGATCAACCAGACATTGGATTTATGCTGGCGGAGAAGCTCGCCAAGCATTTTGGCGTACTTGGTGGGGTGCCAGACGAGGAATGCGGCGCCGAAGCACGCGCTGAAGGTCGGCTGCGGCTCCTTCACGCCTCGCTCGGTCCCGGCGACTTTCGCCGTGTAGCCGGAGAGGAAGTAGTACATGGCCTGTTGCGGCGTCAGCTTCGCGATCGGAGGAAGCACTCCAAACGCGTCCGCTGTAAGAAAGACGACGTTCCTGGGATGCCCACCGCGTCCGCCTTCGACGTAATTGCGAATGTAGTGCAGGGGATATGACGCCCGCGTGTTCTCGGTAATCGACTGATCGGCGAAGCGAACCTTCTTCGTCGCGGGATCGAGAACGACGTTCTCGAGGACGGTTCCGAACATCTGGGTCGTGCGATAGATATCCGGCTCACTCTCCGGCGAGAGGTTGATGACCTTTGCGTAACAGCCGCCTTCGAAGTTGAAGATTCCTTCTTTCGACCAGCCGTGCTCGTCGTCACCGATGAGACCGCGATTGGGATCCGCAGACAGTGTGGTCTTACCCGTGCCCGAGAGTCCGAAGAACAGAGCGGTGTCACCGTCCTTGCCGACGTTCGCCGAGCAATGCATGGACAGCACACCCTGCTTCGGCAGGAGATAGTTCATCACTGTGAACATCGCTTTCTTGAGCTCACCCGCGTAGCGCGTTCCGCCGATCAGAATGGTGCGCTCGGCGACGTTAAGCACAATGAATGTCCCTGACCTGGTCCCGTGTCGCGCCGGGTCCGCCTGGAGCTCCGGAGCGTGAAGAACCGTGAAATTCGGCGCGAACGTAGGCAGGTCGGTGAGCTCCGGCCGGATGAACATGTTTCGCACGAACGCCATATGCCACGCGTTGGGCGAGATGTAGCGGACCGACAACCGGTATGATGGGTCGGCCCCACAATACAGGTCTTCGACAAAAAGCTCCGCTGCGTCGTTCAGATGCCGCTTTACGTCGCTCAAGAGCAGGCGGTAGCTGTCCGGCGTCATCGGCTGATTGACCTTTCCCCAGTCGATATCTTTTTCGGAAGTAGGCTCTCTCACGACGAACTTGTCGTTCGGGGACCGGCCGGTATGGGGCGTGGTGACCGCCACGAAGGGACCCATGTCCGCAAACTCACCCTCATTACGCCGCGCCGCCGCCTGAAAAAGCTCGGGCGCAATCAAATTCCAATGGACCTCGCCGCGCGGAGAAAGACCCTGCGCTCTGAGGTCGGTGGAGCTCTCGTGCGGCATCGATTTATGTCGCGGCCTTATTTCAGTTGCCATCCCGTGCCTTCCTCTCACTGATGCGCTGCTGTGCGTCGATGACCGCTACCGCGGCCATGTTCACGATGTCCTGTACATCGGCGCCTTGTTCCAGTACGTGCACGGGAAGATTCATACCCAGCAGAATCGGCCCGATCTTGGTCGCTCCGCCGAGGTGGTGGAGAAGCTTGTAAGCAATGTTTCCGGCGCTCAGGTTCGGGAAAATCAGTACGTTTGCCCGCTCCTTCAGGACGCTGAACGGATACGCATTGTGGAGGATGGTCTCGTCCATCGCCGTATCCGCCTGCATCTCGCCATCGACCACCAGCGCCGGGTCGCGTTTGCGCAGAATCGCGACGGCTTTGGCGACCTTCTCCGCTTCCGGATGGCGAACCGATCCAAAGTTGGAGAACGACAACATCGCGATCTTCGGTGGAATCCCGAAGTTGCGAACGATTCTTCCCGCCGAGTAAGCGATCTGCGCCAGCTGCTCGGCATTCGGATCGATGTTGACCGTCGTGTCCCCACAGAAGATAACGTGCTTCTCGAAAACGAGCATGTAGAGCCCGCTCACGATTTCGGCTTTGGGGTGGGGGCCAATGACTTGTAATGCGGGGCGAATGGTTTCCGGGTAGTGCATTCCGACACCGGCGAGAAGGGCATCTGCGTCACCGCACGCAACCATCACCGAGCCGAAATAGTTGTTGTTGAACAGCAGCTGGTGCGCTTCGCCGTGGCTGAGGCCTTTCCGCTGACGGCGCTGCCACAGGTAATCGGCGTACTTGTCGCGCTTGTCCGATTTCCCGGGGTCGTCGATGGGGATGTCGCGCAGCGAGATGTGGTTTTCGTCCGCGACTCGCTCGATGGTCTCGCGCTGTCCGAGAAGGATCGGCGACGCGATACCCTCGTCGAGGATCATCCTCGCCGCGCGCATGATCTTTGGCTCTTCGCCCTCTGGGAAAACGATCCGCTTCGGATCGCGCACCGCGCGATTGATGATGCCGCGCATGATGCCCCGAGCGCGGCCCAACCGCGCCTCGAGCTGTTCCCGGTAATTCTCGAGGTCGATCATCTCTTTCGCGACGCCGCTGGCGACTGCCGCCCACGCTACCGCCGGAGCGACCCAGAGCAGGACCCGTGGATCGAACGGGAACGGAATGAGATAGTCCGGGCCGAACTTGACCGAGCGTAATCCGTACAGCCGTGAAACGCTGTCCGGCACATCTTCCTTTGCCAGGGCCGCCAGTGCGCGAGTCGCGGCCATCTTCATTTCTTCGTTGACCTGGGTCGCGCGGGCGTCCATTGCTCCGCGGAAGATGAACGGAAAGCCGAGGACGTTGTTTACCTGGTTCGCGAAATCGCTGCGGCCGGTGGCTATCACCGCATCCGAGCGGACCGCGCGAACCTGGTCGGGCAATATCTCCGGCTCGGGGTTGGCGAGAGCGAAGACGATCGGCTTCTTGGCCATCTTCGCCACCATTTCACCCGTGATCGCTCCGGCGACGGAAAGCCCAACGAAGACGTCGGCGCCAACTAGCGCGTCGGCGATGGTGCGGGCTTTGGTCTTGTTGGCGAACTTCGCCTTGTACGGGTCGAGCTCGCCCGGTCGCCCCTCGTAAACGATGCCCTGCCTGTCGGTGAGCAGGATGTTCTCCCGGGGAACGCCAAGGCGCACGTAGTGCTCGGCGGTGGATATGGCCGCGGCACCGGCACCGGAGAAGACGACGCGGATCTTCTCGATCTTCTTGCCGACGATCTCGAGTGCATTGAGGAGCGCAGCGCCGGAGATGATCGCTGTCCCGTGCTGATCGTCGTGGAAGACCGGGATCTTCATCGTCTTCCGCAGTGTCTCCTCGATGTAGAAGCAATCGGGGGCCCGGATGTCCTCGAGATTGATCCCACCGACGGTGGGCTCGAGCAGCTGACAGAACTTGATCACGTCATCCGGGTTTTCCGACCCCACCTCGAGATCGAACACATCGAGGTCCGCGAACTGCTTGAATAGGTTCCCTTTCCCTTCCATCACCGGCTTCCCGGCAAGCGCGCCTATGTTTCCAAGACCGAGCACTGCCGTACCGTTGGTCACAACCGCGACAAGATTTCCTTTAGCGGTGTACTTGTACGCGTCTTCGGGATTGGCTTCGATCTCGAGGCAGGGGAGCGCTACTCCGGGGGAGTAGGCGAGAGCGAGATCGCGCTGGTTGTTGAGCGGCTTGGTCGGGACTACGGCAATCTTTCCGGGGCGCCCGGAGGAGTGGTAGTCGAGGGCATCTTCACGCTTCATGGAACATGGAAAAATGCCATGGACGCCAACTGAGTGCTACCCTTTTGGCCCGAGCGGGGTAAGCTTAAGTCGAAATGGATCGCGCGCTTACCACGACTCGACGCCCACTGTCACGCCTGCGTTTGCTGGCGGGGCTGCTTGCCGTCGTCGGTCAGCTGGGACTACTCGGCGCTTATCTCGGCCTCGCACGCGATGAAGCAAGCGCGGTCATACATGCCGAGCAGAGCGGAACGAACGCGCATCACGGCCACAATGAAGCAACGTGCCTCGCGTGCACCGCTATCTCTGCTCAGGGTACCCCAAGCTCGGTCTCGCAGCCCGTGCCCACGGGCGAGTTCGCGCGCCACGTTTGGGCCAGTACATCTGTGGACCGGCGGAACGGTCCCCAACGCCTCTCCAATTCCTGCCGAGCACCACCCAGAGAAGCCTGAATCAGTAGTAGGGCTGTGGTAAAAAACATTCTCTGGGGAGATCATGCACATCACGCGGTTTACAATCGCGCTCACGCTGTTCGCAGTACCGGGCCTCGCGCGCGCCCAGGTAGGTGCGCCTAAATCGAAACAGGATTCAATCGCTCGCGCGGATAGCATCGCGCGCGCGGATTCTATCGCGCTGGTCAAGCAGCTGGAGAGCGAGCTCGGCGGCGCCTCCGCCGACACGAGTAGTGGCGGCGCCCAGGCGCCCCGGGCGTCGGGCGGGTACATGAACATTGGGTTCGTTGCTCTCACCGATGCAGGGTGGTCGAGCGCGTCCGACGTTGGCGCCCTCGAGCGCGGGGATCACGATCCCAAGGTTCGCGGCTTCACCATCCCGAACGCGGAAATTTCTCTCGATGGCGCAGTCGATCCGTACTTCAAGGGATTCAGCAACATCGTTCTCAAGATCGATTCAGCGGGAGAGACGGGGATCGAGCTGGAGGAAGCGTATGCACTCACGACTTCTCTCCCGGCAAATCTTCAGCTGAAGTTCGGACAATTCTTCACGGAGTTCGGGCGCCAGAATCCCCAGCATCCTCACGCGTGGGCGTTTGTCGACGCGCCGCTTGTGCTGGTGAGGATGTTCGGTCCGGACGGTTTGCGCAGTCAGGGCGCACGGCTTTCGTGGCTGCTGCCGACCCCGTTTTATGCCGAGGCGCTGATCACGGTCGCCAACGCCACGGGCGGTACGACGTCCAGCTTTCGATCTCCCGATTCGCCTGAGATCCACGGCGGCGTCGTGGACCAGAAAGTCGTGGGAAGCGCATCGGACCTGCTGATTGCACCTCGCATCAACACTTCTTTCGACCTGACGGAAACTCAGACGATAGTGCTCGGTGCTTCCGCTGCGTTCGGCCCCAACAATTCCGGACCGTCAGCAAAGACCCGGATCTATGGCGTCGATGCATACTGGAAGTGGAAGGCTCCCGCCGCCCAGGCCGGTTTTCCGTTCCTGTCGCTGCAGACTGAGGCAATGTGGCGTCACTACGATGCGGAGCAGCGTGAATCCGAAGCCGATCCACTGATCACGCTCCCCAGTGAGACTTTGACGGACAACGGCTGGTACGCGCAGCTGCTGTGGGGAATCAAGCCGCGCATTGTGGCGGGCATTCGGGGCGAAGTCGCCAGCGGAAATGAAGGCGCGTTCGCATCCGAGCTTCGCCGCGATCAGTCGCGTATTTCACCGAACATCACATGGTATCCGACAGAATTCTCGAGCTTCCGTCTCCAGTACAACTACGATAATCGTCACGAGCTCGGCAATGACAGCTCGGTCTGGCTCCAGTTCCAGTTTCTCATCGGCGCGCACGCCGCGCACAAATTCTAAATCTCCAGAGGAATCTCAGGAAAATGAAACCCATAAATCTTTTCAAACCCCGCGCCGTTCTGATTGGCGCACTTGCTTTTGTGCCCTCGCTGGTGACGGCGCAGTTGCGAGTCGTAGCGACGACTCCCGATCTGGCCGCAGTGGCTAAGGAGATCGGGGGAGACCGCGTGAACGTTGTAGCGCTCGCCAAGCCGACGGAGGATCCCCACTTCGTCGATGCCAAGCCCAGCTTCATCGTAACGCTGAATCGGGCCGATGCGCTGATCGAAGGCGGTGCCGAGCTCGAGCTCGGTTGGCTGCCACCGCTGATGGAAAATGCTCGCAACGGTAAGATCGCCGCGGGAGCACCCGGGCACATCGTTGCGTCCGAGGGAATCAGACTGCTGGAGATCCCGACCAGCTTCGATCGGTCGAAGGGAGACATTCACTCCCTGGGCAATCCCCACTTCATGATCGACCCGGTGAACGTCAAAATCGTGGCGCGTAATATCGCGACTCACCTCGCGTCGATCGATCCGAAATCGGCTTCGACTTACAATGCGAATCTCGCGAAGTTCAACTCGAAGCTCGATGCGAAGCAGGCTGAGTGGCAAAAGGAGCTCGCCTCTTATCGCGGTGTGAAAATCGTTACTTATCACCGTGACTTCGTGTATTTGGCGCAGCGATTCGGCTTGAACGTCGTTGACGAGCTGGAGCCGAAGCCCGGTATCGCTCCTTCGCCGGCGCACCTCGCCCAGGTGATCGGGGAGATGAAGAGGAATAATGTCAAGGTGATTCTGGTGCAGCCGTTCCAGAACAGAAAGACAGCGGAAACAGTGGCGCGACAGACGGGCGCGACGGTGATCGATGCTCCGCAGCAGCCAGGCACCAAGGGCGACACGGCCAGCTGGTTCGACAACATGGACAACCTGATTCGCGCAATCGCCACCGGCCTCGGAGCCCAGAAATGAGCATGGACTGGCAAGTGGTCTGGGAGGTAATGAAGTGGCCCTTCGTCGCGTGCCTGCTGTTTCCGCCACTGCTCGTTTATCTGGGACTGCACGTAGTAAGGCGCGAGGTCATCTTCGTCGATCTCGCGCTGGCGCAGGTGGCCACGCTCGGCACGTGCGTCGCCCTGTTGATGGGATACCACTTCGATGATCGAATCACGTTCTGGATCTCACTCGCCGTCACCTTTCTCGGGGCCGCGTTCTTCAGCTGGACGCGCAACACCAGGAAGGCGGCGGTGCCGCAGGAAGCGATTATCGGTATCACGTTCGTGGTCGCCGCGGCAGCGGTGATTCTTCTTCTCAGCCGAGTGGCGGGGGGGAAGGAGGAGCTCGAGCATCTGCTCACGGGCGATATTCTCAATGTGACGCAGGGGGAGATCGGCCAGCGGGTCCTGGTGTTCGCGGCGCTCGGCGCGTTCTACGGCGCGTTTCACAAGCGCTTCGTACTGATCTCGTCCGATCCGGAGCGCGCCTTCGCTGAGGGACTGAGCGTGCGGCTCTGGGATTTCCTTTTTTACGCGGCGTTCGCGCTGGTAGTGGTGAGCTTTGTCCGCCTGGGCGGCGTGTTGCTCACGTTTTCCTATCTGATCGTGCCCGCGGTCTGCGGAACGATCCTGGCCGTCGACTGGATGAAGCGTCTGGCGATCGGGTGGGTCGTCGCAGCCGCAGCGAGCTTGCTTGGTCTGTGGGCATCCTACAAGATGGATTTGCCGACTGGAGCAGCGATTGTCGTTGCGTCAGGGCTGATGCTGGCGATCGTCGGCGCCGTCAAGTCGGCTCGGCAGACGTAGCGCCGGGCCGCCCATGTTGGCGAGCCCCATCGCCCCGGCCATCGCCTTCCAGTCTTCGACACTGATGATCGAAGAGCTGTCATCGCGGTAGCGAGCAGCGGCCTCGAGCAAAGTGCGACGCTTCTGGCTGCGAGCGACGGACGAGTCGGCGAGGATATCCGAGACGACGTCGTGTAGCGAGTGAAGGTTGTCGAAGATGATTGCGGCCTCTGGGTAGCGCGCCGAGAAGACGGGCGCGACCTCGGGTGACTGCGGCATCACGGTCGGCAGCTTTCCTGGGGCACTGTCGAGCATCGTCCAGAACTTTGCCACCACGGCGTCGATGTTCTCTTTGCGCTGCTGCGTCCCACCCGGTGCGAGCAGCGCCTCGTAGACAGCCATCTGCAGCCAATGGTAGGACCAGATCAATCCGTTGTACTTCGGATAGCGTCTGCGGAAAGCCAGTGAGTACGACTGACCTTCCATCAGGTTCATGTGCTTCGGCTGGGAGCTGAACGCCAGATTGCGTCGCGACTTGTAGTAGGAGAGCAGTGCAGCGACGTGTGCGTCCTTGGCGGCAGGGGCAATACGATCGTCGGTCCAGACGTCGTAGATCTGCCGGTGGAGCATGTGAGCCCAATCGAACATCGCCGCAACTTCGGGCGCCAGCTTTTCCCACTCCGGCGCTATCGCTCCCTCATCCAGCGCGACCTTCGGCGGCTGGCGCAGGAGCTTGCGTGTAATGAAACCGAACTCGTGTTCGTCGAGCACAGCGGTGTTAGCGCGGGGATCATCCCAGAGCGTCTCGTAGAGTTTGGCGTGCCCGTAGTCGAAGCCGTTGAACAGCGCGTCGACGCGCGGAAAAGCGTTTCGGAACGCCCAGTTGTGCGATGCAGACAGATACGACTGGTCGTAGTAGGCGGACGCGCCGGCGCTGGCGGATCCGCGCGCGCAGGCGGCTGCTATCGCGCCGGCGATGACGACTGCGTGCGCTGACAACTTCGAAGCGAGCCGAGCGACTTTCACGGTCTCAAAGCTGAAGCGCGTGGCTTATCGTCATTCCGAGAGTGATGAAGGTCGAAAAACCCGCGCCGCGGAAATGGCGGCCCAACGCGCCTCCGATCACGGCCTGCGGCGTCAGCTGATGACGCGCGCCGACTTCCGCGGTCAGGTCGGTCTCTCGCCCAATCCCTTCGAACTTCTCGGCAAAAAAGTCAGCAAGCAGCAACGTCGACGAGAGAGGGAATGCTTTGTCCATCCCCATGCCGAGGAACCAGTGGTTGTGCTTTTCTATGTCGCCGGGCGCAGCGAGTACGGCGCTCCGTTGCGGAAGCTCGGCCGGCTGCGCGGCGCAGCTGAACGCAGCCGCGAGGCCCGCCCCTGGTCCGATCGCGCACGGTCCATCGAGCGGCGGCAGCGGCGATCCACCGCATGGGAATCCGGGAACGGGTTGGGGCGGACATGTGATGATCAGTGTCGGACCGGCCCGGACGGAGTACGTCGCGATGCTGCCATTGAGGTGGACGCGGCCTGGAGAAAAACTTCGCGTCGCCATACCTCTCAGTGAGAATGACGCCGGTAACGCGTGCGGGCCGGTCGGAAGAAATACTTCGCTGCCCAGGGCAAACGATGGCAGGTGCTGGGTCTCGAGATTGAACTGGTACATCGCGCCTGCTCCAACACCGGCTACTCCGGCGCGCGGAGCCGCGTCGCGCTCGCGGTAAAAGATCGGCAGTCGCACCCACGCCTCCGTTCGCGGGAGGATCCCGTACGATACCTGCGGCTCGTACTGAAAGCGTGTGCGGAGGTTCGAGAGCTCGTCGTAGCGCAAATTGAGAAAGTCCAGATCGAGCGAGTACCGCTCAGTTGCCGTGGCGTCCTCCACCCGCACGGGAAACCCGGCGTCGAGGTTTCGATACGAGCTCTGCGCCCGGGCGGAGGTCGCACCTGAAGCGACGCTGATTTCCAGCGCCATCAGCCACCAACGGACTCTCGTGCCGAAAAACAACGAAACGCCTCCCGGGACTAAGTCGTTTCCTGTGTAGAAGTATGGACGGGTTTCCAATGTAACCCGCGGTACTTCCAAGCTACCACCTGGTGCTCTCTAACTCCGCTGATTCCTGATGATCGAGATCTCGCCGCACACCGTCGCCCAGCTCCTGTATCTCGTTCACAGCGATCCCGAGGAATTGCAGGAGGCGCTCGGAGAGCTGCGCGCTCCGGATATCGCCGAAGCATTGAAGGAGCTGCCGCCGGAAGCAGCCGCCAAGGTGATGGCGGCGCTGCCTTTCGACCTGACGGTGCACGTGTTCGATGAGCCGGAGCTCACCCGCCACCGCTGCGCGATCATCCAGCGCATCGAGCCGCGCAAGGTCGGCCCGCTGATCGAGGCGATGTCATCCGATCAGCAGGCCGACTTGTTCCGCGAAGTTCCGCCCGATGACAGGGCGAGGCTCCTGGGCACGGTGAGCGAGGCGACTCGCGCGTCTCTCGGGAAGCTGCTGGAATATCCGTCGGAGACTGCCGGCGGGATCATGACGACGGAATTCGTGAGCGTGCCGTCCGACTGGACCGTGCACCAGGCTCTCGTCCTCATTCGAGAGGTGGGCGGCCGGAAAGAGACCATTTACGCGATCTACATCGTCGATCCGGTCACCCAGGCTCTGGTGCACGTCGTGTCGCTGCGCGAGCTGTTGACGGCCGCGAGGGAAGACAACGTCCTGGAAGTCGGCAGCCGCCGGCCACCGCTGACGGTAACCGCGGACATCGATCGCGAGGAAGCGGCGCGCCTGATCTCGAAATACAACCTGCTCGCCATTCCGGTGATCGACGATGAGCGCAGGATGTTGGGGATCGTGACCGTTGACGACGTCATCGACGCGCTGGTCGAAGAGACCACCGAGGACGTCCAGCGGTTCGGCGGTATGGAAGCGCTCGACGCGCCGTACATGGAAATTGGATTTGGGCAGATGATCCAGAAGCGCGCCGGTTGGCTCTGCGCGCTGTTCGTGAGCGAGATGCTGACGGCTACGGCGATGCAGCGCTTTCAGGGAGAGATCGAGCGCGCCGCGGTGCTCGCGATGTTCATTCCGCTCGTCATGAGCTCGGGCGGCAATTCCGGGTCGCAGGCGACGTCTCTGATCATTCGCGCGCTCGCACTGCAGGAGCTGAGACTCCGCGATTGGTGGCGAATCGCCATGCGCGAGCTGCCCACCGGTCTGGTCCTCGGCTCGATACTCGGCGTGATTGGGTTTGTTCGAATAGTGCTGTGGCAGAACATCGGCATCTTCAACTACGGCCCGCACTACATGCTGCTGGCGATCACCGTCGGGTTCGCGTTGGTGGGAATCGTCGCCTTCGGGTCGTTGGCGGGCTCGATGCTGCCGTTTCTGTTAAAGCGAATAGGATTCGATCCCGCGAGCGCGTCCGCCCCGTTCGTGGCGACGCTTGTCGACGTTACGGGGCTGGTCATTTATTTCTCGGTGGCGTTCGCAATTCTGCATGGGACACTGCTATAGCCCTAACGGCAACTGAACGGGTGCGAGCAGCGAGTAACGAATGGTGCGAGGAGAGAGTTCACGACGTCGGGACGTCTCTAACGCCATTCAGGGCACAAGCATTGGCCATCACGCCACGGAAGTACGTCACGACGTACTGAACTCCGCTGCTCGAGCCGTTAGTTGCTCGCTGCTCGCACCCGTTCAGTTGCAGTTACGCTCTAGAGCAGTGTCCCATGCAGAATTGCGAACGCCACCGAGAAATAAATGACCAGCCCCGTAACGTCGACAAGCGTCG